>JAKLQJ010000116.1 GCA_022013385.1 Elusimicrobiota bacterium
TAATCTTCATGAACGCTTATCAGGGCCGGCAACCAAACATATTTTAGAAAGACAATACAACATTTTTAATGACAAGCGTTTTGAGCGTCTCAAAAATATATCATCGTCGCATATATACAATCTGCGCGCATCTAAAATTTATCAGCTGCATTCCATGACTATGGACCTCAAAGGCTATAATAAATTCCAAATATCAACCTTTGTCCGTCTGATGGACATCCCGCCTATGGCGGGACAGCACCCTGCATAGCTTTGAAATTCCTAATACAATAAAATGAAAAGATTATATTCCTAATTGTTCTACCTGTAGCTGAGAAATAATATTAACCTATGTTAACCACAACAAAAAATTATACCAAATATTTACAAAAAAGGTAGTTAAATTTTTTTGCAAGTTCTCCATTTGAACAATACAATTATTCGTATGGATCAAAACGAATCATCCAAAATAGCAACTACTGCACAAACTATTAACCCATGTTAACCATATTTTTTATAATATTAAAACAAACTGTAAAGATACACATCCCTCAACCACCGCATTTAAGGCGAGTTATATCCATTGTTAACATATATTAACCGCATCATATTTATTCTATTGATTGTTCAGAATAGAATTAACAAAGGCTAAAACATCCGGCATTTTTCTTAAAACTTGTCCATATCCCTTGTCTACATACCAACCAATTTGAGCAATACAGGAATATGCTATGGCAAACTGCGCAAGGACATAACCTCCAATAATAAACTGTCCTGCCGATATTAATCCTATTCCAAATTGAGATATATTAATCAGCCCAAATCCAAACTGCCCTATTGAAATTATTCCTTTCGCCGGAACCGGCATAAAATTCGGGCGATACTTAAATGAAATATGTATTAAAGGCAGACTTAAAATTTCGGTTTTACTCTTATATTCAAACCCGTATCCGTCAAATTTTTCTTTGACAGGATACGGAGCGCCGCAATGAGGGCACATCCTTGCTTGCTCGCTTATTTCTCTTTTGCATTCTCGACACTGTTTCATTATTGAAATATTAGCAAATTTTTTATGTTCGAAAATTGAATAGATTTTTCACATCTGTCCGGTTAAAATTTGAGGGAACCTCTCCGTTATGGTAAAATTATTTTTGATAAAAAACCATTTACCAACGGAGGATTCCCTATGTCCCATTATAACACAATTATGCATCAACTTTTAACTTTTATTCCAAGACTTTTATTCCAAGACATCATCGTAAGTCTTTTGCATCCCTTGGACACTTTAGTTAAAATTTAATGTACAGTTTTATCCGATTGACCTCCAAAAATAAAAAGTTAAAATAATCAAGGAGGCAGTATGGATACAGTTCAACAGTCTGCGGGACAAACCGAAAACGCTCACACATTCATTGGTAAAGTAAGGCGTTATACTCGCCGCAAATACACTGCTGAAGATAAAATCAGAATAATATTGGAAGGCATGAAACAAGAAATTTCCGTTGCGGAGCTTTGTCGCAAGGAAGGAATTTCCCCGAATGTCTATTATTCATGGGTTAAAGATTTTATGGAAGCCGGCAAAGCAAGACTTAAGGACGATAATCAGCGAAGCGCTACGCAAAACGAAGTAAAGAATCTGAAAAGGGAAAATGCTCAATTAAAAGTAATACTTGCCGAACAAATGCTTGAGCTATCGCTTTTTAAAAAAAGTCTTGTCTGCTTGGACGAAACTGGCATTACAGGATGAGCGATGAAGAATGTCGGAAACTTATCCGTTCATTGGAAGGAAAAAGAGGCAAAAGAAGATTGCTTAAAGAACTTGGAATTCCTGTAAGCACATATTTTATGCCTGGCGCCAGGATTATAGCGTAGATAGCGATTTCTATGCATCGGAATCCAAGGTTTATGCTTTACTTAAGCAGAAAGGATTAATTGCTCCAAGAGACCGATGGCGGAACTTCCTGCGGTAAAAGAATGGAAGCATAAAACCAGCCGTCCAAATGAGATGTGGCAGATAGATGGAACAAACTTTTTTGTTGCCAATTTGGGGTACTATAAGCTTCTTCCTGTTTTAGACGACTATTCAAGGAAAATAGTCGGATGGGAATTAGCCCCTTGATGAAACTGGAAATTCAGCATCACAAGCGATTGAAACAGCAATAGAAAACGCAGGGATAAAAGAGCTTCCTGAAAATGAGCGTCCCGTATTGTTATCGGATAACGGTTCGGGATTTATATCCGGTACATTAGCAAAATATCTGAGATATTACGGCATAAGACATATATTCGGCAAGCCCTATCATCCGCAAACACAAGGAAAGATAGAGCGATTCAACAGGCGATTAAAAGAAGGCGTATGTTTATTGGTTTATTGCAGTTCCGAAGAATTGAGAATGGCGATAAAAGAAGGAATAGAGCGTTATAATGTTACGCCGCACGAAGGTCTGAAAAATGTAAGCCCCAATGATGTTTACGCAGGAAAAAAAGAAGCTATATTAAGAGCTCGAGCGGAAAAGAAAGCAAGGACATTAGCTTACAGGAAAGCAATAAATCTCAGTTTGGGAAGCGGTAGTAAAAATTGATAAACTGTTCTTTTAAATTTCTTACACTGCTTAGAGGAAACTAATGGAAATTAAAGTAAAAAAAATACATCCCGATGCCATATTGCCCGAAAGAGCGCATGCAAATGATGCGGGAGCGGATTTATTCTCAATAGAAGAAATAGAAATAGCTCCGCATTCTTCGGCAAAAATAAAAACAGGCATAACAATAGCCATTCCTGAAAATACCGCCGGTTTTGTATGGGGGAAAAGCTCAATTGAATCAAAAGGCATGAAAATAATGGCCGGAGTTATAGATGAAGGATACAGAGGGGAAATAATAGTCTGCGTATTTAACCTTACAAATGAAGCGCAAACCCTGAACAAAGGCAAAAAAATAGCCCAACTGATAGTAAAACCTGTCCATTATCCAACATTTAGAGAAGTGGACGACGAGCTTCCGGAATCAAAAAGAGGCGGAGGGGGCTTTGGAAGCACCGGACATCAAAGCAAAATAGTTCGGTAGCGCAACAACGCGGCAACGCCCTGTGCCTGCCCGTCACTGAGAAATTTATGAAAATATTAGTTTTAGGCGGAACAAGCTTCATTGGCAAAGAATTCGCGGTTATGGCCCATAAAGCGGGACATAAAGTCACTGTTTTTTCAAGGCGCTGTCCGACGAACGGCTTGCCTCTGGATATCAAACAAACGCGGGGGGACAGAAGCGTCCATATCGATTTAATCAGAATGTCTGTTGATACATGGGATGTGATAATAGACAATATTTGCTATTCCGCTAAAGATGCCGAAAACGCGATTAAAGCCTTTAATGGAAGAGTCGGCCTATATATTTTTACAAGTACAGAATCTGTTTATTCCGTTCTTGACGGAGCGTCATCGCCCTATAGAGAATGCCACACGGAAATGTTTAAAGAAAATGCCGCTTTAAGAGAACAAGAAGAATATCAATACGCTTTTGATAAATTAGACGCTGAAAAGGTTTTTTTAAGCGCCTTTGAAGAAAAGAAATTTCCCGCCGCCATAATAAGATTTCCTGTAGCAATAGGCCCCAATGATCCGACACTCAGGGCTTTTTCCTATTGGATAAGATTATCCGACGGCAAACCTTTAATTTTGCCCGGAGCATTTTTTTCAAGAAGATATATTTATTCAAAAGACGCGGCAAGAGTTTTTGAAACGCTTATCTTGGCAAAGAATACCGGGGGGGAAATATATAATTTTGGAGACAATCAAACAATAAATCTTGAAGACTTCATAAAACTCTCAGCCAATATGATGACTAAAGAGGCAGACATTATATATGCTGAATTTGATTGGCTTAAAGAAAATAATTTTAATTTTGAATCCTCGCCGCTTACGGCTTTTGCCGATTTTAATCTTGATATATCCAAAGTTCAAAAACTTTTCAATTGGCAATCAACGGACATTAATATTTGGCTAAAAGAAACGATAAACTGGTTTTTCTTTAAATACATCGGCTCTCTGCCGAAAAACTACTCTTTGCGAAAACAAGAAATATCCCTCGCCGAAAAACTGACAAACCAAACCTAATACAAAAAACCAGTACAACCTACGCGGTTGTACTGGTTTATAGTAAAATACTCTATAATGAACGAAATGAAAGAGTTTTTTGACAAGCGCGCCAAAGAATGGCATTTGTGTCATAAACAATGCGACTTTGACGCGGCGGATTTAGCTGCCCGAAAAATTTTCATAAATAAAAATGATATCGCGCTGGATGTCGGTGCGGGAACGGGAATTTTAATCCCGGTTCTTAAAAAATATAAATGCTCAAATATTACCGCCATAGACATCTCCTCCGAAATGATTAAAATAATTCAAAAGAAATTTCCGCGCGTTAAAGCTGTTTGCGCCGATTACGAAGACACCCCCCTTTTTGAGACGGAATCCTTTAGCAAAATAATAATTTATAACGCTTTCCCTCATTTTCCTAATCCCCAAAAAATTATTAACAATGCGTTTTGCCAATTAAAGAAAAACGGCGTTTTAATGATAGCTCATTCAATGAATAGAGAGAAATTGAATTTAAAGCATAAAAAAGTCGGCGGCATAGTGGGCAATCATATGCTTATATCCGACAGCGATATAAAAATCGCTTTTTTGAAAGCGGGCTTCTCGGATATTGAAATTGAGGATAAAACCTATTTCTTCGCCTCCGGAAAAAAAGATTAAATCCAACCTAAACCATTTTCCACCTCGTAGGTGGAAATTTAATATAATTCTGCTATGGGAAATCAATTTATAACCAATCAAGGCAAACTCCTTTCCGATGTAATTAAAAATATACTCCCGAATTCTCAAAACCTTTATTTTCTCGTCGGATATTTTTATTTTTCGGGATTTAAGGAAATATACAAAAATCTCGCAAATAAAAACTTAAAAATACTGGTGGGTTTGGATATTGAGAAAAACCTGCTGAACGCCGTAAAGGAATACCAAATCATTGAAAATAGAAGTGTTTCCCGAGGAAAAATAAGAACCGATTATTATAAGGGGTTGATTAAAATATTCAATGAAACCGACTTTTTTGACAATAAAGAAACTCAGGAAGCATTCGCGATATTTTTGGAAAAAATTAAAAACGGCTCGCTTGAAATAAAAAAAAACTCTTGCTCCCAATCATGCCAAGCTTTACTTGTTTGAAAACAAAGAAGATTTCAGTCAAGGCGGGGAATATCCCGGCACTCTTATAACAGGTTCAAGCAATTTATCCCGCGCGGGATTAAAGGGCCAGCATGA
>JAKLQJ010000117.1 GCA_022013385.1 Elusimicrobiota bacterium
ATAACTTGACATTTACTATTTACGCATCTTGCGTCGTGGTTTTAACCCCGCGGGTTTTTTCTACAACCAAGTTTACCCAACCCACGGGGTAAAAACAAGCATTTAAATGTAAAGAAGTGTTGGACGCACTACACTAGCTATTGCTCTGTGCCCTCTACGGTCACGGTAAACATGGTAACTCCTCCGGAAACACTGGTTGTCTCCCACCATAAATAATCTCCCGCATCTAAAGCGGCATTATTAAACGCCGTATCCTCCGTCTCCGTCGTAGTTACGGTCCAGTCTACTGTTTCAATACCGACCTTATCTAAAGGATCGCCATCGCCGTCAACCTCATAAAGCCTTCCAATAACATTGGTTCCGCCATTGCATTTCATTGTTACTCTAGTAATGGTTGCCGCTTTTGGAAGTTGTATGGCTATACCGTCCATTGCGGCATCCGGCAGATAAAGATTAAACGACATGAGCACCTTATTGAGACCTGTTAAGTTTGAACCGTCGCCTATAAATCTTTTAGCGATAATATCGCCGTCACCTTGCAGTTCAATCATTATGGATGTTCCGGTAGATACCGCAAGTATTGTCCCAGCTTCTCCGGCGCCTGATGAAACCTCTAACTTATATACAGGAACAGCCGTCCCAATGCCGACATTTCCCTCAACTAATAACCCATCGGTTGGAGCGGCATCCCCTGCATAGTTGGCGCCTACCGACATATTTCCATTCACTGACAATGTGTTCACGATAGGATTATTGGCATTTATACCCACTTTGCCGTCACCCACAAAAAGAACATCATTATAATCGTCTGTTCCTATCTTAAATACATTGAGAATGCTATCCCATTGAATCTGACCATATTCGGTGCTTGGATCATCTCCAAATAAAAATCTAGGATTATTTCCATCATTAAAAGCCCAAATATCTCCTCCCTCTACATGTAATTTTGCGCCAGAATCAGGATACCCGGTTCCGATACCGACATTGCCGTTCGTAAAATAAACATTTGTACTGAATGTTATTCCTGCGGCTGTTGTTGTTATTGAACTTACGGTTATAGTTGAAACACCGACGATGTTAAAGGTCGCCATATTCAAAGTGGTAGTAGCCACATGATTGCCTAAATTGTCGGCGCCCGGAAGGCCGGTAATTCCCGATCCGTCGCCTATAAATCTTTTAGCGATAATATCGCCGTCACCTTGCAGTTCAATCATTATGGATGTTCCGGTAGATACCGCAAGTATTGTCCCAGCCTCGCCCGCACCTGATGAAACCTCTAATTTGTAACCCGGATCCGCTGTTCCGATGCCGACATTTCCTGTATCATCTATTGTCAACCTTTCAACACTATTGCCATAAATGTTGAATTTGTTATCAGCGCCTGTGATAGTTGGAAAGAGATACCAAGTAAAATCGTCAGCATTTTCTAAACCAATACCGCTATCTCCCTTTACTTTAAGCTTAGTATAGCCTGGATCAGTCGTCCCAATACCAATCTTGCCGGCGCTTAAATCACCATAAATTAAGCCGCCGATATTAAGATGGTCATTAGTTGTCGCAGTAGGCGCATCCTCATCATAACCTATTATTATATTCCTTGAACCCGTCGTAAGACTGTCGCCCGACTGAAAACCCAAAAGCAGATTATCACTGCCAGTGCTTATACCATAGCCCGCCTGATAACCCATAATCGTGGAACTTGAGAAGGAATTTGAGTCTACACCGTGTCCGGCCTCATTGCCGAATATGGCATTTGCCGAACCTGTTTGATTATAAAAACCCGCATTCATTCCCATGATAGAGTTTTTACTTCCCGTGGTGTTGGAGTCTCCCGCATCATAGCCCATGAAAGAGTTATTACTCCCCGTGGTGTTGGAATAGCCCGCATAAATGCCCATGAAAGAGTTATTATTCCCCGTGGTGTTGGCCTGGCCGGCATAAGCGCCCATGAAAGAGTTACTATTCCCATAGGTGTTGGCATCGCCCGCATAAGCGCCCATAAAAGAGTTACCAAAACCATAGGTGTTGGAGTCTCCCGCATTAATGCCCATGAAAGAGTTCCCCCAACCCGTGGTGTTGGAATAGCCCGCACTATGGCCCATGAAAGAGTTCCCCCAACCCGTGGTATTGGTGATGCCCGCACTATCGCCCATGAAAGAGTTCCCCCAACCCTCGGTGTTGAATTTACCCGCAAAAGCGCCCATAAAAGAGTTACCATACCCATAGGTGTTGAAGTTGCCCGCCTGATAGCCCATGAAAGAGTTACTAAAACCCCCGGTGTTGTATTGGCCCGCACGATAGCCCATGAAAGAGTTACCATACCCATAGGTGTTGGAGTAGCCCGCTTGATAGCCCATGAAAGAGTTCCCCTCCCCATAGATGTTGGCCTGGCCCGCATCATATCCAACAAAAGAATTGTAACTGCCCGTACTCACCCTTCCCGCATTAATTCCTATTCCTAAACTTCCGGTTCCCGGCAGTATAGCAACAACCGTGCTTCCGTTTATTTGATACCTTGCCGCCGTTATATCACTTGAGGTGTTAATGCCAAAATTGACCATTTGCAATGTCGTTGTAGCCATATGATTGCCGAGGTTGTCGGCGCCCGGAAGGCCGGTAATTCCCGAACCGTCACCGTAGAATTTATTGGCATATATTTCTCCCGCGCCCGTCATTCTAATTACATTTGAAGCTCCTGTTGAGATAATTAGTAAATCACTTGAAACACCGGCGGCTGAAGACACATGAAGTTCAGCTTGCGGACTACTCGTCCCGATTCCAACTCTACCAATTGTTCCAACTCCTGTGCTTGGCCCGACAAATAAAGTGGGAATATCCGAGAAAAAACCGACCATTAAAGATCTTGTGATGCCATTAGATAGGCTATTTATGTCATCGGCGCCTCTTCCAAGAACTATTGATTCTTGCGCACCGGCGGCAACCCTGTTTCCCATTGCGATTGAGTTGTTTCCGCTGGCAGTGGAACGATATCCTACCGCGAATGATTCAATTGCGCTAGCTCTACCACTTATCATTCCCACCGAACGCGCACCGATATTCGTATCATCCCAATCATCAGTATAGACATAACCTACTCGAAAAGCGGATTTTCTGGGATACCAAATAAGTCGTGTGCCGTTACCTGCAGCGGTGAGAACAGAACCGCTAGTTTCAACCCCTTTAGCAATTATTCCGCCGTCATTGTCAATGCTTAGTTTAAATTCCGGCGCCGCCGTCCCGATGCCGACTTTGCCGTTTGTTGAAACATATAAATTGGGACTTGTCGCTCCGTAAGTTGAAACCCATAATATTGCCGAAGATGTTAAATCATCAGTTACCACCGCCGCCGAACCTCTGAATTCCGAATAATTATTCACACTGAATTTATCAACCACTTCAAATTCTACCGCCTGTAAAACAGAGTTTGCAAACAGAAAAACCAAAAATAAAAATAATATTCTTTTCATAAACTTTCCCCGCTAAATAATCTTAAATTTCCTTCAACCCGCAACCCGCTGATTGCAGAGTTCTGACTGCCGATAAAACTTTCCGCTTCTTTGGTCGTTCACCCCGTGTAACTTCGTTCACAGGACTAACATCCTTGGCCGTCTGCTTGCCCGCCGAAGCAGTAGTGGCGGGATGGACATCCCGCCTATGGCGGGACGGCACCCAGCATAGCCTTGGAATCTTCCAGATTCCTAAGGGCATAGTTGCCGACACTTGCCTGTTTGAATAGAACTTAAGGATATTCATGACATAATCGCGGTAATCACGGTTTTTCATAAGTATATTACCTCATTTAATATCTGTTTGCCAATATATGGTTTAAGAGCTTTCTTAGAAACCAAATCCACCTTATTATGAATAAGCTTTCCGAGATAGTTCTCTAAATCCATAAAATCAAACAGGCTGACCGGCTCGTTGAATTCTACAAGAATATCCGTATCACTGCCTTTTCGTTGTTGATCGCGAACATAAGAGCCGAAAATACCAATCCTGCGCACTTTAAACTTCTCCCGAAGTTCATCTTTATGTTGCGTCAAAATACATTTTATTTTATTAAGCTTAGTCATTGTCACCCTAATTCAGCTTATAATATTCTATAAATTTGGCAGTGTTTCCACAATTTTATTGGTAGCTGAAAAAATTCAAAAAGTATTTTTTATTGGCAAATGTCGCAATTCTTTTATTCCTTTTTTAACTAAAACTTTCGGATTGATTTTTTGAAGTTCAAAAGGCTCCTGTTGCCTTTTGGCTTGCTATTTGGAGGTAGTTAAAAAAATTAGCGCTGTCAACTACTTTAAAATCGGCATTATTGTAAGCATTCAGCCAATCCCGCGGCCGCGCGACTTTTTTAGCCGAGAATTTGCATTCATATCCCATAAGCTTGCCTTCTCTTTCTTCAATTAAATCAATTTCTTGCTGGTCATAAGTGCGCCAAAAATAAAAATTAGCGGGTTTGTTAAAATTAGCGGCAGCTTTTATTTTTTCTATGATAAACCAATTTTCAAAAAGTTCGCCGGCATCGTTTCTCAGTTTTAAAGGATTGAAATTTCTTATAAGAGCGTTCCTTAACCCCGCATCCACGAAATAATACTTAGAGGTTTTACAAATTTCTTTGCGCAAATTTCTGCTAAATCCTCTGAGATTGACAATTACAAACATTTTTTCCAGAACATCAAGATAATTTTCCACAGCCTTTTGGCTTATAGCCAAATTCTGCGCTAATTCCTGAATAGACACCTCCTTTCCTATTTGCAAAGATAAAAGCGTAAGGAGATCTACCACTTTTTTGGGCTTTCTTACGCTTTCAAAAACTAAAATATCTTTATAAAGATAATTATTAAGATACTCGTAAAGGTAATCCTCCTTTTCCCTTTGGCTTGATAATGTATGGACTTTTGGATACATCCCAAATCTAAGCATTTGTTCAAGGGCATTGCCAAGCAAAACTAGTTTGTATTTTTGAGCAACTTCACTATATGATAAAGGATAAAGCCAAAAAGTTTTCGTCCTGCCTGTCAACGGCTCGCTGATTTTACTTGCCAATTCAAAAGAGGAAGAGCCCGAAATTAATACTTTAAGCCGCAAATTGTCAATTATTAGTTTTATCGTTAATCCTATATTTTCAATGCGTTGCGCCTCGTCTATTACCAATATGTCCTTACCTGATACAATGCGTTTCAATGTTTCCAAATCATTTTTGCCAAAAATGTCCTGGGTAAACAAATCATCTCCTGTAAAATATCCGACCTTTTCTCTGTCGGTCTTATCAAGAATTAAGTTAATAAGTGTGGTCTTGCCGGATTGTCTGGGGCCATAAATAATCACAACCGCATTTTCATTGCTGTTCAATGCGGATTCAACTTTTGACAGTATATCGCGGCTTATTATCATATACATCTAATTATACCAATTAATACGAATTGATCATACTACAGTTACATCTATTATCCATAATCCTATCCCTTATTATGGTTTCATTCTGGCCACTTCAATGCCATTTAGCCTAAGACTGACATAACCGCTCAGCGGTTCCACTTGAAAACTCATAGCTCCTGTGTCTTTAACTTCTAATTTGTAACCCGGGTCATCCGTACCGATGCCGACATTGCCGTTTGTTGACACATAAAGATGCGGCGTAGTGGCAGAGGTTGAAACCCAAAGGGATGAAGGAACCGTATCGGGCGCGATAATAGTCAATGTGGAGCCTGATACAGTTAATTGTCCTGTCATTGTATCGCCCGCTTTGAGAACTTTAGTGTCGTCAGTGGCGTCCACATTTGTTAAATTTGAACCGTCGCCGAAGAAAGCGTTTGCCGTTATACTTCCGACGGCTACGATATTGCTGGATGTTTCTATCGCATATACCCCGAAACTTGCCGTTCCTGTTGAATTGTTGACTGTTCCCGCGCCGATTGCAAGGCTCTCTTTGGCATTAGCTTTTGCATAACTTCCAAGCGCTACCGACGAAGAAGCGGCAGTCGTATAAGCTCCAAGTCCTGTTCCATATGTATCATTGTTTTGAGAATAAGCGCCAAGACCTACCGCATAGTCGTTGTTCTCTTGAGCATAGGCTCCCACGCCCACGCCATAGGTGTTGTTGTCCCTAGCATCGAGTCCCACGCCCACTCCATAGCTGTAGTTGCCGTAAGCAACGAATCCCACGCCCACGCCATAGGTGTTGTTGCTGTTAGCATAGGCTCCCACTCCCACGCCATAGGTGTTGTTGTTGTTAGCTTCGTATCCCACTCCCACGCCATTGCTGTAGTTGCCGTAAGCATTGTATCCCACACCCACGCCTTTGTTGTAGTTATTGTAAGTATTTGAACCTATTGATATGCCTTTATCTCCGGCATATCTTAAAGCGGGGTCAAAATATGGAGCAATACTTATACCTCCCTCGCCATTATCAACTGTCATTGAACCTATGTTCACTATATCAAAATCCGCCATATCTAATGTCGTCGTAGCCACATGATTGCCCAAATCATCGCCCAAAGAAGAACCGTCTATCCATTCTAGATTTCCCGCCGCATTTTTTTGAAGCATTTGATTGGCCGAACCGTCATTTACAAAAATATTTCCGGCTCCGGCAAAATAAGCATTGTCAATAAATGTGGATTTTCCGACTATATATATATCGCTTGACACCTCTACAGCGCCATTAAATACGGTATTGCCGGCGGCGGTGGATATATGCGTTAAAACATTCGTAGAACCGAATATTGTAAAACCTTTTATTTCAACATCAGGGTCATCAACC
>JAKLQJ010000118.1 GCA_022013385.1 Elusimicrobiota bacterium
CCTTAGGAATCTGGAAGATTCCAAGGCTATGCTGGGTGCCGTAACAAGGGACTATGTCCATCAGACGGCCAAGGATGTTAGTCCTGTGAACGAAGTTACACGGGGTGAACGACCACGACACGATAGCGTAGTCCACCCTGCAGCTACAGTAAACGAGCCTATGGCTCATAATGTGTCGGAAACTTTGAGAACGACCAAAACAACTAAACCGTTACACTTTGAAATTCCTATACATCAAGAAACAATCAAATACTACCCGTTTTAATACATAAACCCAAACAAATAGAGAGGGATTTTATTGCCAAATCCAATTTCTAAATTATCACTTGCCACGAACGCATTTTTCACATTTTTTATTTGTGTGTTTTTTTTATTTTTTCCGCCTATTTCAAACACCGTTTTCCCGTTAACCAAAAAATCTCCCGTTGCCGCGCTTGAAATGCTATGGCCCGCGTCTTTTAATTGATTGACAAAAAATATTTCTCGCGCGTTTCCGATATCGTTTTTAAGGTTTAAATGTCCCGTTATGGCTTTTAGTAAATTTGTATTCTCGATGTATAATTTTGCAGGCTTTCTGATAAGCCTATAGCCTTTATCTCCCGAAAATATCGCTCCGACTAAATTCGCGTTTTCCAGATAATCTATGAAATTATAAACATATTCTTTAGATATCCCCAATTCACGGCTCATTTTTTCAATGTTCACCGTAAATGAAGCTGAAGTGGCTATAAGCCATAAAAATTTTTTAATGATGTAAATGCTGGTTTTTCGAATACCATAAATAGCCGCGATGTCTTCATAAATAACTTTTTCAATAATATTTTTTAATCTTGAGATATATTCATTTTCTCCTTCTTGAAAAAACGGAAAATATCCTTTTTCCAAGTATTGTTTGAAGTATTTAAGCGCGGGAATTTCAGCGGATATTTTATTTGCCCAATGGACATGTTTGTCAATAATATCTTCAAGCTTCAAAACTGGAAATTGTTTTTTGTATTTTAAAATCAAGTATTCTCTAAATGAAAGGCCTTCTAAATTATAATATACCATTCTTCGCGAAAGGTCGGCTTTTCCTTTTTTTAAGCTAATCGCAGAACTTCCCGAAATAAACAGTTTTTTGTTCTTAAATGTATCAATAATATTTTTTAACTCGGTTCCCCATGGCAAATATTTGTGGACTTCATCTATTATTAAGGCTTCCCCTCCGTATTTAAAATATTCTTTGGCTATGTTAAAAAGCCCATAATGCGCCACATCAATATTATCAGCGGAAATATACAAACATTTTTCGACATCGTTCCACCGCTCTTTATAGTGTTGAAGCAAAAGGGTTGTTTTTCCGACCCCTCTGGCGCCTGTAACGCATATGGCGTTTAAATTCCAATTTATCTTTTTATAAAGATAGCGATTAAACTGTTGAGGGATGTTGCTTACCACATAGTTATGTAGGGAATAAATTTCTTCAAGCATAGCAATGTTTAGTTTACAATATTGCGTGAAAAAAGACAAGTATAGTTTGCTGTTTGGGGTCTTGGAGTCAGTTTCTTTACCCTGCGGGTTCTATCAGAAAACTATGTTCTGCTCCCGCCTTTGGCGGGACTATGCGCATCAAACGGCGAAACCACATTCATTCTAACCTGCGGGGTAAAAAAAAACCGCAAACAACTTAGTAAAAAGAAAAACATTGCCAATCCGATATTTACCGCTATTTTTCTACGACTGGTCTTAAATCTTTTTTTAGGAACTTCCGCTTTTTCAATGACTTGAATTATGGATGCGCCGCGGGCTTCATCAAGCTTTGCCACCTAAAATTTCCGTCTTTCTTCGTCTATGTATATTTTAGCAAAAATGGCATTGGAGAAGCCCGTAAAAGACTGAATTTGCGGAAAGGATGCGCGATGTTTTTGCGCCTTCTGTTGAGATTTTACCCCGTAGGTTTTTTCTAAAACCAAGTTTACCCAACCTGCGGGGTAAAATCCTTTTGTTGTCATACCCGCCCGCCACTGCTACTGCGTCGGACAGGCTTTTAAGAAAACCAACTATCTAACCTATACAACCCCGCGGGGGATTGGATTCAAGCTTAACCAAATGTAAAGCGGCCATATTTTCAAATTTTAAAGATCTAATGATTTAATATAGGCGCTAAACAATTTTACTTTGTTGCTGTCGCCCGATTTAATGAGGAATGGAGAAATATCTTTCGCCAATTCATCAAAATTCAAATTTAAAGCTTTGGACATCAGACTTTCTTTTAATTCCCCTCCGTTTCTAATATCAATTTTTTTTTCAAGATACGCGTAATTTGGCTTTGTTTTGGACAATAAAAAAACGATATCAAAGAAATCGCGCCCTTTCGCGCGCGGGCGATTTAATGCGGCATAAATCTTTTGCGATAAGAGTATATCTAAAGGGGTAGCGTAAATTTGAGTAAAAACATCAAACTTGTTGAGAATTTTAAAATCTTTAGCGTAATCAAACGCATGCGGAACGGTATCAATTTGTATCATAATTTTTTCATCCCGAATGGATGAAATTTTATTATTAAACAAAACCTTTGGCATTCTTATATATGAACGATATGCGTTCTTGAACACATTCTTTATTTCCACTTCATAGCCTTGCAATTCCAAACCTCGCTTAACCTCATTGATAAGAGAGACAAATTGTTTTTCGGTAAAGCCAAAATTATCAAAATCAAGGTCTTCAGAAAATCGGCTATTTTTGTGAATAATGCGAAGAGCCGTTCCGCCAAGAAACGCGAGGCTTCGCCCTGTTTTTGAATTAAATATTATTTCTAAAATTTTATATTGCAAATATTCCCTCAAAATATTTTTTTTGAAAGGTTTTTCGTTTTCAGGATAATATTTTTCTATTTCTAAAATATCAAGCATCTTTAATATACTCTACAAACGCGTTAACTCTGGCTGATAATGCCTTGCAATGGAAAGTATGCAGATATCTTTTAAGTTTATCCATATCGGCCTTTGCCTTAAATTCCGCGGCATTAAATCTTAATCCTTCAAAATCTTTTTTATTTTTTATGCCCGGCATAAGATAAAGATAATCTAACAAGGCTTTTTCCATTTCCGACATCAAATAACGGCGATTATTGTAATTTTCAAGCTTATAGCCAAACATCAATTCCGGCTTAATATGTTTGTAGGTAAAAACGGCAATATCACTCTTAAATCGATTTGTTTTTTTAGATGTTACCGATGTGATTTCATAAACAGATTCTGGAATAAGACCATAGAAAGAAAATGCCATCTCAAGGGATATATATGACGGCGAATAGATTGTATTTGAAATCAAAAATAAAGCTTGTTCGTTTATAGCGAGATCGGAAAAAATATAGTGTCCTCTCCTAATTTTCCTAATATATCCTTTTCCCATCCATTCGTTGAGACGGCGCAAATCAAACTTGACCTCAATTTTCCTTATATCATTCAGGTTGAATATATCAAATTTTTTTAGCTTTTTCTCAAAATTTATAAATCTCATATGCGCTATTAGCCTGTTTACAAAACATGTGTTTTTTAACATATTACAGAATTATAATATAATAATCAAATTTTATCTTCTTGCCTTTCAAATAATCCTTTATTATTCGCGTCATCCTTCTCCAGTATGGAGATATTGGAAGCTTATCCGTCTCCCTCGTTACGCTCGGAGAATTTCAGAGGAATGCTTAAACCTTTTTACACCGCCACGCTATGCTCATGGGATAAACCATGGGACAACCCCATGCCCATGACAGCAGCATGACAGGCGGGGTTCTATCAGAAAACTATGTTCTGCTCCCGCCTTTGGCGGGACTATGCGCATCAAACGGCGAAACCCTATCACCTACTTTCCGCATAGCGGGCTTTACGATTTAGGGCAGCTTTTTTGCTGCCCAAGTAGGTGGTAGGGTAACCAGATTTACTCTAACCTATTGCCAATCCGATATTTACCGCTATTTTTCGGCGACCGGGCTTAAATCTTTTTTTAAGAAC
>JAKLQJ010000119.1 GCA_022013385.1 Elusimicrobiota bacterium
ACGGATGTGGCTAGCGGCAGAGAAGAACTTTCGGCCTTAATAGTGTGGCTTGAAGCTACTACGGGAGTAAATACAAAAACAGTCGCGCCGGATTCAAGCGGTTGAGAAGAAGGATTTATATCGTATTGGTCGGTTATAATATTCACCGCCGCATAAAAATTGGCCGTAGTATCGGTGTTGTAATAAGGGTCAACCCCATAAACAGTAGCGCTGAAAGTTGAACCGGCAAGCTGATCGATAGGAACGCCGATTTTACCCTTCGGTTCGCTTGTCTTGCCCTGAACCCTTGTCTCACCGGGCAATAAAACCAAAAGTCTGTCAGCATCTTGCGCTATCACCGGCACATTGCTTGAAGGATTCGAAGCATTGCTATAAATCCCCTGCCCCTTGGCTCTTACATTCCAGCCTGTCGGATCGGCGGATACGAAAATCCTGTTTACTGTGGTAGAACCGACAAAGACCGCATTAGTATCAGGGCTTATGATTGAATTATTGTCGTCGGTATCTGAAATATCCACGCTTGCCGCCGACGATAGCGCCAAGTTCCAATATTTATCGGTAACCCGAATTAGAAATGGAACGCTTAAACCCGCGGATTTGGTTCTCGGCAAGCCCTCGCGGCCCTCGCTTCCGATAGGCTCCATTTTGCCTGGAGCCGGCATTTGGCCCGCAGGGTCAAAGTCGGCTATCACCTGCAATCTGTCAGCTGTCGCCGGGTTAATAATGACGCTCGTAGTTCCGAATATACCCGGATTATCTTTATCTTCCACGCGTAAAGTTCTTATCGCCGCCTTTCTCGGGCGGACAGTAAAATCATGTTTTCCAAGCCAAGCCGGCTGAAATTGCTGTTGCTTGGGCAAACCGTGTATTTCATCCGTTATATCATCATTATCCATATATTCAGGACCGCCGGGCGCGCCGTCTATATAGAAATTGAGCGTTCCGTTATAAGCGGAAGCGGTATTGCCTGAGCCGGCAATTCCATCCTTCGCCTCAACCGTCAGAGTTATATCAGACCCCGCCTCGGCAGGATTAACAGACACACTCAAAGCAAAACTCTGAGCGGGCGCCGCAATATAAAATTTCGGGCCCTGAGTTATTATGGTTTGCTGCGTTCCGGCATTATCGGTTGCCTTAATCCACGAAGCATAGCGGTCTCCTCTAACCCAGCATGGAATATTAGTCGGATTAGGATCGGGACATATCAGACTGTCATACTGCCAATTACCTAAGGAATCGGTAAAGACGGCCGAATCCCATACGGCGCCTTCGCTTGCCGCGGTCCAAGTTGAACCGTTCCAGAAATATCCGGTATCATCCCATCCGCCATAAGGTATCGGGCCCGCGGGGGCAAGATACGGCTCAGTATCTCTGAACACAAGGATATTAACACCGCCTTTGTGCCAGCCGAGACTGGGATAAACGCCTGAACCCGCGCCGTTTATGCCGGTGGTAAATCCAGGATCGGAAGAATTTCCTGAAAGCATTTTGTTATCATTGTAAATCACATCGTTTACGGGATTTAGTATTGAAGACTTAGGCTCGGTTATGTCAAACAAAAATCTGGACTTGCCGACCGCAAGCTGGACATTGCCTATGGAATCTGTCGCCGATGACTTTACAATATAATGATATGCGCTCGTAAACTCCAACAGACCGTTCGTATATGTCCACGACGAAGGATAAAGACTTAAAATAGGCAACCAAACCTCTGTGTCTGAAGTAAATTCAGAGCCTGTAAAGTATTTTGGGCCGCCGATTTCATTTTCGCTTAATATGGAAATGAAGACGCTGTCAACAGTGGTTACGCCGTCCACCGAAGTGCCGCTTAACACTGCGAGAGAATTATAAGCCGTATCGGGGCCCGGCCTGTCAGGACCGGACATAGGCGGTTCATTATCAAATATGAATGTTCTGGTTGAATAGTTAATTTCGTCATTCGCGGTGGAATCTCTGGCTTTTGAGGCTATATAAAATTTCTTACCGTTAACTCCGTCATGAGTTGCCTGTTTCCACACATAAATTAATTGGCTCGGATCGTCAAAATCAGAATGACTGAAATCCCATGAAAGAATGGTTGCCTTTGGGCCGCCGCCTAATAAAGTCGGCCAATCAGGATCGTTAATAATCCAATGCTTCCCGCCTATAGTGTCCGGCGTCCAATAATATGTCGTTCCCGCGCTTATATACCACATTTTTATTCTTACCTCATCCAGCGGCGAACCATAATCAAGCGCCGTCCCTGTGATATTCGTCATTGAAGAATACAATATATCGTCGGAAGGCGGATATAATATGGCCGAGCCCGGAGGAGTTTTATCAAAGCTGAATGTGGAACTTGTGATACTATAATTGCCGGCTCTATCCTTGGTCTTTATCTCTATCCTGAGCTCATGGTCTCTATCAGGCCATGAGACCAATGATGAATCATATGCCCAACCAAATTCTCCGCTCTGAGAAGAGGAACTGTTTACGATATTCCATGTCGAGGAATCAATCCAACCGGAACTCTCGCTCCAATATTTGGTCAATGGCACATCAAAAATTCTGATTTGCGGGTAGTTTACATTAAAAGCGTCGTTCGCGGTTCCGGATATGGAAAGCAATGAATTATATCTGCTGGCATCTTCGGGCTGACTGATAAAAGCGGTGGGAGAAGAAACATCAAACCTGAATGAGCTTCCGCCGGTAACGGTTTCGGTATTGCCGGCGATATCATAAGCCCTCGTTCTAATTGTGTATAAACCCCCGTCAGTCAATCCAGTGCTATTGTCTGAAGGCGGCAATTGCGTATTCTTCGTCCAGTTCGCTCCGCTCGCCGCGGCAAGCCATGTCTCCGACACCACCCAAATGGCGCCGTTCCAAAAAACGGTTCCTGAACTTATGGTTATCTGAGCGCCTGAAGCGCCTGAAGGGTTGGTATTTTGATCCTGCGCTGTGCCTGTTATTGAAACTATGTTATTGAAAAATGACCCGTCGGCAGGGCTCACTACGCCGGATAAAGGAGGCGTGGTATCATATCTAATGGTGGTGGCGGTGGGCGGCGTCATTACATTACCCGCGATATCGTCGGCAATGACCTGAATATTGTAACTGATATTATCCTGCAGGGGCGGAGCCGATGCTGTCCATGTATAATTTGGACCGGAGCCTGAAATACCGGCCGTTATCCATTTCTGAGTAATTGAGTTGAAAGTGGCAAAACCGACATCGTAATAAAGCGATGAACCGACTTCCTGAAAAGAGATTGAGGCTGATTTTATTTTAAAATTTTCATATGCCGTTCCGCTTACGGAAGCAAGAGTTTTAAGATTGCCTTGGCTGCTCGGCAATCCCACAGGAAATGTTATGGCGGCTCCGGGAGCGAATGTGTCATAAGTAAATGTGACGGAAGAAATCTCCGTCTCTTCATTCGGCGGTAAAACATCGTCCTTGGCCCTTACCTTAATTCTGTACAGATATCCGTTTGAAAAAGCGGGCGCGTCCATATTCCAGTTCAGACCGTCATAAGAGCCGTTCAGAGACGCTCCGCTTAATGGATAAAATGTCTCGCTTGTCGCGGTAAATGTGCCGGGCACAATGCCTGTCCAATAAGCATTGCCCGGGGACACTTCCTGTATGCTTATTTCTATTTGGCCCATTGATGAAATGCCTGCTAAATTATCCAAAGCGGCGCCTGATATTGAGGCCAAAGTTTTTAATACGGCTCCGTCAAGCGGCGCCGTTACTCTTGATTCGGGAGGCGTTATGTCATAAAGGATATTTGTCTTTGCCACGACATTGTCAAACACATTGGAAGGATTGGCAACGGGAATAGCATTGTCCTGAGCTCTAGCTTTTATGGCATAAATTTTATCCTGAACCATAGCGCCCTGAAATCCCGCCTGAGTATAAATCCATGTTCCTGATGAGGGGCCCTGCACAGCCCAGTTGGTAGCCGACCACCATGAATTCGTGTTATCAAGAGTGGTTGAAGAAAATTGAGCCGCATTGTCATAATAATATGTGTTTCCGCCGTCAAGATACGAGATTTGAATCTGAATATTATTCATTGACGCCATTCCGGAATTAGTATCCCAATTAGGATCATTCGCCGTTCCCGAAACCGAGACTAAATCGGATATTTTGGCGCCTGAAGCTATTGAATTTATATCTATGAGCGGCGCGGACTTATCAATCGTAAATGTAACCGATGAACCATTGCCCGTGAATATTGTTTGAGTATTGCCGGCCTTATCGATCGCTTCAACCCACATCGTGTAAATGCCTTTATCCGCCCAAGATGGTATTGCCGCGATGGACCATGAAGACTGGTGAACAGACGAATTTGTGGAAACTAAAGAACTTGGATTCCAGCTTGAACCTGTCCAGTATTGGCTGGAGATATTATCTTTTATATGCAGTTTAACGGTGTCTATCTGCATGCCCGGAAGTTGCGCCTCATTGGCTATGACCATGGTTTCATGTAAAGCGCCCGAAGCAATTTGCACATTGGAACGCGCCTCGTCGGCATATACGCAAGCAACCGCGGCTGTGGGAATGGAAATATCATAACTAAACACCTTGCCCGTTGAGAGTTCCGATTGATTGCCTTCCAAAGCGGTATTATTGTAAGTTAGATCCGAAGCTTTGGCCTTAACTTCGTATTGAACACCGTTTATAAAAGCGGACGTGGGATAACTTACGGCATATTCCCATGAAGAACCTGCCACATAGTAAACGGATTCATTTGCGCTTTGACTCCAAGAAACGGTAAAAGTGCTGGAAGCATTATCCCAATACTTGCCGGCATAATCTCCGTTATTGGCCTTGATTTGAGTCCAAACCTTGTAAATGCCGGCCGCAGGCGGACTTGTCCCCGGCAGGTCAATGACCGCGCCGCCTAAAATATCAAGAGAATTATAGTAGGGATTTAATGCGCCGGGAATATTTACGACTGTATTAGGCGCCGCCGTATCAAAGAAAAACTGAATCATTAAAGGAACAGATTCATCCACATTGGAAAAATTCGTTCCTATTGATCGCATTGTATATGACGAAGAGTCTATAAACTCGGGCAGGTTTACATCATATGTCCAATTACCGCCCGAAGGCATTATGGAGCCGGTGGAAACCGCAACCGATTGCCAAACCGAAGCATCAAAATTCCAATAATAATCATCCGAAAGCCTTATTATTTCAAGCGCCAGTTTTTGAGTATCGTCATTTGCGGTGCCGTTGACAACTGTCAACTCTTTGTAATACTTCAAATTCAGCGGCATTGTAATTCCGGTTTCGGACGGAGGCGGAGTAAACTTAAATCTCCTAGAGCCGAAAGATGACTCGCCGTTAGAAGCATTATCAACAGCGCTGGATTTGGCGATATAGAAGCATTGCGGTTTAAAGGTAATTGCGGAACTGTTAAAACTCCACGCATTAGTTCCCCAATTATAGGAGTTAACGCCATGCCACTTCTCAGGAATTTGCCACGAAATTCCGTTCCAATAATAACCATTATTACCCGTGTTCGTGCAATCGATGTCTTGAACGGTATCCTGCCTGATTCTTATCTGAACCGTTGATATGTCGGCCGTAAAATCATCGGCCGTGCCCGAGACGGAAGCAATAGTCAATACGCCGTCGCCTTCAATAGCTGGAACGGTAATAGCGGAATTCGGTTCAACCAAATCAAGAGTGAAAGTTGATTGGTTTAAGTTAAAATCGGAATAGTTCCCGGCCTTATCAAAGACTTTGGCTTTCAGAACAAATGTGGCGCTTGTTCTGCCAATAGCCCAAGAATCGGCCAAAATCGGATTATTTGAAGGCAATGCCGAAACAGACCAATCGGAAGATGCCGCTATTGTCGTGCTGACAAAAGCGCCCTGCCAAGTCAAAGAGTTGAAATTCCAGTATTTTTGAGGCTGGAAATCGGTATCCGTCAAAAGAAACTCAATCTCGTCAAGTTCGCTATTTATTCCTCCGCCGACAATAGGGTCATCGGCAATACCTGAAACGAGAGATTTGGCATTAAAGAAACTCTGGTGAACGGGACTAACTATTGAAGCAGTCGGGGTTGAATAATCCAGTATAAAAACAGCCGTGGAATAAATTATTTCTGTATTAGGGCCGCCGTTTACCGGCTGAGTATTGTCGCGAGCATATGATTGCACTTCAAATTTGAATCCGTTTCCTTTATCGGCGCCGCTATAACAGTCTCCGGGATTTGCTCCTCTGAAAGCCGTCGGTTCTATATTTTTGGTCCATTCGGACAGCGAACCCCCGTCCTGCTGATTCCAACCGTCGGAGAGAGTGGTTAACCACTGGTTTAAAAGCGCGTCATAATCGCAACGAGCGCTTCCAATGTCAAACCTCCTTATCCTGACAAAGACATTATTTAAACCCGACGGAATACCGGCCTCAACTTCGGCCGCGGTGCCCGCTATAATGCTTATCGGATGATTCAAATAGACTGCGGGGCCATTGCCCAAAGCGGGAGATGTGCTAACCGATACGGGAGCAAACCTGTCCATCGTAAAGAGATTTTCGCCCGAAGAAGGAGCAGGATTATCCGGCCTTGAAATATTCTGGGCGAGATCTTTGCCTCTAACATAGATTTTGAACTTAAGAGCCCCGCCAAGCGTATTGAAATAGTTTGCAAGGCTTGGACTAATGTATGTCCAAGATGATGAATAAACATTGCTGGCGTTTATCCAATGAGAGGAAGGATTATAATCACCCACCAAATCCCAAGTTGCGCCGTTCCAATAGGCTCCGTCGCCGTTTCTTTGAATTAGAACTTGGATTCCATCGCCCGGATTTATGCCGGAATAAGGTTCCAAAAAAGTTCCTTCAATTTGTGGAAGAGCCGTATAAGCGAAATTATCGCCCGGAAGAGTTACATCAACGCTTGGAGCGGAATTGTCATAACAAAACTGCTTCTCAATATAGACTTCGGTATTTTGAGACCTGTCAATTGATCTGGCTCTCACATAATAAGTGGAGCCTTCGGTCAAAGACGGGGGCCAAGTATCGGGAGCTTTCGGATAAGTCCAATTGGCTCCTGAATTTATGTCAACACCGATGACAGCGTCGGTTACAATGCCCGTGAAAGTTATGTCGGCCTTTCTCCAGAAATTGCCGACGGCAAAACCCGTGCCGTTAAACGAATTTCCGCCCGAATCAAACACCTGAATTTCTATGCCGCCAGGCGCAATACCTGAAATCGCCTCTGTTGAAGTATTGACCCAATCAATAGCTGTCCCCGAAAATGTCGCCACTTGAGAAGCCTTGCTAAAAGGCAAACTCGGAGAAAGTATCGTGGTGGAAGGCTTATTTATGTCATATATAAATTCGGAAACGACCGCATCTTGAGGAATATAATTTCCGGCATTGTCTTGTGCCCACATCTGAGCTTTGTACCGCTTATTGCCCGCTAATGAAGGTTCCGAGTATGTCCATGGATTTAGATTCGTTACGGCAAGCCATGTGGACTCAACAACCGTCCATGCCAAACCGTTCCATTTGGGCTTAATAGCGCCCGCTTCGGAAAGGTTTGAAATCTGGATTTTTATCGGCGGAACTATTCCGCTTGGAACATCGGCCGAGTTTCCTGTTAATGTTCCAAGCGCTCTTGAAGTTCCGTAAAAAGCGTTCTCGCCGGACATGGGAGTAGACACTGTTACAGCCGGATAATTGAAATCGGATGTAACACTTATAATTGAAGGCGTTTCCTGATTTCCGGCTTCGTCAAGCCCCGCTATTGAAAAATTGTAAACCTGATTGTGAATTGAAATATCGGGCAAATTGTAACTCACGGGCGGATATGTCCATGTCACGGTGGAAGCCGAAGCGGTAAAATCAACCGGCAAATCAATCGCGGTCGGAGAACTCCATTTAACTCCCGTCCAATACCATGTGTCGGTTCCGGAAATATAGTATGCTCTGAGTTTCAAGCCCGGCGCGCCGGATTCAAGTCCTGAAGCTCCTCCATAACTCGTTCCCGAAATTTCAGATAAAGTATTTTGAATGAACCCTCCCGCGGCGGGAGTTGAAACCCTTGAAACAGGAGGAGTTCCGTCCACTATAAAAGTGCGTGCCGCCCACGGATCTTGCTCATTTCCTCCATTTGCTCCCATAGGTTCGGCTTTGTCAAAGGCTCTCGTTTTTAATGTGTATTCTTTATCCGAAATCCAATCATCGGAACTAAAAGAGTATTTCCATGTATCCGTTCCGCTAGCGTCTTGCCATGCCGTGATATCGGTCACAGTCCACGAACTAAAATTGGAGCCTGCCCAGTAATAGGTTGTCCCGCCGTCAAGGTAACTCAAATGGATTTGAACTTTATTAAGAAGCTCTCCGACAAAAGGCAAAGACGCATCCGAGGCGCCTCCGTTCAAAGCGTCAATGCCGGACAAACCGGTTGGTTTATATTTGACGGTATCCACCGGCTGATTGATTGAAGAATTTGGCGGAGTCGTATCCCAAATAAAAGTCATCGATGAAACCGTATCCGTAAAACCGCTTTGCGCATTGCCCGCCTTATCCCAAGCTCTTGTTTGAAGAATATAATACCTTCCGCTCGCGCCCGTTACTCCGGAATATGTCCATGTACTGGTGCCTGAAACCACATTGAATGAAGAGCTGCCTTGGTCAAAATTGGAACCGCCCCAATATTTATTATTGGCTTCGTCATAAATTTGAATCTCCACCTTATTCAAATCGGATTTATAATTCGGAGCGTAAAAGCCTGCCTCGTCTAATGCCGTTCCTTCAATAAGCGCCAATGATCTTAAGACCTTCATGTTCGCGGGATAAGAAATATAGGTTTTGGGAGTTCTGGTATCAAAAAGAACCTCATAATTTGTCATTTGGCCTTCATCGGTTTGCTTGTTTTGCGCTTTGTCTTTCGGAATAAAGTAAACTCCGTATTTCTTCCCGTCTTTTAAGCCGGAATTCACCAAGGTGGCCGTTGACCAGTTTACAATCGTGGCGGCCGCATATTCCGCTTCTATGTACGATTCGGCTCCCGAAACTGTAAAACTGGAACCGCTCCAATAAGTTCCGGCATCAATGTCCTTGATTCTCACATAAATATTCGCGCCTCCCGCTTTATTGAGCGATGGTTGCGTAATATTTCCGGGATCGGTGGCGGTGCCGGATACAGCCGGCATGGAATTTATGTAATAAGTGCCGGGCGCCAATATCTCTCCAACGGGAATAGTATTGTCTATAACGATTCTTCTTTGAGTGGACGGACTTTGAGCTTCATTGGACGAGTTATAACCTATCGTAGTTACCGTATATGAAGCATTATCAACCGTAAAAGCCGCGTTTCCGTTTATGCCTAGCGCCCAAGAACCGGCTGTCGCGCTCGTGAATGTATATGTATCGGAATCAACCCAATGCAAAGAGGGCTCATACCACCAGCTTGCGGGCTCTTTCAATCTCTTTATGTGTATTTTAACGCTATCAACCGCTCTCAAATTGGAACCTACGCCTGATATGGTTAAAACATCGCCTGCTCTATAATTTTTATCGTCCGGGCCGGCCGGGTTGCTTATTGTGGTATTCGCTTGAGGAGTTTGCAGATAAAACGAAATATCGGGACTTTCCAAACCCGGAGTCAGCGCCTTATTGCCGGCTTTATCAACGGCGAGAGCCTGAATATCGTATTGACTATCGTTTATCCAACTTATAGCCGATGTGTTAAAATTCCAATTGCCGGGTTGGCCTTTAACATTATCCACGGTGGCTGTCGCAATCCATAGTCTGTCATCGGGATAAACGCCGCCGGGGCAAGATATGAAATCGCTTCCATCGTAGCATTGTGGAAATCCAAGTCCGGAAATTTGCTTGATTGATATTTCAACCACTCCGCTGTCTTTCAATTCGCCGGGCAAAGTATCTTGAGCGGTTCCCGATACTAAATTCACGAATTCGACAGTTCCGGTTGGAAAGGTGGCTTTTGAAGTCGGCTTGGTAGTGTCGCCTGTGAAGTAATTGGTCGTATATTGAGTTTGAATATTTGAGACAATGTCTCTTACTCTGCTCATAGCGTGATAAGTGGTTCCGTCGGCAATAGCTCCAAGCGGCAGATTATATGTCCAAGTTCCCGACGACATCCCGACAAAATCCGCTTTTTTCCATTCTCTTATCGCGCTATTAAATCCTAAGCCGTCCCACCATTTTTCATCCGCAAGCCTTTCTATGGCAACTTCAACCGCCGTCTCGCTTTCACTTATGCCGGATTCAAAATTCCTAGGACTTGACCAACCATTGATATTTTCAACGCTATCATCGGCCGTTCCGGTTATAGCCGGAACCGAACCTATGAAACTGTTGTTTACCGGGAAATCGATTTTTGAAGTGGGGGTGGTCATATCCACTATAAAAGTGAATGTCGAAAAATAAGCCCCGTCGCTATTGTTCAAGGCATTATCTCTGGCATAACTGTAAAAATTATACTGATAACCGTCATTAAGAGCCGACTCATTAAAACTTTTTTCCCAAGGGTTTGTTCCGTTAGTATTATAATCGTCTCCGGCCGCTCCGAACCAATCGTCATTGGTAAAACGCCAATAAGCTCCGTCAGAGCGCTTTAATTTTATCCTTACCGCGCTCACTCCGCTGGGCTGAGGACTGCCGTCATAAGAGGTTCCTCTCACAAGGCCGGTTGAATTTGCCAAAACAAAAGATTCTGGAACCGTAATGCCCGTTACGGGGTCGGACTTGTCAAAAGAGAAATAATGAGCCGGTAAAGCGTCGGCATTTAAATTGTTGTCTATTTGAGCGTTTGAAGGAGTCGGACTCCAATTTCCGGCTTTATCAATGGCTCTTGCCCAAACATAAAGCCTGTTATTGTTCACATAGTCAATATTCGGCAGAGGGATATTCCACTCTCCGTTTGAATAAGTCGCCGTGCTCCAATGAGTGTATAAATCGCTGTCGTCCCAATCGGTTGAGTCTCCGTTATATGTTCCTTTCCAGACACTGCTAAAAGCATCCGCTTTAATCATGAGTTGCACAGTAGTAACAACGCCTGTATCGGTTGTGATGCCGTAAAGCGCTGGGATATCATTTTTGTATGAATTATTCGCCGGCGCGGTAGTAATGGCCACGGGAATAGCATTATCAAAGTTTATGGTTCTACCCACGCTTGCCGGTATATCCGCATTATCCGGCTGTCCGGTATTCGGGCCGAATTCCCTGTTTTGGGCCAAATCGTATGCCCATGTCACTATCCGATACTGATAATTCTGACGGCTCGGGTCCGTCATATTGGTTTGAATCGCGGCCGATAAACCATAAGAAAATTCATTCGGTGAAGTCACTGTTGAATTATTGGCTTCATACCACTTTGGAGAGCCGGAACTAAAGTCCGAAGTTCCTTCGTCCCACCAGCCCGCGGAACCGCTTAAACGCCTGATAGCGACTTTAACAGTATAAGTGCCAAGTCCCGCTTCATAACTTAGAGCGCCGTCAGTATCATCCGAAGCCGTGCCGCTTATTTGGGTTAAAGAGTTTACATATTCCCCGTTCGGAGCCGTTATGGTGGATGTAGGCTTTTCTATATCATATTTCACGATTACACCGGAAATGGAAGAATTGTTTTTCGCAAAATCCGCAGATTTCGCCTCGAATTTATATCTGCTGTCATTTATGAACGCGATATCATTGTCATTAAATGTCCAATCGGCAACAGTGCCGCCGTTTATGGGCAGCCATATCGGAGCGACGCAAGCGATAAAAGAGCTTCCGTCAAAACAATTAGTATAATTCTCGTCGCCATCAACCTTGCTTACGGCAATTGTAACGGTGCTCACTCCCGTATTTGGAGAACTCTGATTGCTTGCGGAAGTTCCCAGAACAGGAGTTGAAATAAATATTTGCGAATAAGTTTTGCCGTTTTTGGGAAAGTTCAATGCAACCGAAGGCTCCGTAATGTCATAAGTAAAGGCATAAGTGGAGTAAAGAATTGAATAATTGCCCGCATAATCCAGCGTTTTGGCGCTTACAGTATAAATCGTGTCATCTTCAAGCATAGCGCCTTCAACCGCATAATACCATGAGGTTGAACCGAGTTTATCAGTTTTATTCCATGTTTCGGCGGCCGTCACCCATTCGTTTGTGTCTCCTTCCCAATATTTTTTCACCGCCGTTCCGGTGGATATCCTTATCCGTGCCGAATTAAAACCGGCAATATCTCCGTTCGCATCGCCGTATATTGTCGGTATTGAATTATGAGCCACAGAAGTCGGAGATGTTATTTCAACCGAAGGCGGACTATCGTCCACTATGAATTTATGAGTAACAAAAGGAGCTGTTTCCCAATTACCTTCGCTTAAAGGATTATCCGCCGTGCGGGATTTGTCCATAAACTTAGTTTCAAGTTTATATTCCCTGTCCCCGTCCCATAACATATCAGGCAAATACACCCAATCCCAATTTGGTTCATTTTCGGTTATATTTACTCCTTGCCATGCCGTTATTTCCGTAACCGTGTATGAGCTAAAATTCGAACCCGTCCAATAGTAAGTGTCTCCGGTCTCCAAATACGAAACTCTTATTTTTCCGCTTTCAACTCCCGCATTGTTTTGAGTGTAAAAACTATCAGAAACGCTTCCTTTTAACCTGGAACTCGTTGCGCTTTTTCCTACATTAGAGCTTTGATACCGTCCGCTTAAACCGTCGGAGTTATCAAGAGGAAAAGTAATTGAAGAAGTGGGCGCTTTTCTGTCAATGTTAACGATAATGGAGGAAATATCAATATTGAAATTCTGCTGGGCATTTCCGGCAATATCCTCAGCTTTTGAAAGCAATAAATATTTAAGCCCCGAACTT
Source organism: Elusimicrobiota bacterium (assembly GCA_022013385.1). Classification (GTDB taxonomy): domain Bacteria; phylum Elusimicrobiota; class Elusimicrobia; order Elusimicrobiales; family UBA9959; genus JAKLQJ01. The sequence goes on from JAKLQJ010000119.1 coordinate 12,820, forward strand.
CCTGGAGTAAATTTACTGTCCAAACCAGAAGGAGCATAAATCCAGCTTGTGGCGTCCGGCGACAAATAGCCGTTACTATTCACGGATATCCAGTAAGTGGCGCTTTGAGTAAGTTGAAAACTTGAACCGTCAAACCACAAAGGAGGAGCGTCCAGTTGTCTTATGGCTACTTTAACCTCATTATTGCCCCAATTATCCAAAGCCGTACCCGAAATTTGAGAAATAAGCCTTATGCTTCCCGTTGAAGGCTCAATTATTCTTGCCACAGGGGAGCTGGTATCTATGGTAAAATCAAAAAAAGGCGAAGGAGTGGTTTTTATATTGCCGGCTTTGTCTGTGATTTTTACTTGAAGTTCATAAGCTTTATTTGCTTCCCACTGGGGAAGCTGAGTGTCCAAATACCAGTATTCGCTGTTTGAATCAAAAATTCCGTCGCCGGCATTTACAATAAGCCAGCTTGAGCCGGCGACCCAATAAGCGCCGTCCCAATAATAGCTTAGATTCCCTGTGGAAAGAGCTATTTCAACTTTCGTTATTACGCCGATACCCAAATCACTTGCGGTTCCGTCTATTTTAGAAAGAGGTTTTTCATACGGAGCGTCCGGTTTAATAAGGGTAGAATCCGGAAAATCACCGTCTATATGGAAATATCTCTCAACAAACGGAGACGGCTCGGGTATGCTCTCATTGTCATTATAACCTCTGACCGCAAGTTTGAATTTATTTGTTCCGGCAGGCCATATACCGCTTATATTTTTGGTCCATGCAAGATTATCGGCGCCGAAAAATCCGCAAGTTGACTGTCCGATCACATAAGTGTCTTCCGTGCATCCGGCGAGATAGGTGACGGTTGAAATCCAGCCGCCCGGGGTCCAGACCGTATCCGGTTCAGAAGCGGTGTTTATTATCCTGACTTGGACGGTGGTAGAGTACAAAGCGGTTCCGGATATCACTGTTAAGTCAGAAGGTTTATAATATGGCTGTCCGGCAATGGGAACTGCTATGGCGGTGTCAGGCTTTGGAGTTTGCAATTTAAATTGTATCCACGGGCCATTGGCGGGACCTATTTTAGCGGTTTCATTTTGAGCCTTATCAACGGCCTTAGCGAATATCCTGTAATTTACGCCGTCTTTTGTCGTAATCCATGTCGGGGTTGAAGCTCCCGATGCCTCCCATTTATCATCTGGCAATATGGCCGCATTATAAAACAACTCTGAAGCGGAACTCCAATTGCCCGCATTGCGATCCCAATATCCCAAAGGAGCGTCCGCTTTATAATAAGAAACCGCGACCATATCAAGCTCGCCGGGAGCCGTATCCGAAGCGCTGCCCGATATTATTGTCAATTCGCTGTCTACCGTACTGCCGTTGGCGGGATAAGTTACTGTTGATGTCGGAGCCGTAAAATCAGCTTTAATGTTTGTCGCCGTAGAATAGACAAGCTGATAATTGCCCGCTTTATCTCGGCCATAAACATTCATCTCGTATTCTTCGCCCGTTTGCCACGGCGTCGTTCCAAATTGCCACCATGTGGCATTGGCGCTTAATGTTCCCGAACTTATGACATCGTTCCACACCTCGGGAGCGTTTTCAACCGTCCAGCTTGAATCCGATACTCTCCAGTAATGAGCAATCTTCGGACCTGCCAATTGCTTGATTCTGACATACATATTGCCGACCATGCCGTTCGGCGTATCATATGAATTGCCTGTTATCTTGCCTGTTTGGCTTATATAGGCATTATTATAAGGGTAGGTTATAGCCGCGGTGGGTCTCTTTATATCATAAACGAAAGTGCACTTCAGGCCATACCCTTCTTCATTGGTAGCGACATCAAAAGCATTGGTCTCTATTGTATATTTCTCGCCGTCTACATAAGCCGCATCAAGAGTAATATTCTGAACCCAATTGTCTAAAGGCTCTTCTCCGCTGAGAACACTAATATCGCTTTGCCAATTTATACCGTTCCAGTAATAACCGTTTGACTTTCTAAAATAAAACTTCACTTGATTAACTCCGGAAAGAGCGTCATAGCTTGTGCCTTTTATAGTTATGGGTTTTGCCGAGAGATTAATATGTTCGCCATCAGCCGGATAAACTACATCAGAGATAGGCATGCCCGTATCAAATTGAAACGACGCGGTTGCATAAGTTATGTCCCAATTGCCAATTTTATCCTCAGATTTTATCCTAATTCTAAAACTTGCTCCTGTTGTCCATGTGGAATCTTCCACGGCATAAGTCCATGAAGCCGAAGTTGTCCATATAGTCGGCGAAACACTAATCCACGGCGCCTCATTTTCGGTTTTACCGGATATAGACCACGCGCCGCTCAAAGACGGGTCATAATACTTGCCCTGTGAATAGTCGAAAATTGTCATTTTAATTTCGTTTATCCCGATATTATCCTCGGCCGTGCCGCTTAACTCAGTCAGGGTATTATAAGCGACGGCGCTGGGCACTGAAATAAAAGATGAAGGTCTCTCATTGTTAAAAACACGCGTAGAATACAGAGTTGAATAATTACCCGCATAATCAAGGACTCGCGCTTCAACCGTATAATCCGTTTTTTCAATAAGAATGTTCTTATCTATAGTATAATACCATGAGGTCTGTCCCAATTTTATTGAATCATTCCATGTATCCGGCGCAGCCGCCCAAACACCGGTATCTCCGTTCCAATATTTTGTTCCCTCTATGCCGGTCGTGGATATTCTGATATATGTCAATTTATGACCGGCCATATCGGCATTGGCCGTTCCGTATATATTGGTATTTGAGTTTAAAGACAATTCGGTAGGACTCGTTATCTGAACCGAGGGCGGTGTATCGTCCACTATAAATTTTCTTTTAATGTACGGAGCTATTTCCCAATTGCCGTCGCCCGTATTGTCGGAAAGCCTTGAATCATCCATAGCCTTTACTTCAAGCGTATATTCTCTATCGTCGGTTGACCAAGCTATATCCTCCAAGTAATACCAGTTCCATACGGGAGGCGAAGCAGCCAAAGTGTTTGCCTGCCACGCGGTAGCCTCGGTCACCGTATAAGAACTGAATTCCGCTCCGGTCCAATAATATGTATCGCCGCTTAAAAGGTATGAAAGCCTTATAAACGAGTCTTTAACTCCCGCGTATGTATTAGACGGATTCTCAAAAGCCGTTCCCTCAAGTTGCGTTCCGTTTCCCGTCTGCCCTATATTCGCGGAATTATATCTTCCGCTTATACCGTCTCCGTCGTCCAAAGGCATTGATATGTATGAAACAGGCTTGTCTTTATCAATGTATATTGTCATGGAACTAACATTAAGCGCTTGCTCATCTTCCATATTCTCCGCGATATCCAAAGCTCTTACAATAATCCAATATTTGTAATTTGACGCAAAATCGGCATTCATACCCGTCGGAGAATATGTCCAACTCGTGGCGTCAGGCGAAAGATAACCGTTTATCGCGCCGATATCTATCCAATTCGGATTTGAGCCTGGGACAATAAAAGACTCTCCGTTATACCAAAAAGGCGCTCCCGCCTGTTTTTGTATAGCTATTTGAACGATTTTATTTTTCCAATCGTCAAACGCGGTGCCGGATATTGACGGCAGGCTTCTTACCGTCCATGTGGAGGGAATAAGTATTTTTGAAGTCGGAGATGTTCTATCTATTGTAAATATCTTCTCGCCCGCAATACCTAAGTTTCCGGCTTTATCATTTGAAAAAAGCTGCGCTATGTATACCTTGTCCGTTTCCCAAGCCTGGCCGCTTGAAAAATAATCGGTTGTATAAGTGGCTAGATTTCCGGCCACATTAGCCGTTAAATCTGTATAAGGCGGACTTAATGCCGTAAATGTTGACTCTTGCCAATTCCAATATTGCTCAATAAGCTCTCTTTTGACTCTAAAATATACATTTTGCAAAACTCCCGGAGATATGTCGCTGACATTGCCTTTAAGCTGGACAAGCGATTTAATATAATCCGCGGCCGGAACGGTTATGGCAACAACAGGAGCGCTTGAGTCTATTATGAATTTTTTGCCCGCGCCCTCAGTATATTCTTCATAAAGGTCAGGTACGGTATCCTCATTAATGCCTTTTGACGCGATTTTGTATTGTCTATTGCCGTTCCACTGAGCAGAAAGCAGGGAAAAGCTCCAATTGGTCCCGTCAAAACTATTAACCCCCACAAAATCATTGAATGTATTTGTTGAAACCCATATACTGCCATTCCATGCCAAATTATCATTACCCGTCAATTCCCCTAAATCCGGGCCAAAATCAATGATTTTTAATTGAACGGTGGTTGAATGAACCGCGGTGCCCGCTATACCGGGAATCGCTGTAAGCCTCCAATGCGGCACACTGGTGTCGGGAGTGGCAATTAAAGAAATCGGCGAAGGTGTTTGCAAAATAAATTTGATATAAGACGAAGCTGCCGCCGGCGCGCCGGGTTTTACCACCTCATTGCCGGCTTGATCCACACCCTTCGCAAATATTTCATAATCAATACCGCTTGTGCTTGTTTCCCATGTAGGAGTTGAAGCTCCTGTGGCTTCCCATTTATCATCTGGCAGTATATCGGCATCATAAAATAAAGCCGTATCGGAATCCCATGCGCCCGTAATTCTGTTCCAATATTTCCCATTGCAAGCGCCGGAAACGCAACGATAGGACAATTGAACCTTGTCTAAAACACCTGGCAATAGATCGGAAGCGGAACCTGAGATAATAGTTAAATCCGTTTGAACGATATCGCCGTGTCCCGGATAAGTTATGGTTGAAGTAGGCGCTGTAAAATCAGCGGTGATACCTGTCACTGTTGAATAAACCGTATCATAATTATTCGCTTTGTCTTTGACATACGAATTCATTTCATAAGTTTCGCCGGTTTGCCACGGCGTTGTTCCCAATTGCCACCATGTGGCATTGGCGCTTAATGTTCCCGAACTTATTACATCGTTCCACACCTCGGGAGCGCCTTCAACCGTCCAGCTTGAATCCGAAACCCGCCAATAGCGACCTTCATTGGGTCCAAACGATTGTTTAATTCTGATATAGGCATTTTCCACCATTCCGTTAGGCTTATCATAGGAATCGCCTGTTATTTTGCCTGTCTGACTTATGTAACCGTTATTGTATGGATAAGTTATAGCTCCCGTCGGCTTTGATATATCATAAACAAATGCGCATTTAAGCCCATAGCCTCCCTCTTCCTCATTTGTAGCAATATCCGTCGCCATGGTTTCTATCGTATACTTCTCACTGTCAACATAAGTTTCCGCCCTGTTGAGCAATTCTGACCAAGGGTTCGTATTGTCCGCGAGTAAGTATACAGGAACGCTTTGCCAAGCTAAACCATTCCAATAATCGCCGTTTGATTTTTTAAGATAGAACTTTACATCAGTTACCCCCGAACCGAAATCCGAGCTTGTTCCCGTTACCGTTATGTCCCTGTCAGACAAATTAAGATAAGAACCGTCGACGGGATAAGTTACAGTTGAAACAGGGGCATGAGTATCAAATTGAAAAGTGGCGGTGTCATAAAGGATATCCCAGTTTCCGGCTTTGTCTTGGGATTTTATTCTGATTCTGAAATTAGCTCCGCTGGTCCATGTTGAATCCTCTATGTCATAAGTCCATGAAGCCGACGATTCATATATCAATGTTTGCGGACTAATCCACGGAGCATCGTCAATACTATTGCAACCCGCCGTAAACCATGGATCCGGAGTATATGAGGGGTCATAACATTTGCTTTGGTCATAATTTCTTATGCTTATCCGAATTCCGCTTATTCCGATATTATCTTCGGCCGTTCCGCTTAATTCGAGCAGGGTATTATAAGCCACAGCGCTTGGAACCGATATTTTGCTTTGCGGCCTTTGGTTTAAAAATGTCCTCGTGGAATATAGAGTTGAATAATTACCGGCATAATCAAGAGCTTGCGCTTCGACCGTATAAACCGTATTTTCAATCAAAATGCTCGGATCCACAGTATAATACCATGAGGTTGAGCCCAATTTTATTGTGTCATTCCAAGTTCCGGCCGAAGTAACCCAAGCGCCGGCGCTGTCATCCCAATAATGCTTGACTGTAGTACCTGTTGAAATTCTAATTTTAGCCAAATCAAATCCGGATATATTCGCATCCGCCGTTCCGTATATATTGGTGTTTGAATTCAAAGACAATTCGGTCGGACTTGTTATCTGAACCGAAGGCGGTGTATTGTCCACCATAAAATTATGGGTGATAAAAGGCTCTGTTTCCCAATTACCCTCGCCTATGCCGTCGGAAAGGCGGGATTTATCCATTGATTTGACTTCAAGCTTATAAGGCCTGTCACCCGACGGCCATATTATGTCCGCGGTATAAAGCCAATTCCATATAGGCGCGCTACCCGAAACCGAAGCGGGTTGCCATGCATTATCATAGGCCGCCGTGCCCGAACTAAAACCGATGCCTGTCCAATAATATGTGTCGCCGCTTAAAAGATATGAAAGCCGCGTCTTATTGGGATTGTCCGCGCCCGAATTATTAGCCGAATAGTCATTGTCCGTAACTGTTCCCTTAAATCTGGTATCCGGAATGCCCGATTTGCCGATATTCGCCGGATTATATCTGCCGCTTATGCCGTCGGCGTCGTCAGCCGGCAATGTAATGATTGTATCCGGCGCCGCCTTATCCACATAAATTACCATCGACGAGCTATCTACTATAAAATCAGTCTGAACATTGCCTGCAATATCGGTTGAACGCGTCAAAATAAGATATTTCAGCCCGCCAGAAAAATTATCATTCATATTCGCCGGCGCGTATATCCAGCTGGTCGCGTCCGGCGAAAGGAAACCGTTTCCTGCATTTATGTCAATCCAGCGAATGTCTCCTTCATTAAAACTCACGCCGTTATACCATAATTGCGGGTCGCCCCATTGTTGAATGGCTATCTGCACGCTTTCGTTTTTATGGTCGTCACTTACCGTTCCGGATATCAACGGAATAGAATTTATGCCCGTAATGCCATTAGGCGGAACAAGTATTTTTGATACCGGCGATGTTCTATCCACCGTAAATGTCTTCTCGCCCGCCCAGCTTGAATTGCCGGCTTTGTCATTTGAAAAAAATTGCGCTATATATGTCTTGTCCGTTTCCCAAGCCTGGCCGCTTGAAAAATAATCGGTTGTATAAGTGGCTAGATTTCCGGCCACATTGGCCGTTAAACTAGTATAAGGCGGACTTAAAGCCGTAAATGTTGATTCTTGCCAGTTCCAATATTGCTCAATAAGCTCTCTTTTGACTCTGAAATATGTATTTTGCAAAACTCCCGGCGATATGTCGCTGACATTGCCTTCAAGCTGGACAAGCGATTTAATATAATCCGCGGCCGGAACGGTTATAGCAACAATAGGAGCGCTTGAGTCTATTATGAATTTTTCGCCTGTTCCCTCAGTATATTCTTCAGGAAGGTCAGGCTCGGGATCTTCATTAATACCTTTTGATGCAACTTTGTATTGTCTATTGCCGTTCCACTGAGCAGGCGATAAGGAAAAATTCCAGTTGAGCCCGTCAAAACTATTAACCCCCACAAAATTATTGAATGTGTTTGTCGAAACCCATGCTCCTCCATCCCAACATAAATTATCACTACCCGTCAATTCCCCTAAATCCGGGCCAAAATCAATGATTTTTAATTGAACGGTGGTTGAATGAACCGCTGTGCCCGATATGCTGGGAATCGTGGCAAGCCTCCAATGCGGCTCGCTGATATCGGGAACGGCAATTAAAGAAATCGGCTGAGGCGTTGTTAATGTAAATCCAATGTGCGAGGAATTTGCCGCCGGAGCGCCCGGTTTTGCAACCTCATTGCCGGCCAGATCCATGCCTTTAGCGAAAATACGGTAATTTATTCCCGCTACAGATGTAATCCATGTGGGCGTTGAAGCGCCTGTAGCTTCCCATTTATCATTCGGCAATATGGCCGCGTCATAAAATATTTCAGTATCCGAACTCCATAAGCCGGTATTTCTGTCCCAGTATTTTCCGCTACAAACGCCGGAACCGCAATAATAAGATAATCTGACCTTGTCTAAAACACCGGGCGGTAAATCGGAAGCCGAACCTGAAATAACCGTCAATTCAACTTGAATAATCTGCCCATTGGCAGGATATGTCACGGTTGAAGTCGGCGAAGTAAAGTCAGCTTTAATATTCGTTGCTGTGGAATAAATAAGCTGATGATTATCCGCCTTATCCTTGGCATAGGCGTTTATTTCATAAACTTCGCCCGTTTGCCACGGCGTCGTTCCCAATTGCCACCATGTGGCATTGGCGCTTAATGTTCCCGAACTTATCACATCGTTCCAGACCTCGGGAGCGCCTTCAACCGTCCAGCTTGAATCCGAAACCCGCCAATAATGATCTTCTTTTGGGCCAAATGATTGCTTAATTCTGATATAGGCATTTTCTACCATTCCGTTTGGCTTATCATAGGAATCGCCCGTGATTTTACCGGTCCGGCTTATATATCCGTTATTATAGGGGTAGGCTATTGATGAAGTCGGTTTTGATATATCATAGACAAACTCCGAATCCCTGATATCCGCGTTTCCCAAACCGTTTTCCTCTTGATTTGTCGCCGCGTCATAAGCCTTTGACACCAATTTATACAAATGTCCGTCTTCCCAGGTCGGTTTGCCATAATCCTGTCCTAACCAGTACCAATCATCCGCTATCATAGCCGTGAACAGCCATATTTCGCTGCCCGTCCATCCCACGCCGTTCCAATAAGCCGCTCCCTGAGTTAAGTCCCGCAAATATAATTTGACTTGCGCAACTCCTGAACCTGCGCTGGGGTCAAAGGAAGTGCCGGTAATTGAGTCGGTTGAAATTGAAGCATAATGAGTTCCGTCAACGGGGAAAACGACGGCGGTTTCAGGATTGGTATTGTCAAATTTAAAAGTTTTCGTTGAATAAACCGCGTCATAATTGTCAACATAATCTCTTGACCTTGCCTCTATTCTGTAAGTATACCCGGATACCCATGGTTGCGAAGTAAAGGAATAAGAAAAAGTTCCGCTTGACTGAGCTCCGCCCGCCCATGAAAATGCTGTGGTTGAAAAATAGGTATTCGGGTCGCAAGGGGACTCGCAAGTTTCCCAAGCGCCGTTGATAAAATCCCAATACCCCGCTCCTATCGGAGTAAACACTCTTATTTTTACCGTCTGTTCGGTATCCGCTGTATGAAGCTTTCTATTGTCTTTGGCGGTGCCGCTTATTAGAGGCAGAGAATTGTACTGCGCCGCGGAAGGCAATTGAATCAGTGTCGTCGGATTTTCATTATCTATCCAAAACGCCGCCTGCGGGGACGCGGCTCCTTGATTTGCCCCTGATTCGGCGCTGTCCTTGCTTCTGATATTGACATAATATTTGTAGCCGCTATTCCATGCTCCGGACATATTTTTGGTTAATGTCGCCGTAGTCCCCAAAACCGTAAAATCGTCCACTGAAAACCAGACATTCGCGTCATAGCTTATCCATTGCGTTCCGTCCCATGTCCCGTCGGGAATATCGTCGCCGTTTATATCTCTGTGAAGGCGCGCCTGTCCGTCCGCCGGAATTGTGTATTCATCATAAGAAGTGCCTGTAATGGACGCCACATCGGAATAAGTTTCGCCGTCAACAGGATATGTTATTTGCGAAACCGGCCCCTGATTATCGCATAAAAAGGTTTTGCCTTGATAAGCGGCGGTTTCCGCATTCCCGCCTTTATCTGCCGCTATGGAAGTGATATAGTATTCTTCGGCGTATGTCCAATCTATATTTGATTCCGTATATGTCCATGATGACTCGTCAATAGCTGCCGCGTTCCAGACCTCGGTTTCGATTGTGTCCCATAAATCCGTGGAACCGTTCCAGTATTTTGTCGTTCCGCCGTCAAGCCATTTTATAGCGACTTTTACGCTTTGCAAACCGGCCGGCCCCGCATCTTCGGCGGTTCCTTCAATAACGGACAAATTACTGTGCTTGGTATTATTCAAGGGAGCGGTAACTCTGGATTCAGGAGGCGAAATATCCACGATATACATACTGCCTTTATGAGGAACCTCTATATACGAAGCGCTGACAAATTGTCTTTTGCTGCGTATTATGTATTCCCCTGTCGTCCATGTAATGCTTGAAGCGTCAAAGGTAAAGGGCCGGTATTCCCCCTCATCGCCGCCTAAAACGGCATCATTCCATACTTCTCCTCCCGAACCCCATCCTCCGATTCCTCCGCCCAATGACTGGTCCCAATATTCTTCAAGCGTTTTATTGTAAACACTGACTTTCACCCAATTAGTCCCACCAGTATAGTCCGACCATGCCCTTCCGATAATTGAGATTGTGCCGGAACTTATTTCGCCGTGATAAGGAGTATCTACTATGGACCACGGACGATCGCCTGCCGAGTAAAAAGTTTCTCCCGCTCCCGCTATTTCGTCTTTTATCTGAGTGGAACATCTCGCTTTTATCGTGGCATAATAAAAAAGGCTATATGAACCAACAGTGCCCGGCATATCGGTTCCGTCATAACGCCAATAAACAGGTCCCACTGCAGCCGTTATGCCTATATCTTTCCAATAATCCGCTTCATTGCCGGTTACCCAAGAGCCGGCCCAATTCCAGTAGTATAAAGGCGCTCCTTCCCGAATGATGAGTATTTCAACCTTATCAACTTCAGCTTCTCCCGCTGTAGATTTTCCTTGAACTACTGAAGGCGTAAAATAGTCATAAGCCGGTAAATTAACGGCATAAGGGGTATAAATTTCAGTTTGCGGGGCATTGGCGTCATATGTAAAAGTTGCCGAGGATATAAAAGTGTCTCCCAGATTTTCCTGAGCATTGCCGGCCGAGTCAACAGCTTTTGCCCTTACTATATAAGATTTTAGATTTTCCCAAGCCGGCACATCATAGTAATTCCAAGCGGCCAAAACGCCGGTCGCGGCGCTTTTGTTTATCAAAGTTTCGGTTGCGTCAAGCCAATATTCGACGGCTCCCCAGCCTGTGGCCGGGCCTTCCCAATATAAATATGAGCCGAAATTTTGCCTTATTGAAACTTTAACCGATTCCTCATCCAGTTCGGAACCCGGATAATAATCTTTGTACAAGCCTTGTATTTCATCCAAAGCGCTCAATTCCGACCCATCAACAGGTTGAGTAATGGTGGCTGTTGGATAACGAATGTCATAATCAAATATATTTGTCGCCAAAATAGTTTGAACATTGCCGGCGGAGTCGGTGGCTTTGGATTGAATTTCATACCGATGCCCGTCAATCACATTCGGAACGGAATATGTCCACGGAGTGGCTAAAGTTTCGGGACTGATTACATTTACCGGTATCCATATGGCGGAAGCGCTTTCTAACCAGCCGGCGCCGTTCCAGTAAGTGGTCGGCCACTCTAATTCGCCTTTAATACCCAAATCCCTTATCCAAACCGACACACCGTCGGCGGGTATACCCGATAAATCATCATCACTCTGACCTTGAATTAAACTTAATCCGCTTGCATTATAAGCGCCGCCGTTTTCGGGCAACGAGACACTGCTGTTCGGATTTAACATATCCACAATAAAGCTCGAGGTGGTAATATTGGTCTGCCAGCGACCGACATCGTCCTTTGCCCTCGCGCTTAATTCATATTTTCCGGAAGTCCAATTCACGCCCTTATGAGACCAGTTAAGCGCGGTCACCGATAAATTTTTAAGGTCATCGGAACTAATCCATAAATCGTATCCCTCATCATCGTGCCAAAACACGCCGTCCCAATACATATAAGGCGGACTAAACCCCGTGGAGGTTGATTTTTTTAAACAGATTTCAATAAGGTCCAGACCCTTATTATCAAAAGCTGTGCCGTAAATATCCCATGAACCGCCATAAATCCCGCTATCGGCGGGGGAGGTCGCAATGGCTACAGGCGGCTGTAAATCTATCGTAAACCTAACTCTTGGATTATCAGGATTGGACAGGCTATTATCTTCTTGATTCCCTGCCTTATCAGTTGCCCTGTATCTGATTTCATAATCATAGTTGTTGAGCCAGCCTGTTGAAGGAATTATCGCCCAATCGTGTTCCCAGCGGAAATCTGTTCCGTTAAAACTCTCTCCTCCAAGACTGACATTTAAGGGAGTTTCCGCTCCCCAGCCCGAGCCTGTGAAATAATTGCCGCTTTGCTCATTGTAAATTGATATTTCGGTTTTATCCAAGGATGTGCCGACGGGGCCAAAATGAGAACTATCCCATGCCGTTCCGGATATTTCGCCAAGCCCGGCTAAAAGCGCTCCGTCGCTAACATTGGTTACCGTTGAAGTCGGTTTATCCGTATCGTACCAGAACATCGGCTGCGCGCTGTATCCGACATTTGGCGCTGGTATTGACGCATCCGTTCCTTTGACATAAAGCGCGTATTTCCTTCCGCTAACAAAAGCCGAAGCCGAAACTTTTAATCTCCAAAAACCCTGAGCATAAATATCGGCTATATTCCAGACTTCGCCCTCTTGCCATAACTTAGTCCCTTCATTCCAATAGGTGGTTCCCTGCGCAAGGTCGCGCAAACGCGCTTCAACTATGGATGCATCGACGGCTATGGTTCCTTGCATCGTTGTTTGGGGCCATAAAGGAGCCGAAATATATTCTAAAGATCCGGGAACATTCACAATAGGCGCGGGAGCGGCAGTATCATATGTGAAAGTGATGGTGGTGAAATTGGTTTCATATCTCAACATATCTTTGGCCCGCGCATTTATATCGTACTGCGTGGGAGGATTCCCTGTCCAATTGAAATTATCGGTATATGTCCAATCAGTGGTTCTCTGCCCCAGACTTCCCAAATCAATCCATGCATTGCTGGCATAAAATATTGTAAAGTCATCGGCTGAATCATTCCAATACAGGTTGTCGGAATCCCTCTTTATTCTTATAGCCAAAGAATCAAGCCTGACAGTGTCCGAAGCAGTGCCGGTAATTTCGGTTAAAGACGAGTAATTGTTTCCGCTCTCAGGCTCGCTTATTCCGCTTGTCGGGCTTAAATAATCTACCCAGAATGTTACAGGGTTCCCGCCGGGATAGGCTTCTATTAAGGCTGATTGATCCCACGCGCTTGTCTGCGCATAATATGAAACATTATCCGACAGTCCCGAATTTACATTTATATACCACGGGTCCACACTTGTGGCGGTGTTCTCTTTCTCGCTGCTTATAAAACTATTGTCTGTGGCTGACCACCAATAATTATCGCTGTTTCGCCGTATCTTTACTTTTACCGCTGTTACTTCGCTCCCGGAATCGGAGCTTGTTCCGCTTATCGCATACGGAGCCTCATCCGATATATACTCGGCGCTCGGCGCCGTTACGCTTGATACCGGTATTTGATTGTCAAATCTGAATGCCCTTGTGGAATACACATTGACATAATTTAATGCCTTATCTTGCGCCCTGACATTTATTTCATAATCGGACCCGCTTATAAAACTTATTCCGCCGGGCGTCCCTGTTGAAAACCAGCTTGAATATAATGGCGTTACTGTTGACGACACCACAAACCACGCCGCTTCTTGTCCGGATATGTCATAATCACCCGTCCCTAAATTCCAATACGCATTGGCTGAGACATTTTTGACTCGCATTTGCACTTCTTTTATCTCGCCTAATCCGTTAGTATCGGCCGATGTCCCTCTTATGTACTCAAGCGAGGTTATATACGCGCTTGACGGCACCGTCGTTATCGCTACGGGCAACTGCGTGTCATATATAAATTCCTGCGTTACTACTGTGGATGTGTTCCTTGACACATCCATACTCCGCGCTTCCACTCTGTACTTTGTGTTCGTTACCCAGCTCGGCGTTGAACTGCCGGTTAATGTCCATGCCGGCGGCCCGGCGCTATTGTCTAGCCAAACCCTGCCCGTTGAATCAAATCCTCCTCCGTCCCACCAAAATCCTAAAGGCGGATTCCGCTGTATCGCTATTTGCGCTTTCAACATCCCCGATGTATACGGCCCTATGCTGTCTTCATCTTGCGCCGTCCCGTCTATCTGCCCCAATCCATTCAAAAAACTCGCGCCGGGATTATCTAAAGCTACTGTGGGCGCTTCCAAGTCATAGTAGAAGTAATTGGTGGCATATACGCTTAAATTTCCGCCCATATCATATGCCCGCGCCTCTACCCGATATTTATATCCGTCTGTAAGCGGCGGCAGTTCCACTTGCCAGCCGCCGGCTCCCGCTCCCGCATAATGCCAACTGCTTATGTTTAGTTCCCAGCCTGTTGTGTGCCAGTACGAACTTGTGTTTACTTCATATATTCGCGCCTCTGCTTTCTCTATGTTCTGCGCGTCCGAACTTGTTCCGCTTATCCCGCTTAAATAATAACCGCTCTCAGCGCTGTTTTTTCCGTAGTAACGGTTATTAACCGGATTGATTATCCCCACTATCGGCTTGATAGTATCGTATACGAAAGTTATTGTTGAATATTCGACTGTCCAATTGTTCGCTTTATCCCGGCACTTTGCCACGAGCTGATATGTCGTCTGATCGATTAATCCGCTTAATCCTGTCCAGCTCCAACTGCTTATCCATACATTGTTGGCTTGATTATCCTCGCTTACCAATACCCAGCCTCCCGCGCTATATGAGGATACTTTTATTAGCGCCTCTTTCAATCCCGATATTGCCGCCGCCGCTGTCCCGGCTATAGCGGGAGTATAACTCAATACCGCGGCGGCTGTGGGCGATGTTATGGAAAGTAACGGAGGACTGCTATCCACTATGAAATTATGGATGAGAAAAGGCTCTGTTTCCCAATTGCCTGCGCCGGTATCATCCGAAAGACGGGACTTATCCCCTGATTTCACTTCAAGCCTATAAGGCCTGTCCCCTGAAGGCCATATTATGTCCGTAGTATACATCCAAATTAAAGGCGGCGTGCCGGTAAAAACGGATGCCGTCCGCCAAGCATCGGCCTCAGCCGCCGCGCCGGAACTAAAAATCACACCCATCCAATAGTATGTGTCCCCGCTTAAAAGATATGAAAACCTTATTCTGTTGGTGGCATCCGCGCCGGAATTATTGGCGGAATAATAAGTATCGTCAACATGGCCGTAAAATCTGGTGTCCGGCGGACCTGATTTGCCTATATCGGCGGAATTGTATCTGCCGCTTATGCCGTCACTGTCATCCGCCGGCAATGTAATAAGCGTTTGGGGAGCCACCCTATCCACATAAATTGTCATTGATGAGATACCGGGCGTAAAATCATTTTGAATATTGCCCGCTACATCGGTTGAGCGAACCAAAACAAGATACTTCAAACCGCCTGTAAAATCGCTATCTAAACCCGCGGGAGCAAATATCCAGCTTGTGGCATCAGGAGATAAAAAACCATTGCCGGCATTAATATCAAGCCAATGAGGTTCGGCGTTTCCGTCATCAAAATCGGCTCCGCCATACCATAGATACTGCGGGCTTCCCCATTTTTGAACGGCTATCTGAATATTTTCGTTTTTATGATCGTCATAAGCCGTTCCGGATATGGAAGGAATGGAATTGATGCCGCTATTATTGGCGTCAAGCGGAACAAGTATTTTTAAAGCCGGCTTTGAACGGTCTATAGTAAAACTTATTTCGTTTACAAGGCTGATATTGCCGGCTTTGTCTTCCGCGTAAAGCTGAGCGGTATAACTTCTGTCGGTTTCCCATGTTTGTCCCGTTTGGAAATAATCCGTCGTATATGTCGCCAAACTCCCATTACCGGCGCCTAAATCGGTATAAGGACTTAAAGCCGTAAATGTGGATTGTTGCCAATTCCAATATTCGGCGGCTTCCTGCCTCTTTACCCTAAAATATGATTTTAAAATACTGCCGGGCGAAACATCGCTAACATTGCCGGACATTGTGGAAATACCCGTTTCATAAGCCTTATCGGGTTCGATTATTAAAACCACCGGCGCCGTTGAATCTATTACAAAAGTATTCCCGCCGACGGGAGTTTCTTCGGTCAGATATACAATGTTTGAACCTTTTGATATAACACGATATTTTCTGTTCACATTCCAGCTCGCCGCCGCTATGGACCAGCTCCAGTTGGGCGCGGCGAAAGCGTCAACGCCGATAAAATCATTAAATGTATTGGTTGAAACCCATGCCGCCCCATTCCATGCCAAATTATCATTACCCGTCAATTCCCCTAAATCCGGGCCAAAATCAATGATTTTTAACTGAACCGTGGTTGAATAAACCGCCGTCCCGTTTATAGATGCCACGCTCGCTTTCCAATGAGGCGTATTTATATCCGGATTTATTATTGTGGTTAGCGGAATAGGCGTTTTTAATGTGAATTCAATATATGAAGAGTCATCCGCCACAGCCCCCGGTTTTGAAACCTCATTGCCCGCTTGGTCCACCGCCTTGGCGAAAATCCGATAATTGATTCCGATTGTGTTTGTAATCCATGTGGGACTTGACGCGCCGGTGGCTTCCCATTTATCGCTCGGCAAAATCGTCGCGTCAAGGAAACTGCCTGCTTCCGAAACCAAATCCCAAGCGCCTGTCGCCATATTCCAATATTTGCCGCCGCAAACATCGTTAACGCAATAATATGACACCCTCACCTTATCCAAAACTCCCGGAGCAAAATCCAAAGCCGAACCCTGTATTACTGTCAAATCTTCTTGAATTGTGCTGCCGTTTGTCGGATATGTAATGGTTGAAAACGGAGCATCAAAATCCGCGACTACATTCGCCGCCGTTGAATACACTATTTGGACATTGCCGGCTTTATCCGCGCCGTACGCGTCTATAGTATATACACTTCCCGTCTCCCACGGCGCCGCGTTTAAATACCAATATGTCCCCCCCGAACTTAAATAACCGTAATTGACAATATCGTTAAATACACTGCCGCCCACCCAATCATTAGCGAGACTTGACCACCATACGGCATCCTTCTTTATCCTTACATATACATTATCTATTGCTCCGGGCGATGAATCCTGCGCCGCGCCCGTTATCTTGCCTGTTTGCGAAATATATCCGCTTGATAGCGGATATACCACCGTCGCGGTAGGGATATCTATGTCATAAATAAAACTGTTTGTGGACAATATAAGCTCGCTATTGGCGGCCTTGTCAAATGCCTTTGAAATAATTTCGTATTCTCTGCCGGCTTTCCAAAAATGAATCGCTTCCAAACCCGATTGCGGGGTATCCCAATACCAATTTTCAAAATTTGAATCCCAAACACCGTCATTCGCGCTAGCGGAGGGAAGATTGTCTATCGCAGGTTCGGCGAGAGCCCAATCCTCAAGAATTTTGTCCCAGTAGTATGTTGTGCTTTCTCCCAAATCGGAATTAGGCAGCCGTCTTATATTTAATTTCGTTTCAGTTAATACGCCGCGCGGATTGTCAAGAGCGAAACCGCTTATGGAGCTAAACTTGTTATTGAGATGTTGGTCATCGGCGGGTTCGTTAACCCCGGAATCCGGTTTTTCAGGATCAGCCTCATACACATCATAGGTAAAGTATACCGTAGAAAGAGAAATTTCATAGTTGTTTGCTCTATCCAAAGCTTTAGAGATTAACCTGTATTTCATTGTGTGTTGCCAGCTTGGACCGGTAAATGTCCATGTGCCCGAACTGTTTCCCACATAAACCGCGTCAAACCAGTGAGCGGCATCCGTTTGATCGCCGATATCCCATAATGCCGGATTGGGATTGCCGTTGTATGTTTTATTATTGTTTGTATCATAAATATGCGTTTTTACCGCCTCTACCCTGCGTATCGCGTAAATGCTGACATTATCATCCGCGGTGCCGGATATTACGGATAATGAGCTTTTATGCTCGCCGTCAGCCACATTGCTTATTTTTGTTCTCGGCGCTGAAGCATCAAAATAAAATGTATGGCTCTCCGCCGAACCCAAATTACCCGTTCCCGCTGTTTCGGTAGCATCAACCGCATTATCTCTTGCGCGAGTATGAACCCTGTATTCGGCATTGTCCGACATTTCACCCGTCGGCGGCATAGGAGCCGTCCATACCATGGGATCGCCTCCGATAAGCGACGCTACCGGCCAAGTTGAAGGTTCCACTGTCTTCCATTCAATGCCGGTCCACCAACCTTCCGGTGCCGGGAAACCTCTTTCCACTATTCCTTCCACTTTATACAATCCGGCAAATAATCCGCCGGGTCCCGGATAATCTTTGGCCGTGCCGCTGATTGTCCCTAAGGAAGGTGTGGAAAGACAATCATTATCATCAGGAAAGGTTAATTGGGAAACCGGCGCCGTATTATCAAATGTTATTGTTTTTTCCGCCGCCAAAGCCGTATTGCCCGCCGCATCATAAACGCGCGCTCTAATTGTATAAGTTGTCCCGCTTGTTAGCGAACCTTCAAAACCCGTATATGTCCACGGATTCACGGCCGCGGCCGCTACCCAGGTTGACGGATTATTAACAAAAGCCGAACCGTCCCAATAATAGTTATCCGACAAGCGTTGAATCTGCGCTTCAACCTTATCCGGCCCGGAAATGCCATCCGCGGATGAGCCCGATATGGCGGATAATTCTTTCAATGTCACGCCGCCGCTCTGCGGCGCGCCTATGGCGCAAGTGGGCGGCGCATTGTCATATATGAAACTCTCACCCGCGGCAGGAGCTTCACGGCCGCCGTTCAGGCCGTAAGCCTTGCTTCTTATCACATACTGATGCCCTGAAATCATCTTAGCGATAGGAGTCGTATAGGTCCAGGTCTGGAATGTTATGCTGTAATTGGCATCCAGCCATTGTTCAGTATTGGCTGAAAAATTTGCGCCGTCATACCAAGTTGTTCCCAGAGTTAAATCCTCCATACTCACCCAGACATCTGCGGAATCGGCTGAAGCGTTTCCCTTAAGTTGCGCAATGCCCGCGCCGTTGTAATAAGGATTGCTTGGCGTGGTTATGGCAGAGGTGGGATAAGCTCCGATAGTAACTGTGCTTGCCAGCGTAGAATATCCGCCCCCAAGATTAGTTACCTTTAGGTCCCACGGCCCCGCGGTTGCCGTGAGCGCGACATTAACTTCCGCTTCTATATGCTGAGCGTCAATAAATGTTACCGCGCTTACCGTGACCAAGCCGTATACAATATCCACACTGCATCCTTCCTGAAAATAGTTTCCTGTAATCAAAATAGCTTCTCCCACCGCTCCTTTGCCCAATGTGCTTGGCTCTATTGAAATTATTGCGGGTTTTGGGCCGACAGTAAAACCATTGACCGCCTTATATTTGCCGCCGTCAGGATTAATAATAGTTACATCGCCGAGACCTGTTGACGCGCCGATATCAATGTCCATTTGAACATCTATTTGTCCCGCGCTTTGATAAAAGACTTGGCTGACAGTAATACCGGGATTGCTAAACAGCGCTTGTGGACTTCCCCCGACATTACTGAAAGCCGAGCCATAAATGGAAATCCATTTGCCGAGCACGCCTTGGTCGCCGATATTGGGGTCTATGGAAGAAACCTGAGGCCTCGCATTAACCGTAAAGCCGGCATAATTTCTGCCCGCATCGGAATTTATAACGGAAATGGTCCTTTGGCCTTGAGTGGCTGTCGCTGAAATGGTTCCGATATGCACGGTAAAGGATGAAGCATGATAGGTATAGCTAGCAATTTCAATATCTAAGCCGAAATCCGCAACGCATCCCGATTGATATCCCGAAACAAAAGTTATGCCTATATCCTGTTCGGTTGCTCCCTGACCTCTATTGCTTGGGATTACTTGAGATATTATGGGAGGCGTATTCACGGTAAATGTGCTATAAACGGTATCGTATCCCTCGTCGGTATTCATTAATTTGATAAATTTACTGCCCACCGCGGCATCGGTTGAGATATTTATGGTAACCTGCGCCGTAGCGTCATTTAGAAGGTTTGCCGAAACGGGATAAGGAAGTATCTTGCCGGTTGCTCCCCCTTCAAAATACGCATTCATTCCGGCAACGAAGTTTTCTCCGTATATTGTAATAACCGAATTTACTGCCCCCGCTCCTCTATTATCGGGTGCGGCATAGCGGAACTTTGGCCGCGGATTAACTGTAAAGGCGCTGCTTAATACATCCGAACCGCCGTCGGGATTGAGTATTGTAAGGTCCCTTGCCGCCCCGGTGGGAGCGGCGTCTGGGTCTATTGACACATTCACTATAATCGTATCCGGCACATACACGGTTACATTGTTTATCGTAATGCCGGTAGCAGGCGCAAATATAATATCGCTGACGCCAATCCCCGACTGAAAATAACCCCCGCTTACGGTAAGATTGTAATTTGACGCCAATTGCCCCAGCTTATTAGGCGTGAGAGAGACAAGGGACGGGGCCGCGTTTATATACAACATCTTGGAGACGCTAATCGTTTTTCCCTTGTCCGGATTTACTAATTTGATATACCTTCCGCCGACAGGGCAATCGCCGCTTACCGAAACATCTAATGAAATAAGGTTTACGGCATCTCTGACAAAACCGTTTATCGTGATATTCGGGTCCTGCGTATTGCAAGAGGACTCGGTGGAAATTATGATATCCGATATGCCCAAACCGGCTTGAAAATAATCGCCCGCAAGCCGTATATTTTGATTTGCCGTCCCTTGTCCGAGTTCATTATCCGTCCAGCCTGAAACCTCTGTCTGTATTTGGCTTAAAACCGGCCTGCTGCTTACGGTAAATGGTTGCCAGTCACTGGCGAAAATTCCTTGATCGGGGTTTGAAATATTTATATCCTTCGCTCCCGTCTGAGCCGCCACATCAATATTAACCGTAACGGTAATGGAGTCCGGAACGAAGGTATAATCATAGCCGGACACATTTACAATCGTATTTAAGAATTCAACACTACAGCCTGTTTGCAGATTGGCGCCATTTATCACAATATCCGCATTCTGCGCGTTTTGTCCTAGCTGAACGGGTTCGACAGTTGTAAATGATGGGCCATAATTTACATCAATTTGGTCGACCAAACTATCGGAGCCCCAGTCAAGATTGGTCACTTTAATATCATATACGACTAAAGGGTCGGCGGCCGGAGAGATATCCACCTGGCATTGCAATATGCCGGCCCCGAGAACGCTTGTCCAGTCAACGGAAATTCCCCCTTCGGGAAAAGAAGCTTGCGCGCCGGACACGAAATTGTTTCCCGTCACTGTAAGGATTATATTGCTTGCCCCCTGTCCGAAAGTAAGAACGGCCGGATCGGTTATAGCGCTAAGGGTTGGCTTCTCCTTTATCTCAAAAAAAGCGTCCGCCGGGACTTTTTTGTCATAACCGTCATCGGGATTTGTAATCGTGAAACTTGATTTACCGAGAGGACACGATGTCCCCACCGAAACCTGAACCCTCAATCTATTCGGATCTTCGGTCAAATAAGTATAATCATAGCCGAATATCGTAATCCCGTCACTGCCGCTGGGAAGATTAAAATCAATTGTGCCGCCATTCTGGAAACTATAGCCCTTTACATCTATCCACTTATTTGAGGCGCCTCTGGCAAGCTTGGCTCTTGGCGTCGCGTCAAGACCGACGACCTGCGCGCTAATGAGAACCGGTTTGGGATTTATGGTAAAAGAACCTGTCTTTGTTGTTCTTCCCTTGTCGGGATTGGTCACGGTAATATTTCCTAAACCATAAGTGGGGCTGTTTGAAATATCTATTACCGCCCTAATCTGCGCCCCGCTGTCAAATATGACATTATTGACTGTAATGCCCGAAGCGGAAAAATCAACACTGCAACCGTTTATGAAACGCGCGGAAACATCGGTAATGGTAATAGTGCTTCCGGCCAAATCCGCTCCTTTTGCTATCGGACTTACCGTTAAATTGGTCCCGCCCGCTTCTTCGCCCGGCCTATAATTTACCGTAAACCAATCTATCCAAGAAGCGACGCCGGTATCGGCATTGGTTATGGTAATATCTCTTGGGCCTTGAGAAGCGCTTGCCAATACGCTGATTTGGCATTGAACCTCTGTTAATGACACATAATTGTTTGACGAGACAGTGATTCCCAAGCCGAAATCGGATGTAAAACCCGGCAAGAAACTCTTCCCTGTTATAGTTATCCACTCGCCCACCGCGTTCTGACCTCTATTATTTGGCGAAATTGTTAAAAGCGTGGGTCTTACCATGAAAGCGACAGAGTTTGTATTTACCCCTTGCGCTGTGATATAAACATTTCCGCTTATAAGGTCATCGGGCGGGTCCGATATTGATATCTCATTATCGTCCCATGTAACTGTTGCATCGTCATAAGCTATCCACTTATTGCTTAGCTGTATGCCGTCGCCGGCTATCGGCGTTCCAAAAAGCGCTCCTTCAAGCGTCAGCCCATAGTCAACAGACACCTGAGAAGGATTTACGCTGAACAAATAAGGGATAAATGTCAAATCGCAATTCTCACAGGTAATTCTTGACAATCGAAGAGGATTGTCCAGCATAAGGCTATGAGTTCTACTATAAATTGTTGAGGCATTATGCCATTCCATTTCCACCACAAGACGGTCGCCGTCTAGAACCTGAATTTCAGAACCCGGCGCATTATTTCGTATAAGCGCGCTCAGCGGGTAGGATGTATAGTGTGAGGTTCCGGTCGTAGAGCCTGAAACAGGGCTTAAAAGCAAAACCCCGCCCCTTTTGCCTGAATTATCGTTTTTCCATATATAAGCCGTAGCGCGAAGTGTCCAGTAGGCACTCCTTGCTCCACCAATACCATAAGTAAGCAGTGTCCATGTCGTGGCTGTGGTTAAAAGCGTGGATTGCAAGGGCGGCGAAACAAACCTTGCCGCCGCGCCATAACCTTGCGCGCCGCCTGAGGGAAAAGTATATCCTACGCTATAATCCGCCACAGTTCCTGAAGTTGTAGTCATTTTGTAATTATCAGCGTTAGTCGGCATACCCGAGCCAAAAACATCTGTTGTTTGCGCCGCGTCGGGCGCCGCCCCAACCGCATCCTCCGGATGAAAATACAATGTAGTCTGAGAAAAGACATCCCCTATTACAAACAACAAAAAGAATACCAAACCAATACAACCTACGCGGTTGTATTTGGTTATTTCAATATAATTTTTGTTTCCCGTTTTTCTCATAAAAATTCTTTACCTTACGCTGTTCACTGTTTACCGGTTACAAACAGGTCACCAGTTTCCAAGTCACCAGTCACCAGTAGCCTGCAGCTTGTAGCCTGTAGCCCGTTGCCTGTCACCAGTTACAGGTCACCAGTTATCTAATTCCATATTCCCATTTACCTTGTTGCCCAATTGCTTAATCACTCAATCACTTAATCACTTTTCTATTGCCTAATCTCTTCTCCAAACTCTCAACTGCTTTTGTGCCTAATTGCCTAATTACCTAATTACCTAATTGCCTAATTACCTAATTACCTAATTGCCTAATTACCTAATTACCTAATTACCTAATTACCTAATTGCCTAATTACCTAATTGCCTAATTACCTAATTGCCTAATTGCCTAATTACCTAATTGCCTAATTGCCTAAAAGGCCTATCCCCTTTGCTGAAGTAGATTCGTCCGGCGCGGCTTGGTGGTCTGCTGATGCATGATCAGGTCTTTGTACGGTGCTGGCTCCACTTGAACGGCCTGTTG
>JAKLQJ010000120.1 GCA_022013385.1 Elusimicrobiota bacterium
ATAACTTGACATTTACTATTTACGCATCTTGCGTCGTGGTTTTAACCCCGCGGGTTTTTTCTACAACCAAGTTTACCCAACCCACGGGGTAAAAACAAGCATTTAAATGTAAAGAAGTGTTGGACGCACTACACTAGCTATAAGCTTTACGACACTCCCCAAATAGAAACCAATTGGTATGGTTATTAAAAGAAAGACACTTGACTCAGTGAATTTTAAATAATGCACTACAAAACCATATAGTAAAACACTATTAACCACCGCTATAATCTGGTAGTCCAGATAATAGGCAGGATAGGGTGGCGCAACATTACGAGCATCCTTTCTTGGATCGTTTTCTTCCTCATCATTTCTCCATTGCCATGCTCTAAAGCCAAGCCCCAATAGAGTACACCCCCAACACCACAATATCCCCCAACACCAAACTATGCCTTTAGGAATAAAGAGTGCCAGTCCAAGCAGCATGATTAGTGAAAAATAGAATAATTTCATGGCAGTAAAAACTCGACGCCAAGTATTTATTTTCCAGTGCTCACTTCCCCAAATAGTATCCTCGTTGGCATTATCTTTAACAGCTTCACTAATTGTATGAGCTTTTTCCTGCAATTCCTCTTCCCATTTAATTACCCCAATTCCCAAGATAAAAGCCAGCAACATTCCCAAAATAGTCCACATAATTAATCTCCTAAATTCACACTCACAATCGGTTTAGAACGAGACGCTAAACTCCATATTTCCCCGTCTTATGGCCGCCGGAGCGCTTTATCAGTCCCGCATCCAAAAGAGGCTTCAATATAAAATGCGCTCCAGGCTTAGTTACCTTTAACGCGCTCATTATCTCTTGTATTCCTCTAGGGGCTTCTTTCAGCAGGGCCAGCAACCTTTCTTGATTTTTAGTAAGCGAGATGGACTTATTTCCGGTAAGAGCGCGGATAGAATCTATACGCTTCCAAGTACGATTCAGCGCCTCTAAAACGGTCTCAGCGGAATACTCCACCCAACCGGAAACATCTCCCCCCTGTGTCTGAACGCGGTTCAGTGAGCGGTAATATGCCTGCCTGTCCTCAAGGAAAACCTCGTCTACCGCAAAAATGTGGTTGGTGTCGAACTGTTTACGGTAAAGCTCCCAGGTGGCCAGCACGCGGCCTACGCGGCCATTGCCGTCGCCGAAGGGATGGATATACTCGAACTGGTAATGCAGAATAGCTGAACTTATCAGCGCGGGCCATTCCTTACCGGTGCCGTTAAGCCATTCGCACAATTCCTCGGTTAAGTATGGAACAGAAGCGGGCGGCGGTGGAGTGTGATCACCGACAAAAACCTTGTAGTCCCGAAAAGCGCCCACAGGACCGCGATCCAGCGCGTTCTTGCGGCCTATTATGGCATGGAGCTTTAGGATTTGAGGGACATTTATAGCGACAATACCGGCGTTTTTACCGATAAAGCGCAGAACCTCGAAATAGTTAAGTATTTCCTGCACCGCACGCGGCTTGGCCCCCGGAAGGGTTCCACCGTCTGCCAGTGTTTTGATCTCATAAAGCGTCAGGGGATTGCCTTCTATAGCGGTAGAGCCATGCGTTTGCCTGGCTAAAGCCTCGCGCTGCATATCCGGCAGCCAACTTACACCTATCAGGGCTCCCTGTATCTTGGACTTAATATCAGCAGCCTGCTCTATGACCTTGAGAAGGTGCTGGGTTGGGCTGAAATTAGGGTTAAAAGCCATAAACACAGTATAGCAGATAGTAAAGTATAAGTAAAGTAATGCGTAAAGCGCCTTACTAAGCAGCAGGCTTTATGGAGAATACATAATATACAGAATTACTTGGCATATTATGCAGTAGAAAGTTAGAATCCGCTTGTCTGCCTTTCAAAAGGATTCGAACTTTTTATGTTTTAGAGGGTTTCAGGCACTACGGAGAGGTTCTTCTCGGCGCCTTTCCCCCCTACCCGGAAGATGTCCAAGATCAAAGTAAAGGTGGCCATGCAGCTGTTTTTACCAATGAGGGGCTTCCGTAAAAAGTTCGTTTTTGGGTCCCCTTGGGGGAGCCATTTTTTTTCACTGCAACCACACTTCAGCGATTGTTTTTGTTAAAGTTCATTCTTGGCCGTCTAATCAAGTTAGTCCCGTCCCGCCTATGGCGGGAGAAACTACAAGTTCCAAATATCAAACTTTGGCCGTCTGATGGACATAGTCCCTTGTTACGGCACCCGGCATAGCCTTGAAATTCCTATACATGGACATAGTCTCTATTATGGCGCCGACGCAAATCTTGACCGTCTGATAGACATAGGTCTTGTTAAGCTAAAGCTCAGAGCATGAAAGAAGGCGCGTTTTCAATATCGGATTTGTCGTTAAAATATTTCCATAGTTCGCGTATAGCCCCATTCGGTATCGTCAGATTCAAAGCTCTTATGTAGACATGCGAAAAATAAATATGCGTTTCTCCCAAAAAATTTAGCCCAAGATGAATCCCTGCTTGGAATTTGGCGAACCCGATATGTATTATCCCTTTGCCCGCGCCGGAGCCTTTCATGATTTTTTCCAAACCTATCCATATGGGTTCGGCCTTTGTATAGGCCACGCCCGGCACAGTATGAAAACGAGCGAGTAATCTGTAATTTCCCGCGACCGCGCGACCGCCGTTAAATATGCCGGAGGCCACATTGGCAATCGCTCCGGTAACAACCCTTGATACCGCCGGTACGGACATCGCCATCCAAAAGCTGTTTACTAAAAAATCACGCGCAGCTTTCCTTCCCTGCGGCGATGTTATACCTTCATAGCCGATGATTGCTCCGTCATCCTGCGCAAATTGCACCATCCCTGCAAAAAAATCCATAACACCGGACACTATGGGAATGTCCTTGTCCTTCCAGAACTGCCTTGCCCAACGCACATCCGCGAATCCATTCCGGACATGGAGCGGTTTCTCCTCTTTCGGCTTAGGAGGTTTTACTCTAAGCTTATCCATAGAACCGACTACAGTCGCATACTTAGGATTCCCGCTCGCGCCGCTCTCCTGATAGCGCTCTGACTCCTCTGCATTACCATCCGGCCAAACTTCACCCTCGTTTTTGCGCCCTCCTCCGTCAAACGCAGTTTCAGGAGCGGCTAGAACCGTCTCTAAATAACGCAGTGACCGAATGTCGGAAACTCCGACGCTCATTCCTGCTATAGCCGGTGAAATTTTTATATCTTTAGTAATACCGTCGGCAAAATTTCCCGGCGCTGTTTTCCCGCAATTATCCTTATTCAGCAACAATTCAGATAGGAAACGAAGTCCGTTTTTGTTGAGGCGGATATTCGCCGTACCGCTTCCTGAAAGATATTTGTCAATATCCCTTTCGCTCATATTAGCGGACAAATAATCTCGGAGAAACACAGCCATACCATGGTCGATGTTTTCTTTTGGAAGTATTTGCACAAAACCCTCCAAGTACGAAATCAGGCAAGGCGGAAGAGCGGATGTTTCAGATTTTTTATTGTAATCGGCGTGAAAACGGAATATGCCGGTCTGTGGTTTTATGCCCAAACCCAGTCCAAAGCCATATTTTTCTATGAATCCGGACAATTCAGGGGAAACAGCCGCAACATGCTTTGAGACGGGTGAAGCATTTGTCCAGCCTGCGACCGTAAGAAACATGGAAAGTGCAAAAATTAAAGGCTTCATGCAGATAGTGTAACACCGCTGAAATTAAACCGCCAGTAACCAAAGACCCTTCTTCCTACGGGTATTTAGTCCTACTCAGCAACATTGTGGTATAACACCAAATTTGTTTTTCAGCGCGATCTTTTTTTAGGTCTTAAGTCCTATTTTTAAATAGGTATATAAACAAAAAATAAACTGTCCTTTTGCCCATCAAAAATGTTCTTATTTCGTGTAACATATAACAATACCAAATGCGTTTTAAGGATGCTTAAATGAAAAAAATTTTAATG
Source organism: Elusimicrobiota bacterium (assembly GCA_022013385.1). Taxonomy (GTDB): domain Bacteria; phylum Elusimicrobiota; class Elusimicrobia; order Elusimicrobiales; family UBA9959; genus JAKLQJ01. Next base: position 3,941 of record JAKLQJ010000120.1, read on the forward strand.
TTCCAAGTAGCGCTCTCACTGTTTTTATTAAATAACGCGAACTCTGAAGATACGGCATTTAATTTTAATGCCTCACCTTCATTGTCTGAAATAATAAAAGAAACTTCTCAAATGTCCGAGTTTCAAAACGCGGTAAAATTTTCCTCAAGCAAAGAAAGTAAAAATATTAAACCATGGACAATCATGGTTTTCATAAATGGTAAAAATGATCTCGCGGATTTTGCCGCTAAAGATGTTAATGAAATGGAAGAAGTGGGCTCACAAAAGAATTTTAATATCGTGGTGGAAATAGGAAAAATTGAATATTTTGATCCTGTATATCCGCACTATCCCGATTATGATTATGACGACCCAGACAATCATTATGAACCTCAGGAACCTAATAATCCTTATGGACCCGGCATACATCCGCATTGGCCGCTTGATGAACCTTCTTATCTGAATAAAAGTAAAACAATGCCGAACAAGCCAAATAAAGCTGATACATGGACAGGGATGAGAAGGTATTATATTGAAAAAGACAATGATACAGGCAATATCACTTCCCCCGTGCTTCAAGAATTAAATGCCGATATGGGAAGCTGGGAGCATCTAGCGGAATTCGGCCTATGGGCGAAAACAAATTTTCCGGCGGAAAAATATATGCTCATTGTCTGGAATCACGGAGACGGCTGGAAAACACGCAATTTAAATATTGATTTCAATTTTGATAAAGGCATATCTTCGGATGACACAACCGGAAATAAAATTTCAACGGTGGATTTAGGCAAAGCCTTGAAAAAAATGGGAGGAGTAAACATTTATGCTTCAGACGCCTGTTTGATGCAAATGGTGGAAGTGGCTTATGAATTGAAAGACTGGGCGCCGGTTATAATAGGTTCTGAAGAAATCGAACCCTCTAACGGATGGCCTTATGGGAAAATACTTGCAAAACTTCAATCTTATTCGGAACTCAGATACGATTGGATAGCAAAAGCCGTAACGAAAAATTACGGCGAAGATTATAGATTAAAACAGAAAGCTGTTACTCAATCGGCCATTAAAGCTCGGGGACTTGTTTACATGAAAGATATGTTAAACGATTGGATACAATTAATTCCTTCAAACGAAAAAAAATTGATAAAAGAAGCAATGAAAGAAACAACCCGATTTGGAGGAGCAAACTCAAAAGATTTATTGCATTTCTTAAAACTTGTTTCGGATAAAACTCAATCCTCGCAATTTAAAAACAAGGCGCTTGAAATAATAAATTACTTCATATCTGAAATACTCATAGATAATGTAACAGTCGGAGATAAGTATAAAAACGCTTATGGCTTGGCCGCGTATCTCCCCGTCTACGGCTATGACGAGAGCTATTCAAATTTGGCATGGGCAAAAGACACTAATTGGGATGAATTTTTAAGATGGGTTTTATCAGAAGAAGAAGCAGCCTCAGCTAAAAAATGATAAAAATACAAGAAAGCTCTTATAGTAAACTAGGCAGCCCACTTGTCCGCTGTTTTGGCGGAAGGGGCTGCGGCTACACTTTGAAATTCCTATACATCTAGTGTAGTGCGTCCAACACTTCTTTACATTTAAATGCTTGTTTTTACCCCGTGGGTTGGGTAAACTTGGTTGTAGAAAAAACCCGCGGGGTTAAAACCACGACGCAAGATGCGTAAATAGTAAATGTTAAGTTATTTAC
>JAKLQJ010000121.1 GCA_022013385.1 Elusimicrobiota bacterium
AATCAGACTTTATATCGCAATGCAGATGAATCCGGTTTATCTAGTATTTATAAAAGGCGGTTAGACCATTTTAATCTAAGTATGGACAAGAGTGAAAATATAGAGGTTAAGACAATAGATGCTTTTTGTAAAGAACAAAAAATTGAGCATATTCATTTTCTAAAATTAGATGTTGAGGGCCACGAATTAAAAGTGCTAGAGGGCGCTTCAGGAATGCTTAAATTAGGCGCAATTGATTTTATTCAATTTGAATTTGGTGGCTGTAATATTGATTCAAGGACATTTTTTCAAGATTTTTATTATTTATTTAAAGATAATTATAAAATATACCGTATCTTAAAAGATGGTTTATATAAAATTAATCATTACAAAGAAAGATATGAAGTATTTACTACAACTAATTATTTAATGGAAAGAAGATAATCTGTAAATAGCTTTTTTATTTACTAATTATTTAAATTGGAATGCGAAATGAATAAAATCATTGTTAGACTTAGAGGTGGGCTCGGCAATCAATTATTTGAGTATGCGGTTGCTCGTCGTTTAGCATTAGTTAACAATGCTGAATTAGTTATTGACAATGTTACTGGATTTATCCGGGATACAAGGCGATATAGATGCATATTAAATCATTTTAACATTACAAGTCGAATGGCCAATAAAAGAGAACGGTTAGAGCCTTTTGAGCGTTATCGTCGGGGAATAAAAAAATACTTATCTCGCATAAAACCTTTTTTTGAAAGGAGTTATCTTGAACAAGATAGAAAAGATTTTGATAAGAGAATGATTGGTTTAAAAGTAAGGGGTCAACTTTATTTAGATGGTTTGTGGCAAAGTGAAGATTATTTTAAGGATATTGAAAGTGTTATAAGAGAAGATTTGCGGATTGTTTCTTTTATGAATGAACGGAATCAGAATATAGCAAAGCATATTAGGAGTACCAAAGCTGTAGCTTTACATATGCGATGCTTTGAAATGTCTGGAAATACAGATGAACACAATGTTTCAGCTGATTATTATAAAAGAGCCATAGCATTGATGGAGGTCAAGGTTGAATTACCTAATTATTTTTTGTTCTCGGATAATCCGGAGTTTGCGTTTGAAAATATAAATTTACCTAAAGACAGGATAACACGTGTTTCACACAATAAAGGTGATGAAAATGCTTATGCTGATTTATGGTTGATGAGCCAATGTCAGCACTTTATTATTGCTAACAGCACATTTAGCTGGTGGGGGGCTTGGTTAGGTGATAATCCGAATAAAATTATTATGGCTCCCAAAAAACATTTAAATTATTTTGGTCAGATTCCTAGTTCATGGGTTAAATTGTAAGATGCTTTTTAATGTTTTAAATAATGAAAATTTATAAAATGGTAAATAATAATCAAGAGCGAACCTGGAATTTGAGTGATTTTTCTTGTTTGACAGTTGCTTTTTGTTTTTCCTTTGTGATTGCTGTTTCAATTTCGCAAGTCCCTACAGATAGATTGATTTTTATTTTATTAACAAGCATTGTTATGGTTTACGCGATGTTTGAAATATATAAATTAAAAAAAAATGATACTGAATATTGGTTGATTAATCCTGCCGTTTTAGCATCTTTTTTTTCTTTTATTATTCCTTTTGGTTTAACGAACCTTCTTTATTTAATGCCTTTTTTTGATCAGGAGATAATTGATTTTATAGGGTTTAATAAGGCGATGTTTGTTGTTTTTATTGCTCTTTTAAGTATGAGGATGGGATATAAATCAGTCTCTGTGTCCATAATCAAAAACTTAAAACAAAGTAGTTTTTTGAAAGGTCTTATCCGCAAAACATATTCTTTGAACATGCCTTTTATTTTCTTCTGCATAATGACCGCTTTTCTTGCAAGAATGATTGAAATTAAATTAAGTGTTTTTGGCTATAGTGGTAACGAAGAGAGTTTTTATAAATACGCAAATTATCGTCAATTTTTGCATATTGCGACAAGATTAAACTATTTAGCGCTTATAGGCTTGGCTCTTAATTATTACTCAAATATAAAGTCAGTTAACTCGAAAACTAAATATATGTTTTTTCTGGTTTTTATCATTGAACTGTTGTTTGGATTTTTGTCCGGTTTTAAAAGCGCTGTTGTGATGCCAATTATTGTACTGGGAGTATGTTACTATTTATCTCAGCAACGGTTACCTAAAAAATTAATGATTTTTGCTTGTTTATTTGTCTGGGTAGCATACTCCGTAATTGAACCATTTCGCGTGGCAAGATATAGTTCTATTGATTTTAACAGTAGAAGTCTGAGTTCTATTTCAACTACTATGGCCACCGCTGCAAAAAATGCAGAAGTGCAAGATTTCGGTAGCTTTATTGGAGCTGTTGTTTCCAGATTGAATATGACGAAAACTCTTTCGATGGCAATAGAGTATAAAGACGAAGGAAAACTTTCTGATGATTCACCTGATTTTTTAGCAAATTTATTTTTAGCGCCGGCTCATGCTATTATTCCAAGATTTATTTGGCCTTCTAAGCCATTTGGTAATCTTGGGAAATGGTATTCTATAAATGTTTGGGGTAATTCGTATGATACTCTTTCCGGTGTTGCGATGAGTCCACAAGGGTACTTGTATTTTGCAGGAGGATTATTAATTGTTTTTTTTGGGTTTTTTACAATAGGAATTGTGCAAAGAGTTTTATATGATGTTTTTTTGAGATGGAAGGGCGGCGCTAGTATAGTTTATCTGTCTTTATTAGATGTAGTGGTTACTATTCCCAGTTCATTTGATGCTATTTATATTTCAATTGTTCGCCTTGTTATTTTATCTCTTATCGCTCAACGGTTCTTATTTAAAAGATAGGTTTGAGTTTAATAATTTGGAGATTTAGTATTTCTAATTAGTTTTAACTGGAAGGTATAAGTGATTATATGAAAATACTGTATGTCGTAGGGTTTTTTCCGGAAGTCGGCGGCCCATTTGCCTCAAATTCACTCTTAATAAAATATCTCGTACAAAAGGGAGTGAACTGTCATATCTTATCTCCTATTCCTTCAAATTATGATAATTTTAAGATTCAGGAAATTAAAAAAAATTTTGATGTACAATATTATCAGATAGGGATTTTAGATAATTTTTTTTCAGGCTATTCAAATGAATTTAAAAAATGTGTTTTTAAGCTTGTGAATAATACAGATATAATTCATCTTCAAGGCGCTTTTACTTATTACTCATATTTTATTTGTAAGTTTGTGAAAAATAAACCAATTGTTCTTTCCCCAAGAGGAGCGCTTGTTAAGTGGGGCCTGCGAAAAAATTTTATAAGCAGAATTAAAAAGTTTATTTATTTAAAAACTATCGGAAAAATGATATTAAATAGCGCAAATATTATTCATTTTACGTCAGAATATGAGAAAAAGGAGTTTGAGAATTTCTTTGGTAAAATTTATGATGATAAAATAGCTGTAATACCAAATGGGGTAGAATTAGTTAATCGTAATGTTGATGCAGATTTATTTAGAAAACGGTTAAGTATTGAGGCGCATAAAAAAATAGTTCTTTTTATGGGGAGAATATCAAGAGAAAAAAATCTTGAAAGTTTAATTTTAGCCTTTTCAAAATTATCAAAAAAACATAAAGATTTGATGCTTGTGATTGCTGGGCCAGATGAAAAAAAATACAAACAAAAACTTGATTGGTTAATAGGAAAGCAGGGGATTGAAGATAGAGTTGTATTTACAGGGATGATTGAAGGGGAACTTAAGTGGTCTGCTTACAAAGCGGCAGAAGTATTTGTATTACCTTCATGGACTGAGAATTTTGGCATGGTTGCGGTTGAAGCAATGAGCTCCGGAATACCGATTGTGGTTTCGAATATGGTGGGTATTGCCGATGATATAAAAAAATTTGAAGCAGGATATGTTTCCGGAACTGATGAGGATAGTATTTGAACTAAAAGATAGTTTTATAACAATACTAAAAATGGTGCAGATATTATGATAAAAAAAACTTTATTTAGAAAATTTTATCCAGATGATTCAAAAAACGGTACAATAAAATTTTATCAATGGTTGCGAGAGGATTTGAATTCTGAAAATGTTGTGGTTAATATAGGCGCTGGATTAACCTCAAAAGACAAAATAAGGTCTCTGAAAGGCGAAGTAAAGAAAGTTATAGGTTTGGATATAGATCCGGATGTTCTAAATAATCAAGATTTGGATGAGGCGCATATAATAAGAGATATTATGCCTTTAAAAGATTGTTCCGTTGATATGGCATGGTCTGATTATGTTCTCGAACATATTGAAAAACCGGAAATATTTTTGAAGGAAGTGTATAGAATACTAAAGCCGGGAGCTTCATTCTTTTTTAGAGCGCCTAATCTATTGCATTATGTTTCGGTTATTGCAAAATTAACTCCACATTTTATTCATGATCTTATTGCAAGTCCGGCTAGGGGATTAGCGAAGGGTGGACATGAGCCATACAAAACTTATCATAGAATGAATACTCAATCAAGTATATTAAAACAGGCAAAGCTTGCGGGCTTTCGTGTGATTGAACTTAAATATATTGAAGCAGAACCAAGTTATCTAATGTTTCATTGGATGCCTTTTTGTTTAGGGGTGTTTTATGAAAGAACGGTTAATAAGTATGAGTTTCTTAGGTGTTTTCGTTCAAATATTTTTGGAAGATTGGAAAAGTGAGACAAAATTATATGAGGAATGGATTTAAGTGAAGATAACATTTATTGGCGGTTTTTATCCTGAAATTGGAGGGCCTTTTTCGGCTCTAAAAAATTTATTGCATGCTTTAAGTTATAGGAATCACAATGTATCCATTATATCTGCGCTTCCGTCATCTTATGATAAGAACAAACTTAGATTTATTAAAGATTTGCCGTTTAAGGTGAGATTTTTAAGGCAAGGTTTGTTTAGCCACATTATCCCGTCATATTCCAAATATTGGAAAAAAGAATTGCAACATAAAGTTAAAGAAACGGAAATTTTCCACATTAATGGAATGTTTGATCATTACTCTATGTTGATTTCTAACTTAAATGAGCCCTATGTTTTAAGTTTACGCGGAAGCTTTATGAAAAATGCATATAAATTAACAAAATTTAAAGAATTTAAAAAAAAGATTTTCATGAAATTATTGGGACGAAGAATATTAAACAGAGCGGCTTTAATTCATGTAATGTGTCAAAAAGAACTGGAAGATTTTCTTAGTTTTTTCCCGGATCTAAAAGAAAAAGTGCGAATTATTCCCAATGGATTAAATTTATCGGAATTTCAAAATCTGCCATCTAAAAAAGAGTTTATTGCTAAATATCCTATATTGAGAAATAAAAAGTATATTTTATTTTTGGGCAGATTGCATAAAATAAAAGGGCTTGATTTGATTCTGAAAGCTTTTGATACGCTTGTCAAGGAAAAAGATTTATATCTGGTGATTGCTGGGGAAGATGATGGCGATGGATATAAAAATAAAATTAAAAAATGGATTAAGGAGTATGGATTAAAAGATAGAGTGATTTTTACTGGGATGCTTCACGGAACGGATAAATTATCGGCTTTTGTTGATGCGAAAATGTTTGTTTTGGCTTCATATTTTGAAAATTTTGGTATGGCTGTTGTTGAAGCAATGGCTTGCGGAACGCCGGTTGTTATAAGTGATAAGGTGGGAATTTCAAGAGAGGTGGAGGAAAATAATGCAGGGATAATTGTCGAAACTAATCCCCAAAGTGTTTATGATGGAATAAAAAATTTATTGGATAATCACGATTTAAAAAATAAAATTTCTGAAAATGGTAAAAAAATGGTTGAAAAATATTATGATGTAAATAAAGTTGCGGATAAAATGATAGAAATGTATGAGGAAGTGATTAAGAGAATAGTAAGAAGTAAAAAGTTAGGAGTTAGGCGAGAGAGCAAAGGACTATTTTAAAATGACTAAAAATTTAACAAAAGAATATGATTGGAATGAAAGTAAAACTTGTGCGCATAATTATTTATTGCCGAGTATTTTAAAAATTTTGAGAATTCTGAATATAGCTAAAGATTCACCAATTCTGGATGCAGGGTGCGGAAGCGGTTATATATTGGGCGAATTGTCAAAAAAGGAATATAAGGATTTATGGGGTTTTGATTTTTCAAATAGTGGAATAGCTTTGGCTAAGAAAGAATTTTCTAATATTGCCGATAGATTTGAAATACATGATGTTTATAAAAAAGAATTGCCGGTTAAATTCCCTCAGAAAGATTATGATGTTGTTTTGTCAAGTGAGGTTGTTGAACATTTGTATGATCCTAATGCTTATTTAGCCAATATAAATTACTGGATTAAAAAGGGAGGATATTTAATAATTACAGTGCCTTATCATGGCTATTTAAAAAATCTTGCTATTACATTGCTTAATAAATGGGATAAGCATCATACTACAGATTGGGAAGGTGGTCATATCAGGTTTTTTTCAAAGAAAACTTTATCGGCGATGCTAATTAAAAATGACTTTATAATTGAGAAGTTCTACGGTGTGGGAAGGTTTTGGTTTTTCTGGAAATCAATGATAATTGTGGCTAAAAAAATATGAAACTACCTATTTCAGTTATAATTCTTACTTTTAATGAAGAGAAAAACATTGAGGCATGTCTGAGAAGTGTTATTGATTTTGCGGATGATGTTTTTATAGTAGATTCTTTTTCTAATGACAAAACTCTTGAAATAGCCAAAAAATACACTGATAAAGTTTTCCAACATAAGTTTGAAAACCAAGCTAAACAATTAAATTGGGCGCTTGAAAATTTGCCGATCAAAACTGAATGGATGTTGCGTATTGATGCCGATGAAAGAGTTTTGCCTGAACTTAAAGAAGAGTTGATTGTTAAATTGCCAAAGGTTAAAGAAAATGTGAACGGTATTTATTTTAAACGGCGCGTTTTCTTTTGGGGTAAATGGATAAAACACGGCGGTTATTATCCAACTTGGCTTTTGCGCATTTGGCGCCATAAAAGGGCTTATTGTGAAGATAGGCTGGTTGATGAGCATATGAAGTTGATTGAGGGAGGTGTTGAATTTCTTGAAAATGATATATATGAGGAAAATAAAAAATCATTAACTTTGTGGATAGAAAAACATAATTCTTATGCCACTCGTGAAGCGATTGAAACTCTTAATTTGAAATATGATATTTTTAAAATTAAATCCGTTCAGGGAAGTTTAAACGGGACGCAAGTACAAAAGAGAAGATATGTTAAAGAAAATTTATATGGTAAAGCCCCGTTGTTTTTAAGAGTTTTTCTTTATTTTATTTTTCGTTATATTTTTAAGCTTGGGTTTTTAGACGGTAAAGAAGGCCTGATTTTTCATTTCTTGCAGGGCTTTTGGTATAGATTTTTGGTTGATGCCAAGATTTACGAGATAGAAAAAAAGGCAAAAGAATCCGGCAAACCCATAAAACAAATAATTTCCGACCTTCACAATATCACCCTCTAAATTTATAAAACCTCTTGCAACCCCGCCACGCTATGCAGCATGACAAACGGGTTGCAAAGGGATTGACAATAAGTGGATAGGTGTGTATAATAGATATACTTGTTAAAAAAGGGTATCATTTATGAATTATATTGAACAAATAGCCATATCTTCGCCGTGGTGGAATGATGAGGTGTGGCATATTACAGATAGAAACATTAAAGCGGCAAAATCTTCAAAATTAAATTTCAGGCATTTGCCTGAAGGTATAAAAATAAAGGCGTCTGCTATTGACATAATAAGGGGGCCGCGCCAAATAGGGAAAACAACAGAGATTAAATTAATAATCAATGAACTTATAAATAAAAAAACAAACCCAAAAGCCATTGGTTTTTTTTCTTGCGATATAATCAGCAAGCCTAAAGATTTATTTGAAGTTTTAAAATCTTTTTATCAGCATTTGAAAATAAACAAAATTAAAAAAGGTTTATTCGCTCTTGATGAGATATCATCGGTGAAAGATTGGCAAAAAGCTGTAAAAAATTTTGTTGATTTGGGGATGGCTGAAAGGATTCATTTGGTTTTGACGGGATCTTCTTCAATTGAGTTGAAAAGGGGATATGAGAGAATGCCGGGCAGAAGAAACGGCGGCAAAGATTATTTATTTTTGCCTTTGTCGTTTTATGAGTTTTGCCGTTTGGTTAATTACAAGGGGTCAATTGTAGAGGAAAAATTTAGCGGGGTTATAGCGTCACAAAGAAATTTTGACGAGTTTAAGAATAACGCTTTAATGAAGGCCGATTTTTATAGAGCGAATTTGCGGAATTATTTTAAGATTGGGGGATTTCTCAGGGCTGTTTCAGATTTTGTAAAAGAAGGCGATATATCGCAAGAAACTTTGCTGATTTATCAGTCGGTTTTATTTTCTGAATTTGAAAAATATAGAAAAAATCTTTCAATGCTTATGCGGGTGGTTTCTGAAATTATGCGGAATATCGCGACTCCCGTCAGTTTTAACGCGATTATGAAAAACATTGAGTTTTCTTCGGCCAATACGGTAAAAGAATATGTTGAAATGCTGAATATGGCGTATCTTGGGCTTGAAATTTTATGTTTGGATATATCAAAAAAACAGCCGTTTAATAAAAAAAATAAAAAAATGTATTTCATTGATCCGATTATTTTTAGAATTCTTTCCGACAAATTTCATGTGCAATATCCTGGCGATGATAAAATCGCCGAGAATGTTTGCGCGGTTCATGTCTCAAAATTCTTTTTAAGCGAATGGGCAAGCTTTGGGGTTTTAAACAAAGTTTTTTACTGGAAATCTAAAAAAGGCAATGAAATTGATTTTGTGATTTTAAAAAACAATAAGCCATTCGGATTTGAAGTAAAATATCAAAATACAGTATCCGCGTGGGATGAAATAAGCATTAAAAAAGGTATAGGCGATGGGATTATTGTGTCAAAAGACACTTTTGAGTACGGACAAATTCCTAAGATACCTTTATGGGCTTTTTTGCTTCTTAAAATATAAAGGGAATGTGCAATAGAAAAAAGAAAAAACCGGCACACCTATAAAACCTCTGCAACCCCGCCACGCTATGCTCATGGGATAAACCATGGGATAAACCATGGGATAAACCCATGACCATGCCCATGACCATGCCCATGACAGGAGCATGACAAACGGGTTGCAAAAAAGGGGGGGGGATTGACTTTTTTATAGTAGTGGTATAAAATAGTCATATGCTTATAAAGCGCGAAGTGTATCCGTCATTGTCGGAGGAAATGAATATTAAAGGTGTTTCCGTTTTGCTTGGCGCCAGGCAAGTGGGGAAAACTTTTTTATTGGAACAATTATATAAGAGAGCCAAATTATTAGGGTTAAAGGCTGTTTATTACAATTTGGAATTGCCGGAAGATTTAAGATTGTTTAACCGTTCGGATGCTCAAATATATAATTTTTTATCTTCAGCCGGAGATGTGGTTTTTATTGATGAATTTCATTATTTGAAAAATGCTTCAAAGATATTCAAAATGCTGTTTGACGGCAAAAAGAAAGTGAAGATATACGCCTCAGGCTCTTCGTCTCTTAAAATTCATAAACATCTTAAAGAAAGTATGGCCGGCCGCAGGTGGGTGACCGGATTAATGCCTTTGTCTTATGATGAATTTCTTCAAAAATTCGGAAAGGATGGGTATTCTAAAGATGCGTTTAGTGAATATATTGTTTATGGCGGGCTCCCCGGCCTTTTGGAAATGAAAAACAATAACGCTAAAATGCGGCTCTTAAATGAAATTTTGGGAACATATATTCAAAAAGATATTAAATCTCTTATCAAAGAGGAAAATATTCGGGCTTTTAATTCTTTGCTGTATCTTATCGCTGAAAATCAGGGTTCGCTTATTTCGGAAAATAGTCTTTCAAGGGAAATCGGACTTAGCGCGGCCACCGTGAATAAACATATATCAATTCTTGAGAATACTTATGTTTGTTATCCCATTTATTCTTATGCGAAAAAATTGGGGAATGAGCTTAAAAAATCCAAAAAAGTGTATTTTTACGATTTGGGAATAAGAAATATTCTGCTTAAAGATTTTACGCCTTATCCAAAGAGAGAAGATAAAGGAATTGTCGCCGAGACATTCGTGTTTTTGCAATTGCTTTCATTGCTTAAGCCCAATATGGAAATAAGATTTTGGCGAAATAAAGCGGGGAAAGAAATTGATTTTATAATTCTTAAGGATCGCAAGCCTTTTCTTTTGGAAGTAAAGGCTTCGCTTTCATCGAAGGAAATACCGCGTGTTTTTCATGATTTTATAAAGCATTACCCTGAAACTATCGGCGGGATGGTTGTTTCCGGCGAATATGAATGCGAAGACATTATTAAAGATAAGCGCATAACCTTTTCCACTTTTGATAAATTTATCAATGTTTTAAAGAAGAAATTGTAAAAGTAATAGTTTAGTCCGATTGTTTCTCCGTCGCAGACTTAGTGACCTTTCTCAACTTGAATATTGAACCGTGTCCTACATACACACGACACGATAGCGTAGTCCACTCCGCGGGAATCCCCTCCAATACAACACGGCGGGCAGGCTTTGTAGAAAGGCAAAGGAGCATAACGGCTGCCCGCGGGGTTCTTGCCACGCTGTAGCTACAAAACAAACTAAACTATTACTGTAAAAAGGCTTTGCCTTTTGGCGGTTGGTTATGCCAAGACAGAGAATTAGTATAGTGTCCCGTAAATACCTTGACATTTTCTATTCACGCATCTTGCGTCGTGGTTTTAACCCCGCGGGTTTCTTCGTCAACCAAACTTATCCAACCCACGGGGTAAAAACAAGCATTTAAATGTAAAGAAGTGTTAGGGACACTACATTAGTATAAGATATATTAGACTGTAAGAGAGCTAATTTTTCACTTCTTACAGGGCTTTTGGTATAGTTTTTTAGTTGATGCCAAAATTTACGAGATAGAAAAAAACCTCTGCAACCCCGCGGGTTGCACGGGTTGCAAAGGGGCGGCCAATATATCCAAAAATCGGTTCACGGAAAAAATTGAAGCGTTCCCTTAAACTATGTTAAACTTATAGTATATGGAAACATATAATAATCTGGCCGAGTTGACTAAAGAGATATATGATTCGGGTATTGTTCTTTTTGATATCCAAACGATAAGAGATATTTCAGGAATAAGAAAGGAAGCGTCTTTTTTTGCCGTTCTTAATAAACTTGTTAAATCCGAAATTCTTGAAAAAATTGAAAGAAAAAAATATATTTTAAAAAACTCTTCCATAAATGATTTTTTATTGGCAAATTTTATATATGCTCCTTCTTATGTTTCTCTGGAAAGCGCTCTTAATTTTCATGGAATTTTGCCGCAATTTCCTTATGAAATTTCCAGCATAACTTTAAAAAAACCTCTTGATAAAAATATAAAGGGAAAGTCGTTTTCATATGTCCATATCAAAAGAGGCTTATTTTGGGGTTATGAAAAGAAAGAAAATTATCTTATTGCCATGCCTGAAAAGGCATTGCTTGACTATTTGTATTTATGGTCAAAAGGGTTGAAGACATTGAATGTGGATGAACTGGACTGCAGCGGATTAAAAAAGAGAACCCTTAAAAGCTTTTTTGAGAAATATTCTCAACAAACTCGGACTAAAAAAATAAAACAGGTATTGGCTAAATATTCGCTTATATGATTACAATTGAACAGTTGAAAAAATTGGCAAAAGAAAGGGGAATAAATGAAACTGTTATTTATCGCGAATATATTCAGCTTCTTTTTTTAAGCGAGTTTTATAAAGAAAAACTCTCATCTAAAGTTTTTTTCAAAGGCGGTACTGCTTTGCATTTGATTTTTCAGATGGATAGATTTTCCGAGGATTTGGATTTTACGGTGGGCTATGACCTTAAAGATTTCTATGATTTTATTTTTGTATTTTTTAAAAAAATGTCAAAAATTGCGGATGTCAAATTTAAGGAAAGAAAAACTTTAACGGGGAAAACATTTTTGATGACGGCGGAGCCCGGAGTATTGCCTTATAAGACCTTTGTGAAGCTTGATTTTTCATTTAGAGAAAGCGTTTTTAAACCTGAAAAGTCAATCCTTAAAACCTTTTATCCTGTCCTTTTTACTTCTTTTGTGCATAATCTTTCAAAAGATGAAATATTGGCTGAAAAAATAAGAGCTGTCATTACAAGGACCAAAGGCAGGGATTTATATGATATCTGGTTTCTTTTAAATCGGGGCGCGCTCATGGATAAAGATTTGATCAATAAAAAGTTAGAGTATTATGATTTAAAGGAAATAAGCAAAGGCGATATTTTAAAAAAAATTGAAAAGTTTTCAAAAAAAGATTTTATTTTGGATTTAAGGCCTTTTGTGTCAGTCGGGAAAAGAGAAGAACTCGGGGATTTATTTGATTTCATAAAGGAATATCTTAAACA
>JAKLQJ010000014.1 GCA_022013385.1 Elusimicrobiota bacterium
ACATTTATAAAGGCAACTTCGGCGAATTGTATTATTCAGAAACCCTTGAAGATATTGAAAACATAAACAGAACATTCACATTTATTGAAGGCTCAACATATACAATGGTAGCAACGGATACCTTGGAGCAATCCACAACAATGTATTTCATTGTAGACGCATTCAGGCCCTATCTTAAAAAAGCAGAAATTATAAGAGACTTTGACGACGACACAAAATATTCCAAAGAATGGACTCTTAACGGAACAATCCTAACATACCTTGAACCCAAGATAGAGGATGTTTTGGGCAATTACAATTACACAATAAAATTTGAATTCAGCGAACCGGTGGTAAATCCGACCCTTTCCTCCATAGACACACTTAGCAATTTTACACTTTCCTCAGATGAACCCGTTGGAAACCAAAAAAACTTCACAGCCGAGCTTATCGTTGAAGACAATCCCCCAATTGAAGGCGACGAATATATCATGACCGTTAAAGCCGCCGACTTGACAGGAAATAACCTTCTTGCCTTAAACCAAGATCAAACAACCATAAACCCCGTAACGCAATTAACAAGAAACGCCGAAGGAACCATGCAAGGAACAGGCGGAAGCGACACATCAGTTGTTTTTACAATAGACCGCGAGCCGCCGACAATCAAATTAAACGATATTACCGACTTATACGGCATACAAACACAAATAGTTTTCATACAAAAAACACGGTTTCCCATGGAAGTTTATGATGAACTAACCGGAACAATACAAGTAGCCATACTAAACAATGAAGGTGTTCATGTTGAAGGCCAAGTTTTCCCCGAGCCGCAAAACAATTTCCAAGACACCTTCAATTTAGGCTATGGACAATATACGGCAATGGCGATGGACGAGGCGGAAAACATAACAAGCGTGCCGTTCAGGATAGTTGAACTAACATTGAAAGTTTCAACATCCGCCTCAATCGCGGATGTAAGCCGCTACGCGTTTTCAGCCGATATAAACATAAAAGCCACATCCAATTCAGGCCTTAGCACGATTACATTACAGGATAGCGATTTTGAATTATTGAATTTAGAACCTGTAGCCGGAATAAACGCATTCGTTGATTTCAATATAAGCGGAAGCATCGCCGATTACTATGACGGAGAGGGGGACGTTGCTTTGTTTCTTTAATATTGTAAAATATAAATATGCCAAGACAACCAAGAATAGATATTGAAGGACAAATGTATCATGTCATATCCCGCGGAATAGAACGCAGAAAAATCTTTTTAGGCAAGGAAGATTATGAAGATTTTTTAATAAGACTAAAAACCGCTTTAAATAAAACAGATGCAAAATGTTTAGCATGGTGTTTAATGCCGAATCACTTTCATTTACTTATAATCAGGGAAAAGAGACCATTGGCTGAATTGATGCGCAGATTAATGACCGGATATGCTGTAAATTTCAATATAAGGCATAAAAGGGCGGGACATTTATTTCAAAATCGATATAAAGCGATATTATGCCAAGAAGAAGAATATTTAATGGCGCTTACGGCGTATATACATTTAAATCCTTTACGCGCAAAGATAGTAAAGGGATATAAGAAGCTATCTTCGTATGATTGGTGCGGGCATAAAGAAATAATGATGGTGAAGAACAAAGAGCGAATTATTGATAGGAAATATATATTAAGCCATTTTGGCGAAAAAGAACGAAATGCTTTGCAAAACTATGAAAATTTTTTAAAGGATCAATATGGCAAGCAAAAGAAAGGAGAATATTCCGGCGGCGGATTGATAAAGAGCATGGGTGGAATTGGAAATGTTTTAAGTTCTAAAAAAGACGGAGCAAAAGAAATGTTTGACGAGAGGATACTTGGCGAAGGAAATTTTGTGGAATCTGTATTAAAAGAAATAGAAACAACTGAAAACAAAACAATGTCATTGAAAGAAATTTTAAAAAAAGTAAAACGAATAACCGCAATAGAATATAAGGAATTATTGGGAAAAAGTCGCGAGAGAAAGATAGTGAAAGGACGAGCGGTATATTGTTATTTAAGAAAAGAGAAAGGCGGGGTAACCGGGACAAGATTAATGAAAGAGTTAAAGTTGGCATCCGGCACGGTATCGTATTTGGTTCATAAAGGGAGAGGGATTGTAAATAATTGAGAAACAAAGCAACGTCCCGCTCTACGTCCCGCTCTAGTCCCGCTCTACACGGCGGTACGCAACAGCTCAGTCCGCACTGTATAACAATTCAAGTTGATGTAGAAATGTTCGACGAGAGTGCGTATAGGACTAAACTGTTACGGCGGTACTTTGTTAAAATACTGGGGGAACATTTTAAAGCATTCTTGATAGCAAAGCTTTACTGCACAAAGTAAATATGTTTGGGCGACTATGGGCAAGAGGTATTATTCTTGTTATGAACCATTTAAAAACATCCATTTTTCTTTTTTCTTTCTTCACCGCTTTGATTGCGCACGCGGCAATAACTGACGATGCCACTCATTTGATAATTCCTGCCGATGAGGTATATATTCTTGACGGAACGCATTCTTATTCCGATTTTGTCCAAATAGACGGCAC
>JAKLQJ010000122.1 GCA_022013385.1 Elusimicrobiota bacterium
AATAACTTGACATTTACTATTTACGCATCTTGCGTCGTGGTTTTAACCCCGCGGGTTTTTTCTACAACCAAGTTTACCCAACCCACGGGGTAAAAACAAGCATTTAAATGTAAAGAAGTGTTGGACGCACTACACTAGTAGCCTTGTTACCTAATAGCCTTTTCCATTTGTTTTTCGTTATAACTCTCTTATGAGTTTTATTCGTTTAAGCACAGGCGGATGGCTGTAATGAATAAATACTTTTAGCGGATGAGGCCTTAGATTTGAAAGGTTTTCAACCGTGAGTTTTTTAAGAGCGTTTATCATGTCCGAAGGTTTTGAATATGTTTCAATAGCATATCTATCCGCTTCTTCTTCATGCTTTCTTGACAGGTAATTTGAAAAAATACCCAAGATAAAGCTTATGGGCGAATAAATAAAGCCGAAAAATATTATGCCGGCATAAACGGAAATATGATTCATTTTAAACGCTTTGAATAATTGGGCATTGTTTATGAACAGAGAAAGGATAAAGAGCATCAGTCCGAGACTGATAAAGGATATGCCCATGAATATAACCATGTGCTTCTTTTTATAATGGCCCATTTCATGAGCGAGTACGGAAACAAGTTCGCCAGTGGTATGTTTCGCTATCAAAGTATCGTATAGAACTATCCTTCTGAACCTTCCGAAACCCGTAAAAAAAGCGTTTGTTTTTGAACTCCTTTTTGAGCCATCCATAACAAAAACCCCTTTCATTTTAAAGTTATGGGTTTTCGCATAGTTTTCAATTTCTTATTTTAGCTCTCCCTGTTTAAGTGGAGTAAACTTATTGAATAATGGTAGAATTATGATGGGCGATAAAAAAGCCAAAAGAATTTGAACCAGAGCTATAAAGAGCCATACATATAACCATGCGTTTTTATCAAGCGAGATGAAAATATAAAATATGGCGGTTAAAATCGGAGCGCCGATAAGTATTGTCAGGAGCCAATCTTTTAGAAAATCAATGATAAATGTCGCGGGTTTCATTTTATTAAAGCCGTATTTTTTTTCAATAATGAAAGTGTCGTAAATATCAAACGGCAAATCAATTATATCCATAAGAAATTTCAGAGTTAAAGAAAAAATTATGCCCGTAATTATTTCGCCGTAGCCGAAATTTCTTGAAAACATATCCATATAATTAAAGCCGCCGAGCAAAATGAATGTAATTGTAAAGGCCAGCATAAAGGAAGATGATATAAATTCAAATTTGGTGTTTTCTCTCAGGTATTCCTGGGATTTTTGATATTTTAAGCCATTATAAAAACCTTTAAATTCATCAGGGAGCAGAGAGCTTAGATTTTTGATATTTAGATATTCCGTGAAGAGGCTGAAGGCGTATTCTCCCAAAAGGAGGACGATAATGGTATAGAGATAGAAATTGGCGCTCATGATATATTAAATTTTACAAAATTGTCACATAAATGAAACGCCCAAATGTTAGAATTGCCTTTGTCGGATTTAAATGTTTTCGCAAAAGAAGCGAGCAATATTAACTTAATAAGTATTTAACATTCCTTTTATTGACCGCAAGGCTTTTGTATAGTAGACTTGTTAAAGAGAGGTTAGAGTCGGGCAACAAGGTAAAAATACCCCTGAGGTGGCTGCGGAACATCGTGGTTGCAACGCTTCAAGAGACTTGAACACTGATGGGTGTCCTACAAACACACGACACGATAGTTTAGTCCACTCCTCAGGGGTTGGCAACTAGGTAAATAGGCATTGGGCAATAAGGGAATTAGGCTATTGGGTAATTAGTGATTAGGAAACCGGTGACCTGTTTGTAACTTGATGTATAGGAATTTCAAAGTGTATCCAGTTTAGTTGTTTTGTAGCTTCCCGCCATAGGCGGGACTATGGCAAGAACCCCGTGGGTAGCCGTTACCCTTACCACCTACTTGCGAAGCGTATTCATGATGGCGCTTACAGTGCCATAAGTAAGTGGTATGCTTCTTTGCTTTTCTACAAAGGATTCCTGCGGGGTTGGTAAAGGTTTCAACGGCTTGCTCTGCCTAATTTAATGTATAGGAATTTCAAAGTGTAGCCGCAGCCCCTTGGGCTGCCTAATTTAAGGAAAAAATATGGCTGATGAATATAATGAGATGGAACGGCTTGTAAGCGATGTAACAAATATCGATACCGCCAGAATGACATTGAGATGGGCGCTTGAGCGTTTGAACAATGTTGAAAAGGAAAAGGCCGAAATTAAAAAGAATCTGCTCATTGCCGAAGAATCCAAGAAAACGCTTGATGCCAGAATAGGAGGTCTTGAACAATCGCTTAATAGCCGCTTGAAGGTGATTGGCGATAAGGAAGCTTTTTATCATAAGCTTGAAGCCACCATGCAGCTTTTGGGCGAGGGGAAGCTTAATATAGAGCAGTTAATCAGAAAGGAAGCTAAGATTGATCAAATAAGAAAAGGATTTGAGGACGATTATCAAGATAAATTTGAGGAATTGGATAAACGGGAAAAATCTCTTGTAGAAAACTGGAATAAGCGGCTGCTTGATGTTGAAGAGCAATATGGAAAACGCTTAAGCGCGGCGCAAAATAAATATGACTCTCTTCGCCATAATTTGGAAGCGGATTATCAAAGCAGATTATCCTCTTTGGAGCAATCTTTTAAGGATAAAGAGAAAAGCCAGAACGAAAGAATAATCAGTCTTGAGAGCTTTATCAAGGCAAATGAAGTATCGGATAAAGAACGCAGAAAAGAGTTTGAACTTGAATTTTTGGGCAGGAAAAAAGAACTTGAACTTGAATTTTTAGGCAGGAAAAGAAACCTTGAAGAAATCTATATTAAAACCAAATCAATGCTTGAGCAAAATTTTGAGGCCAGAATAACATCTGTTGATACCGAGCATCATGAACAGATTATCGCGCTTGAGAATTCATGGAATTGCGAGAGGCAGAGATTATTGAGGGAGCAAAAAATCCGGGAAGATCAGTACTTTCAAACACAGAAAAAAATAGAAATATTGGAAAATCAGTTAGCTTCACAGCAAAGAGAGCATCAAATAAAAACTTTAAACAGCATTAGTGATCTGGAAAATCGTTTCGCGGAAAAAGTCCGCGAATTTGAAAAAGAAAAAAGCGCTTTAAATGAATCGGCGCAAAAGCTTTCGGATGAGTTTGCCGCTAAGGAAAAAGCATGGCTGCTTGAAAAAGCTGAAATGAATAAAAAATTAGCTCAAAAAGAGATTCAAATTGAAAATGAAACGGCCGTTCTTAAAGACCGACTTAATCGCGAAATGACATTGAACATTGAAGAAGCTGTTAGGACGCGCACAAATGGGCTTAAAGAGAAAATTGAAAGCGTTGAAAAACAAAATAAAGAGCTTGACAATCTGATTAAATCTAAAAACGATAAGATAGTCAAACTTGAAAATGATATAAACGAAAATGAGCGAGCTTGGTCTGATAAAGTCCGGAATATTGAACGCGATCTGGTGTCTCAAAAAACCGCGAAAATTCAGGATGCGTATGATAAAAGAAAAGCCGTTCTTGAGGAAGAATTTGCGGCCTATAAAACGAGTCTTGAGCGGGAATATAATGAGAAATTACTCAGCGCGGGGGAAATTTCCGGTTCTAAAATGAACGATGTTAGTAGAGAAAAAGAGGAATTAAGATCCATGGTTGTTGATTTAAGTCATAAGCTTTCTGATGTAAATTCAAAAGCAAATGAGTTAGAAATTAAAGCGCATGAAACTGAGAAGAATCATAGGGAAGCTTTGTCGGAAATCAAAAAAGAACATCTTATTCAAACGGAAGGAAAAATCGCGCAAGCCATTGAAGAGCATACAGCTTCTTTTTCCTCAAAACTTGCATTGTCCGAACAGCAGATTGCAAAGATTCGGCAGGAAAATGAAAGAGAAATTAAAATGCTTAGCGACAATTTTAATAATGAAAAAGAAAGAATGATGAATGAGCTTGAAAAGCGCGGAAGGCTTATTGAAGCCGGCAACTTAAAGATTAAATCTTTGACGGACGAACTGATTAGTTATAGGGAAAATTCATCAAATATTGTTATGAATCAGCTTGGTGAGCAAGAGAAAAAATTTGCTCTGCAATTGGCGGATTTTTATAAAAAACAGGCGGAAGTTGAAGACGAATACTTCAATAAAATTAATGATATCAAGTATATATGCGAAGCCAAAATTGATAAAATGAACATGGTCGTGCAGGAAAAAAACGAGTTTATCTCCAAGAGAGAAAATTATATCAAACAAAGGGAAGAAGAAATCAATTCCAGAGAAGTAGCTCTGAGCGTAAAAACGGACGATCTTAACAATAACATATCCAAAGAGCGTATGGAATTGGCCGAAAGAGAAGGCATTATAGACAAAAAAATTCGGGATAATGAAATTGAGTATGCCCGAAAAGTTAATGAGCTTGAAAAAATGAAAGCGGAACTTTCAAGAGCTATTAGAGAGCATAAAAGAGACGGTAAATAGTTTATGGAAAAACGCGAGAATAAAAACAATATTAGGAAGTCCGACTTCCAAGCAGGAAGCGAAAAGTATATCAGAGGAAGTGCGGACTTCGTAGAAAAACGCGAGATAGAAAAAGCGTCCTCATTTGCGTTGAGCTTTTTGAATGAGCTCAAAAAGTTTAATGAAAAGCTTTGGCTTGAAAGAAATACCGTCAGCGTGGAGCTTGGCGCTATTATAGAGGAATTTGAAGCAGATATTCAGGCGGAAACGGATTATAGCGAAAAATGCTGGAATACCGCTTTGGAAAAAGTTAGGAATAACAGTGATAAATATGAAAAGAAAATAGACGATTTAAAGGTCAGACAGAATAATTTGCTTGAATGCATATCAAAACTTGAGAGTGATAAAAAACAAAACGAGGATTTAAATAAAGCGTTTATAGCCGAACTGGAAGAACAAATAAATATCAAAAATGAAGAATGCTCTAAACTAAAAATAAGATTTGCCCTAGATAAAGAAATCCTTGATTCGGATTATTCTTCAAAAGTTACCAAGCTCTACGACGAACTGTCGCGAAAACATAAGGTTCTTGTAGATAAATGGGTAGCGAAGAACGAAAATCTTAAGTCTGAAATGGCGGAGACTAAAAGAGAATATGAAGAAAAGTTTAAAATTTTAGAGGAAAAAGAAAGAAAGTTGGAATCCGAACTTAATATTCAAAAGGAAGAATTTAACTCTAAAATTAGCGCTATGGAAAAAAAATATGAGGAGAAAGTAAGCGCTTTAAGGGATAAAGAAACAAGGCTGGAATCTGATTTTAACGCTAAGAAAGAAGAACTTAATTCTAAAATTGAAGTTGTAACAAAGGGATATGAAGATAGGCTGAAAAATCTGGATGAGAAGGAAAAAGCTCTAAAAAAGAATTTTAATTCTCAAAAAGCGGAATTGGTAAAAACTTTTGAAAGAGTTAGGCTCGATTTTGAAGAAAGAGAAAAAAAACTTAAAGAGAAAGAGAATCAGTAGACAAAACAATAATCAGTGAACAGTAATCAGTGAACAGGTAACTGGCAACTGGCAAATCAGTAACCAGTAATCAGTGAACAGTAATCAGTCGGGAAAAGATAGTGGCGCCAAAGCCATAGCAAGAAAAGGCAATTTGGCAACAGGGGACAGGGTAACCAGTGAACGGTAATCAGTGAACAGTAATCGGTAAACAGTGACTTTGTTTGTAACTGGTGACTGGTGACTTGCAATAGGCAACAAGGTAATTAGGCTATTGGGCAATTAGTAACAACAAGAAACAAAAAAGGTTATTAGGCTATTAGCAACTAAGAAACTGGCCTGTCCCGCCTCTATGGCGGGATGACTTGCAACTTGTGACCTGTTTGTAACTGGTGAGAACGGCAAGCAAAATAGTATAATTCTCTCGAATCGTCGGGAGTGGATGGAGTAATATTATGGATGAACTGGGCAATTTTAGAAAATTGTTAAATGATATCAGGGATGGCGAGTCTGAAGCGAAAAATATTGATAATCAACCATTGAGAATCCCTAATAAAAGGCCTTTTATTAGCAAAAAACCAATTGAAAAGCCTGCTTTAAAAACATTTTCTCCCAAGTGGGATAATGAGCGCGTGGAATATGTTGATAAGAATGTTTTATGGATTGAGAATAAAGAATTGTCTTTATTCGGTTTGCTTGCCAGCGCCGTTTTAAGTATAGTAGGTATTGTTTCGTCTGTTGATTATTTGACTTTGGTGGGAGCGATAGGATTTTTACTTTCCGCAATTATAATATTTTTGCTTGTGTTTAATTATGCAGGCTCCGTTAAAAAAGATGCCCCCTCAAATAATGATATGAAGAAGAAAATCGACGAATTATCGCAAAAAATGGAAGCAATGAATTTCAAAGATTATTCCGGCGATAAATTTTCTTTGCCGGACGAGAAAGTTCAGGAAATGGAAGGGAAAATAGAGGAACTTAGAACCATAGTTAAATCCTTGATTAAAGCTGTGGAAAGTGCCCATAGGAGATAGGACAGGCAAAGAAGTTATGTTTCATAAGGCGCAGAAAATTCGCGTAATTTGTGATTAATTTTATGCATTTTGCGATTTATTGAGGAAAAAAAATGAGATTAATTGTTATTCTTTCCATATTGATTAATATTTTTCCGGCACTGGGTTTTTCCCAAATTGCGCCGGAAGATAAAAACTATTTTATAGTTCCGGGAGATGTCATAAGCATAAATGTTTTTCCCGCAGAAGAATTTTCGCGAGAAGTTACCGTTCAGCCTGATGGAACGGTGGAAATCCCTCTTTTGGGTTCTATCAAAGTTGAGGGTTTGCAGACTCTTGAACTGCAGAATATTTTAATAGCAAAATTTTCCAAATATGTTTCTAACCCGTCAATTACGGTAAATTTAAGGAAGCTCTCTTCAAATAGGGTGGCGATAATGGGAGAAGTTAATGGCGCCGGTTATCATAGTTTTAATGCCGGGATGCGTTTGCTTGATTTGGTAGCTCAAGCGGGCGGATTTAAAGATTATGCCAAGTTAAAAAAAGTTAAAATATTTAGGAATATTAAGGAGCCGGAAGGTAAAACCCGCAATGAAATATTGCAAGTTGATATGACCAAAGTTATGGCCGGGAATATGTCTCATAATGAGGCGCTTTTAAACGGGGATATTGTTTATGTGCCCAAAAAGAATTTTTACAAGGCCACAAAATGGATTAGCGATAATTTTGTGCCGTGGTTCACAATTATAACTTTCGGCATAGTTATATCGGACAGGATGAAATGAACTCGGAACTGACATTACATGATTATTGGCGCGTGGTAAATCGCAGGAAATGGACTGCCCTATTCATTTTTGTTATTGCGATGGCATCAACCGCTTTTTATACCAAACTTCAGCCCACCATATACAAAAGCAATGCTATTATCAGATTTCAACCTCCGGCCTCTTATAGCAAGATTCTCGGTTCAAGTCCTATGGAATGGGACTCATGGGGCGCTGCGGTTACGGAAATAAAAATCATAACTTCGGGCGAAATAAAAAAAAGAGCGGAACAAAAAATAAAGGATAGAAGCAAATATAGCGTTAAGGCGCTTGCCTCTTATGGCGCGGAGATGGTCAAGGAATCCAATTTAATAAGTATTTACGCCACTTCATCCGACCCTTTAGCGGCAAGCGATACCATAAACGCTGTGGTAGAGGCTTACAGGGATTATGATTTTGAACAGAAAAGCGCGCAGGCTACTAAAACTTTGGAAGATATTTCGGCAAGAAAAGCCGAGATTGAGCAGAATCTGCGTTCTCAAGAGAAGATGAAAAAAGATTTTTTTGAAAAAAATCCAAGAACGGGCTTGGGTTTAGCTTTTGCCAATCAACTTGCCGATTTTGAAGTTCAAAAGAAAGAATTGCTAAGAAAATATACTCCTAATCACTCCGCGGTAATTAACATTGATCAGCGCATAGAGGTATTGCAAAATAAGCTTACGGAATTACCCGCCACGGAAATGGTCTTGGCAAGAATCAGCAGAGAGCTTAGGATGCAAGAAGAGCTTTATACAATTTTAAATAAGCAGTATGAGGAGGCGAAGCTCGGTCTTGCTTCGATAGTTTCTTTTGTAAGCGTGGTTAATCCCGCATTTCCCGCCGATAAACCCATATCGCCCAATGAGCGAGTTAATATGGTTGTGGGAATTTTTCTTGGAATTTTTCTTTCTTTAGTTATTGTTTTTTTGCTTGAAAATTTGGATGTTTCAATAAGCACGATAGAGGATATTGAAGATTTTCTTAAATTGCCCGTGCTCGGCATAGTTCCCGATATAAAGAGCGAGAGACATATTGATAATTGGCTTATAAATATTTTCAGAAAAGAAAGATATACAACAAAGGCTTTCAGAAGCGTGCTTATATTCAATAAAAAACACGCTTCAAACGCTATAGAGTCATATCATACCTTGAGGACCAATATTATTTCGCAAATAAAAACAAAGGAGCCGATCGCAATAGTTTTCAGTTCGGCCGGAGCGGCTGAGGGAAAAACTCTTACGGCCGTTAATTTCTCTCTTGCAAGCGCTCATTCCGGTTTAAAAACGCTTTTAGTGGATGCCGATATGAGAAGAGCGTCCATACACAATATTTTCGGTATTAATCGCCAGCCCGGTTTAAGCGATATTCTTGAAGGGCAAGTCGCGTGGAGGGATTGTCTTTATGAGAGTTCCGATTTAATCGGCGGCAGTATAGGTCTTCGTGAAATGATGAATTTTACGGGTATGGATAATTTAAGCATAATTAATTCCGGGACTTCCGCGAGCAATGTTATTGATGTTATTGATTCCGAACAATGGGGTGATTTAATAAAGGACTTTAAAAGCGAGTTTGACATTATAGTGTTTGATTCTCCGCCGGTTCTTTTATTTGTTGATTCCCTGATAGTGTCAAAGTACTCGGACGGCGCGGTTCTTATTTATAAGGCGGGTAAAATAGCGAGAGGAGCTCTTAAGAGAGCTAAAGAACAGATAAATAACGCCAATGCCAGAATGATTGGGGTTGCTTTAAACGGGGTCAGGGCTTCTGAAATGGGCTCTCAATACGGATATTATTATTACGATTATAATAAATACGGTTCAAAGAGGTAAAAAAAATGTGCTTGGCACATTTTTTAGTCACCAGTCACCAGTCACCAGTTATCAGTCACCAGTCATAAATAGCAAGAAGCCAGAGATCAGAAGTCAGAAAACGGCAGCTGAGAAACAAATGATAAAAACTTATAAAGATCTAAAGGTTTATCACGCATCATATAATTTGGCAATGGAAATTTTTAAAATATGCAGTAAATTCCCAAAGGAGGAAATTTATTCGCTAACAAATCAAATAGTTCGTTCATCGAGGTCCATTGCGGCAAATATTGTGGAAGGTTGGGCAAAAAGAAAATATGACCCTACCACCTCCTTATCGCTTAAAAGGCGATTTTAAAAATACAGATATGTCCCGCTATGCGGGAAAGGAGGTGGTAGGGTGAAAATGTGTTTATAAAGCATCTTATTGATGCTACCGGTTCTTGTGAAGAAACTAAAGTGTGGCTTGATTTTGCAAAAGATTGGTCGTATGCATAGCTCCCGACACTTTATGAAGCATAGCTTCCAATATTGCAAATATCTAACCAAAGAAGCGCATGCAAAATTATTAAGCGGTTGTGATGAAATTGGAGCAATGCTTTTTTCGCTTGCGCATAACTGGAAAAAGTTTTAACTTCTTGTAGTTGTTGCTGTTTCTGGCCTCTTGCATCCGGCTTCTGACATCTTATTTTTATTCCCCAATCCATTATGCGCAACTTCATAATAATTACGAGCATTGTTTTGGCAATTGCTTTAGGTCATTTTGCGACGATAACCGCGCCCAAACACATCATAATAGGATTTGTGGCGATTTTGGCTTCCATATTGGCTTTTCTTTCACCGAAAAAGAGTTTGGTTTTGATTATTTTTTCGATGTTGCTTTCTCCTGAAATAAGTCTCGGCGCTCTTTCAGGAAGCCGACATATTGTGTTCAGATACGATGATATTCTTCTTGTAATAATCTTCTTATCGTGGTTTGGCAAGACGGCAATATTGAAAAAAAAATCATTTATAACCGATAGTCCCGTACAAACCCCCATCCTCATTTTTACCAGCATATGCGTAATTTCCACCTCTTTCGGTATTTTAAGGGGAGATATAAGTTACCTAGTAGCTCTTTTTTATGTCCTTAAGTATATTGAATACTTCCTGCTTTATTTTATGGTTGTTAATATTGTTGAAAATGAGAAGGATATAAAAAAATATCTTTATTATTTCGCAATTGTCGCCGTAATAGTAACAATTTACGCTTTGTTTTATTATTTCACAGCCTCGGGCTCTTCCGTCAGGGCAAGCGCGCCTTTTGAGGCACCTTTCGGTATGCCGCAGGAATCAGAACCCGCATCTCTCGGCGGATATTATTTGATACTTTTTTCAATTTTTCTAGCGATGATTAGCGAAGGAACTTGGTATTGGGCAAGATATTCTCTTATTATGATAGTTTCTATGTTTCCCGCTTTTTTGTTTACCTTTTCAAGAGCATCGTACATAGGTTTTACCGCTGCGGTAGTTTTTTTATTTTTTATAGCCAAGAAAAGAAGGCTTTTTATGATTGCTCTGATTATTACGGGTTTTGTAGCGGTGTCTGCTCTTCCAAGAGTATATGGGAAAGTCAAAGATAGAATAACCATGACATATAAAGGTATTTATGCCACTGTTGTTTTTGATGTGGGGTCAACAGGACAAGTAAAATTGGAAGAATCCGCTGCGGCGCGAATTCATTCAATGCAAACCGTGCTGTTTCAAAAATTTCCCAAACATCCTTTTCTCGGATGGGGGATTACCGGAATAGGGCTTGGGGATATTCAATATGCTTTGCTTTTGGGAGAGGTCGGGCTTATAGGTTTTTTTGTTTTTTTCTGGATGATATACAGAATATACAAGGCAAGCAAAGAAGTATATTTAAAATATGATGAGGGGTGGATAAAAGGGCTTTCTTTGGGGATAATTTTATCTTTGATTGCTCTTTTGGCTCAAGGCGTAGGAGCAAACACATTTATTATAGTGCGCATAATGGAGCCTTTTTGGTTTCTTACCGCTTTAACAATGGTATTGCATAGAAATGCGCGGAAACAGGTAAAAGAATAAAGTTTTGGTATAAAATTTGAATGAAACAAAGCATATCGGAAAAAATTATTAGAAATACCATTTTTAACGCAATTGGCCGTTTTTGGGGCATTGCGGTAGCTTTATTTTTAACGCCTTATATTATCGGACATATCGGCATTGAGAGATATGGCATCTGGGCGCTTGTCGGGGTATTAACAGGTTACTTTGGATTATTGGATTTTGGAATCGGAACCTCCTTCGTAAAATATATCTCAGAATTTTATGCTACAAAAGACTATAAAAAAATAAACCAGGTTGTTAATACAGGTTTTGTTTTTTATTTGGTATTTGCCGCAATAATTATTTCCGTAGGTTTTTTTGTAATTAATCCCTTGCTCAGTCTCTTGAAAATTCCTCCCAATTTATATGATGAGGCAAGATTTGTTTTTCTCCTTGGAATTATTATTTTTGGAGTTTCCAATGCCTTAAGTTCTTTCGGAGCAATTCAAGGCGGCTTACAAAGAATGGATATTTCCAATAAAGTGGCTATTGTCATATCTATACCAATGATTATTGGAACGATATTTTTTTTAGAAAAGGGATATGGACTGAAAGGCCTGATGGTTAATAATGCTATTATCTTTATGGTAGGTAGTGTCGTCAACCTTATCATTGCTTTTAAGGTATTGCCGGAATTGCGATTCGCGCCGCTATTGTTTTTTAGTAAAAAAATGTTCAAAAAACTATTTGGATTTGGATGCAAACTACAGATAACCGCTATTGCTAATCTGCTTCATTTTCAGACCGACAAGATTATTCTGGCATATTTCTTGAATGTCGGATTTGTCTCCTATTATACAATTGCTCAAAACTTAGTGTACAAGGCGAGAGGAATACCTTTAATGCTGGTTTCGGCTATTATGCCCGCCGCTTCCGAACTAGAAGCGGAAACCAATAAAGAGTCGCTTTATAAGCTATATTTCCGTTCAATGAAATATATCGTTCTTATCGGACTCCCTATTTCAATATTGACTATCTTGTTGGCTCGACCTTTTATAGATTTATGGCTGGGAAAAGGATTTGAAAGGTCTGTTTTGACGGTGCAGATTTTTATGTTCAGTTATTTTTTCAATATAATAACGGCTCCGGGGTTTTTTATTTTGCATGGCATGGGGAAACCTCAATATGGAATGAGAAGCTCAGTTATAGCCGCTTTGCTTAATTTGGTTCTGAGTGTTTTGTTGGTAATTAAGATAGGGTACTTCGGAGCGGTTATTGGAACGGCAATTTCGATGGTCATAGCGGCGGGGTATTTTATAATAAAATTCCATAAATTCATGTTTATTCCCATATTGGAAACTGCCATGCCGGTATTCCTTAAACCTCTTGTGGCCTGCGCCGCATCGGCAATGGTCGTTTATATCCTTGAGCCTCGCGCCGGATTTTTGAACTGGTACTTGCTCATAGGTTTCGGTTGCATGTATATGGCGGTGTTTGTCGCGGCAATAATAAGCTTGAAACATTTTGATGATTTCGATAAAGTTCTCGTGAACAACTGTTTGCTGAAAGCAAAACGCAGGTTCGGGAACGGGGACCGGGAAGCCATTCCATGAAAGCTACTCTGATTTTTCCAGGCATCACATTAGGCGGTTGGGGAAGCTTTGGCAGTAGCGCTTCTAGCGAGGCGAATTTTATGCCTTTTGGTTTGGCTTATATTTCCGCCTATGCCCGTAAAGAAGGACATGAAATAGATGTTATAGATTTGAGGAAGCTGAGTGGCTGGGATGAATTCCATGCCGAAGTCAAAAAGCGCTCGCCCGGCATTTTTGGGATTTCCTCGATGAGCATGGATTTTGCCGCCGCAGCAGAGGCCGCACGGCTCATTAAAGAGGCTGACGCTTTTTCGGTAGTGGTGCTCGGTGGCGTGCATGCCACGGTGGCGACAGGGGAAGCGGATAAAACAGGCCTGTTTGACCACATAATTACCGGTGAGGGTGAGATAAGCTTTTCACGGCTTTTGTCCGACTTTGAAAAATCCGCCGTGCCGGAAAGGATCATAAGGGGCATTTCCGGAGATATTAAAGAGCTTCCGTATCCCGACAGGGGCGCTTTTGATTATGAAAACGGAGAAGCTGCCCATCCGTGGCTACCGTTTATGGAGCGCTCCTTTGTTTCCATCATCGCCGGCAGGGGCTGCCCTTTTAACTGCGCGTTTTGCCAGCCGGCGGAACGGATGGTTTTCGGCGACAGAACAAAGATACGTCCTGTGGCGGACATAATAGCCGAACTCAGGTTTTTGAGGGAGAGGTACAATTTTAAAAGTCTGCTTATCCATGACGATCTCTTCACGATAGACAGGAGGCAGGTCATTGAATTCTGCCGTGCCTACAGGGAAGAGAAGTTCCCCGCTTCATTTACCTGCCAGGCCAGGACCGATTTTATCGTGAAGAACGAGGATGTAGTGGCGGAAATGGCGTTGGCCGGGCTTAAGTGCTTTATGATAGGTTTCGAAAGCGGAAGCCAGAGAGTCCTTGATTTTCTTAAAAAAGGAACCACAGTGGAGCAGAACTTGGCGGCTGCGAAGATTTGCGATAAACACGGAATAAAAATTTTTGCCAACTACATGTTTGGGGTTCCGACTGAGACGGATGACGAGGTGAGGCAGACGGTGAATTTCATAAGGCGTATACGACCTTTCCAACCGAGCCCGTGTTTTTTTACCCCATATCCCGGCACTGAACTGGGGGATTACTGCATAAAGAACGATTTGCTACTGGAAAAATCCGAAACTTATTATAACAGATCTGCCAATGCTCAAGGCAAGCTAAAGGGAATAAACTATGCTTTTCTTAAAGCTGCTGCGGAGTGCTCTGTGGATTATCCGCGTGATAATTCAGGGGCTGACGGGGGAGGGGCGCAGGGGGAAGTAGCAGTGCGCCTTATTCGGACAGTGAAGTCCAAACTGGAAGGCAAAAGTTTTGTTGGGGTGTTGAAAGCCGCTGCTGGTTTTTTGCGACGGAAACTGATTTACTTCAGATATGGCTTGGGAGGCTCAATAAAATGAGAGTACTTGTAACAGGCGGCAGAGGATTTATCGCTAAAGCCTTTATCGAGCGGCTCTTCTGTGATGGGGTAAAGATTTTTGCGTTAACGCGGAACAAGACCGTGGCGCTATCCCTGCTCCCTGACGGAGTGGACATTTATGAGGCGGACATCTCTGACAACGCCTCATTAAAAAAGTTGGCGACTCTGAACAAGGTGGACATTGTAGTTCACCTTGCCGCTTCGTTGGATTATTTCGGGGACTATGGTAAATTGTCCCGTGTTAATGTGGAAGGAACCGCCAACCTACTGGATTGGGCACTTAAGAATGGCGCTAAAAAGTTTATATTTATAAGCAGTATTGAAGCTATGGGCGCTGTCTCGGAAAATGAAATACCTGCGGATGAGATGTTCGCATCGGCGCCGCTGAGCGCCTATGGAAAATCGAAGCTGGAGGCGGAACAGCTAGTTGAAAAATTTCCCGGAGAAAAAATTATACTTAGGCTCGGTAATGTGTATGGGCCTCCCTCGCCGGCATTAATACTGCCTTTGGCTAACGCGATATTAAAACGGGAGAAACTTTTAAAGCTGTTACCAGCTTACGGCGAACGCCGCGTCCACC
This sequence comes from Elusimicrobiota bacterium, assembly GCA_022013385.1. Lineage (GTDB taxonomy): Bacteria > Elusimicrobiota > Elusimicrobia > Elusimicrobiales > UBA9959 > JAKLQJ01. Next base: position 14,797 of record JAKLQJ010000122.1, read on the forward strand.
CTGTTTTTATCGACGATGCCGTGAACGGTATCGTAAAAGCGTTGAAACCGGGCGCGCCTAGCGGCATTTACATAATAGCGGGGGAAAAACATGTGGCTATAGAGGAATTGTTTTCAGACATAGCGCTGGGGCTTGGGATGACTAAGCTTCCATTGTTTGGTGAAACAAGTAGTGTTACTAATGCGCTGTATCTTTTTTTGCATGCCTGGCGGTGCAGGCTGCGAAAGCGGGCAGATTTGCTATCCTATTTTACAGCCGGTTCATACGGACGGATACACCGCGCATATTCCATTGAAAAGGCTCGTCGGGATATGGGCTATGCTCCGCAAATTAGCCTTGAAGACGGCATACACATGACTATAGAATGGGCAAAGAAGGAAGGTATTCTCCCAAAATGAGTAAATTAAAAGCGTTTATCCGTGATAGGCTACTGAAACTTATCGGCGGATTTAGCAGGGAGACCGTTGCCTGCGATTACTTGAAAGGGAAGAGTGGAAGATGAGAGTTTTACTTGTAAATTCTCCCAGTGTAGAGCATCCTATGGCGCGGGATATGGCCGGCGGACTTGGTTTTGACGGCGGAAGCGCAGTGGTTCTGCCGCCGCTGGACCTGGCATATATGGCCGCCGCGCTACTCGGTAAGGGGCATCAAGCGGAAATTATAGACGCCGGCGCGGCGGGCTATACCCGGGAGGAAGCGCACAAGCTTATACGCGCTCAAAGGGCAGATGTGTTGATTGCCACAGTCTCTTTGCCGGTCATTTATAATGACTGCGCTTTTTTAAAAGAGATAGGCGACTACTTCAAAGGGAAGATAATCGCGAAAACCGCTATAACCTATCCTTCCATCCTTGAGGAGATACTGAAAAAAAGTTCGGCCAATCTTTGCATTTATGGCGAATGCGAATTAGTTATTGATAAAGTGATATCCGGAGAAGAAAAACGCGGGACGGTTTTTATGGACGGTGGCGTGTTTCGGATGGATGAAAATATCATAGTGGAGGATATGGATTCCCTTCCGTTGCCGGCGCGCCGCCTGCTAGACAATTCCATGTACAGATATGTGCTTTTGGGCGATAATACCACTGTAATGCAGACCAGTAGAGGATGTCCGTTTCCCTGCGCGTATTATTGCGCTTATCCGCTGGTTCAAGGCAGAAAATGGCGGCGACGGAGCCCCGAACATGTGCTAAGGGAAATAGAGGATATCGTTCATAATCACAAAATTTCAAGAATACTTTTCCGTGATGCGACCTTCACTATGGATAAGGACAGGGCGCATGCCATATGCGATCTTATAATTTCAAAGAAGATACGAATAAACTGGTGGTGCGAGACCAGAGTGGACTGTCTGGATGAAGAGCTTATGCGGAAAATGCGGTTAGCCGGCTGTGAGGGGATAAATATCGGTGTGGAAAGCGGTGACACGGAAGTTATGGAAACCCAGGCGAAGATAGGCATGACTTTCGATAAACTTAAGTTTATAAGAGAAAAAGGACGCGCTCTAGGCTTGAAGATGCATTTTCTGCTGATGGTTGGTCTGCCGAAGGAAACGAAAGAGTCTATTTACAAGACATACAGGCTGGTTGCAAAATTGAGGCCGGAAACCATTGGTGTGACAATCCTTACACCGTATCCGGGTACACCGTTTTATTTTGAGGCGAAGGAAAAAGGTTGGATTGAAACCGAGAACTGGTCAGAGTTTGGCGGGCATAGGCCGGTGATGCATACGGATGCTCTAAGTTCAAAGGATCTTTATTATGCGCAGAAAATGCTGAGCAGGATATTTTACTGCCTGTCCGTCTCAGGATATTTTTCTTGGTTTAAAGCTAAAATATTAGGTTTATGCTTTAAAATGTGGGCATCGCGCTGAAGCTGGATTACAATGACTAAATATCTGACAGTTATAATTCCGACATATAATAGGGCAGAGACCATGAAAAAATGCCTTAAAGCTATTGAGGCACAGACTTATACGGCATCAAGGTTTGAAGTAATCATTGTGGATGACGGCTCTACCGATAAAACCGAGGAACTGGCGGCTGACTTTGTAAGGCAGGGGACAGTTGACGCTAGGTATTATCGTCAGAAGAACAGAGGACCGGCTGCGGCCAGGAATCTGGGAATAAAGAATGCGGACGGGGAAATCCTATTGTTCATAGGCGATGATATAATAGCTGCGCCGGATCTGCTCAAGAGGCATGTTGCCTGGCATCTGGAAAATATATCTGATAACGCGGCTTTGCTTGGCTATGTCACATGGGACCGGAGTTTAAAAATTACGCCTTTCATGCATTGGCTTGAAAACGGAGGCCCGCAATTCAGCTTTAATGAACTTGAGAACGGAGCGGAGGCCGATCCCTGCCGTTTTTACACTTGCAATATTTCGCTTAAGCGCCGGTTTTTGACTAAAAACGGTTTATTTGACGAAGAATTTCCGTATGCCGCTTTTGAAGATGTGGAGCTGGGATATAGGCTGAAGGCCGCGGGACTTAAACTTTTTTTTAACAGGAAGGCGGTCGCGTGGCATCACCACTACACAAGCCTTGAAGACGCCTGCAAAAGGATGATAAAAGTCGGGGAATCAAAAAAAATTCTGAATAGAAAGATCGGCTTGTCTGCTTATGAGCCGAAGACTCTGTTTATCAGGCGAGTTATGAATATCTTCAAAATATCTTTGTATTACCCGCTTGCTGTCTTTTTTGAAAAAAGAATGATCGCCGCCGGCATATTCAAATATGTAATGAACTATTATTATACACTCGGCGTTGAAAGGTCGCGGGGAGGCTGTAAATGAGCCGGCCAGTTTTTTCCATTGTCTGCGTCTATAACAGCGAAAAGGTCATGAATGACCTCCTGATAAAAGGGCTGAAAACCCAGAATTGCGGATTTGAGCTGACACTGGTGGATAATACCGGCGGAAAATTCAGATCTGCGGCCGAAGGGCTCAACTATGGCGGCGCTAAAGCGACAGGGGAGTACATAATTTTTATACACCAAGACATATACCTGCTGTCTGCTGACTGGCTGCGGCGCGCGGAGGCTTTTTTGCGGGAGATTCCTGACCTCGGTGTGGCCGGCGTGGCGGGAATGACCAAGGGAAAGGCCGGCGGGATTTTTCGGGTCGGCACGATTCCGCTAGAAAACAGAGCATGCTTTGTGTGTCACGGGCCGGAAAAGGATCCGATTGAGTGCGGGGATACTTTTAACGGTCCGGTCGAAGTGCAGACCCTCGATGAGCAGGTGCTGATAATCCCCGGAAAAGTTTTCAGCAGCGCCGGGTTCGATGAGAAAGTCTGTTCCAGCTGGCATTTGTACGGCGTGGACTATTCATTGTCGGTAAAAAAATGCGGTTTAAAAGTCTATGCGCTGCCCATTCCGGTATGGCATATATCAAAAGGAACGCTGAATAAAGATTATTACGCCACGCTGAATAAAATTCTTAAAAAACACAAAGACCATGGCATTATATACACTACTTGCGGCTTATGGCATACCTCCAGTTTTTTCAACTTCTTGGACCTCTCACTGTTAGCGGCAAGATGCCAAATAGGCCGCTGGTTTGGCAGGAATAATTACGGGGCGGCGCCATTTATAAAAAAGATAAAAATGCTTTTAGGGGGCGGCAATGAATAATGCTGAAACCGTAGTTATCATCGTCAACTGGAACGGCGAAAGGTTCCTTAAAGATTGTCTGGGTTCGGTTTTTGCGCAAGGCTATATCAATTTTAATGTTATTCTTGTAGACAATGGCTCAACAGATGGTTCTATCGAATTTATTAAAAAAAATTATTCGGGCGTGGAGATTATTCCTCTTGATAAAAACTACGGATTCGCAAAAGCGAATAATATAGGAATGGAAGCTGCGCTAAAAGATAAAACCATAGAATATATCGCATTGCTGAACAATGACACAAAAGCGGAAAAAAACTGGTTAGGCGAATTAATAAACACAATGTCTTCGGATAATAAAATCGGCATTTGCGCATCCAAGATGTTAAGGATGGATAATCCTCATGTTTTGGATTCTACAGGGCATATTTTTATCGATGGGATAATATATGATAGAGGAGGCAATGAGCCTGACAAAGGCCAGTATGATAAACAATTGAATATTGTAGGCGCCTGCGCGGGGGCGTGCCTTTACCGGAAAAAGATGCTTGAAGCCATAGGTTTGTTCGACGAGAGCTTCGGTTCGCATTATGAAGATGCCGAATTGTCATGGAGAGCATATAAAGCGGGTTGGAAAGCAAAATATGCGCCGGAATCCATTGTTTATCATAAAAGAGGCGGAACCTCGGAAAATAATAAAAAGTTGCAAGAAGATATAAAAAATCTTAGCGTTATAAATATCGTAAGAACAATCCGACGGCATGCGACTGCCAAACAAAAATTAAAAATAACTTTAATTTGGGTTAAGGGAGCGATTAAACAGAGAATCGGTTCATTGTTTTGTAGGAAAAAATTCGAATCGGATTATTTGGAAAAGTTGAAATTATTATGGCTGAGAAATATATAAAAATCCTATTGGCAGCGCCGCAATCGGAAGATACAATATTAGGAACAATCGGGCGTCATTGTAAAAGCGGTTTGCTCAATCTTGGTTATGAAACAGAAGTTTTTGATTTTCGTCAAAGCCAATATTTAAAAAGCCCCGCAGGCTCTTTTACAAAAAAAATTATAAAGAAATTTTTTCCAAAATCAATACATCAAATTCCGTTAGTCAATTCATTGGAAAATGAAAAAATGAATAAGTTGTTGCTAAGGATTACAGAAGAATATCGCCCTGATATACTTTTTGTTTTAATGGGCGACGGCATTCTGCCTAAGACATTAGAAAGAATTAGACAACTCGGGATAATCACTGCAAATTGGTTTCACGATTCGGTTCTTGCGCCCAACAGAAAGGATTTTGTTCAACAAATATCTCCATGCTATGATTATTTTTTTATGATAGACTCGGAAGATATTTTGAAACATATAAAAATTGGTTCAAAATGCGTAAAAACTATTCCCTTATGCTGTATTCCCGAAATTCATAAAAATGTAAATTTATCAGAAGAAGAAAGAAAGAATTATGGCAATGAAATCAGTTTTGTCGGCACAGTGAAATTTAAGCGCGCGGAGGTTTTGAGTTCTTTAAAGGAGTTTGATTTAGGCATTTGGGGTTATTGGTTGGAAAAAGAGGCTGAATTAAAAGAATATTATCGCAGGCAGCGTGTTTTCGGAGAAGAAGCGGTTAAGATATATAATGCTTCAAAAATCAATCTTGATATTCATCTTTCTTACGGAACTTTCGACAAAAAATTTAATGTCACTCCAAGAGTTTTTGAAATACCCGCTTCAGGCGGATTCCTTTTAGCGGATGAAAATCCATGCCTTGGCGAGTTATATGAGATTGGAAAAGAAGTAGTTTGCTATAATGACGAAGCTGATTAGAAAGAAAAGATTAGATATTATTTGGAACATTCTGAAGAAAGAAAGCTAATAGCGCAAAAGGGTCGGCAAAGGGCATACCGCGATCATACTTATGAGAAAAGGCTTCTCGAGATATTTTCAATCATAAATAAGAAATAGATTCTTGGATTCTTTTAGGTTTTTTAGAAAAGAAAGAGATTAAAAAGAACATATTGTCTATGGTGGATAATTGTTTTATGGATAAAAAAGCAATGTCTGAATTATTTCTCTGCGATTTTTGCGGCAGTCGCGATTTCAAATTCCTTTTCAGCGGGCATGATTATTTAGCTTTTTCACCGCTTACTTTTAATGTGATGAGATGTAATAAATGCGGACTGGTCGGTTTGAAACCTTGCCCCGAAAATTTAGTTAAATATTACGATAGTTATCGCAAGGATTCTTCGGAAAAAGATATTTTTCTTTTTCCTTTGCTATTCCCAAATAGAGTTAAAAAAATAAAAAAACTCAAATCTCCCGGAAAAATTTTAGATATCGGTTGCGGCGCCGGAGGTTTTCTATCGGATATGCAAAAAGAAGGATGGGCCGTTTATGGATGTGATTTAGATTCAAATATCTGCGATACGGCTAAAAATTCAACCGGATTGAAAAATATATATACCGGAGATGTATTGTTTTTAGATTTTCCGGATAATTTTTTTGATGTAATAACTCTTTGGCATGTATTAGAGCATTTGACAAATCCTAAAGATACCTTAAGAAAAATTAATAAATTATTAAAAGACGGCGGTATATTGATTGTGGAATCCCCCGATTTTTCAAGCATACAAAGCAAATTTTTTAAAGATAAATGGTTCAGTTTGGATTTGCCGCGGCATATTCATCAGTTTTCTCCAAAAACAGTAAAAAAAATTTGCAATTCAGCGAGTTTGGAAATATTCAAAAAAGATTATATTATTAATTCCTATATCAATTTTGTGAGCCTAAAGAAAAGTTTGCTTAGATACATTGGAATGGACAAGTATTTAACTAAAAAGGAAGCGGATAAATCGGCAGATAGCGTGTTCGGCTTTCAGAAATCTAATATTGCATATAAATTTTTCCTGCGCGTATTTAATTATGGTTGCTTATTTCTTGCTTTGCTTTTGGCTGTGATACATTGTGAAGATTCATTTCGTGTTTATTACAGAAAAACAGGAAATTTATGAATATAAGTGTGGTTATTCCCGTATTTAACGGAAAAAAATTATTAGAAAAATATTTGCCTTCCATAATAGAAGCGTGCAAAAATTATTCTTTTGAAAAAACCGAATTAATAATTGTTGACGATGCAAGCAGTGACGGAACTAAAGATTACATAGAATCAAATTTTCCTTTTGTAAAAATAATCAGACAAGATATTAATATGGGTTTTTCGGCTTCAGCCAATAACGGTATTTTTTCCGTTAAAAATAGAATTGTGGTTTTGCTTAATACCGATGTAAAAATTGAGAATGATTTCCTGGCATTTTTACCGGAACATTTTGAAAACAATGATGTTTTTGCCGTAAGACCGGGATTAAAGAATAATCAAAAAGAAACAGTTCTTGATAATCCGAAAGTTGCGGGTGGATTTAAATACGGGTTTTTTGATGTGCCAAAAAGTACTGGGAAAAAATTAACAGTGGCTTTTTTCGCCGGCGGGGGCGCTTCCGCTTATGATAAAGAGAAATTCATGGAATTGGGCGGTTTTGACGACATATTTTCCCCATTTTATTATGAGGATGTTGACCTTTCATATCGCGCATGGAAAAGAGGCTGGAAAATAATTTATGAACCGAGAAGTTTGGCTCAGCATAGAGGAGGAGCCACAATTTCTAAATTTTACAAAAGCGATTATATAAATATCATTAGTGAAAGGAATAAATATTTTTTGGTCTGGAAAAATATTGCTGATAAAAATTTACTCTTTCAGCACTTTATTTTTGTTCCAATAAGACTTTTTATTTCAGTTTTAACCGCCAGATACGGCTGTTTAAAGGGGTTGTTTGCCGCTTTCAGGCAATTGAGTTTGATAATTAACAAAAGAAAACTTGAGAAGCAATTGGCAAAAGTAAGCGATAGAGAAATTTTTAGTCAATTCAAATAACTTTAAATTATGTTACTATGATTCAGACAGTAGCGTAATGCCAAAGAAGTTTTTGCATCATCCCGATATTTACCCCGCGGGTTTCCGCCAGAACCAAACATTTATCCCAACCCGCGGGGTAAAATAGAATAATGGCTTTCGACGAGACTTTTGCTACTGTTTGAATCACAGAAATTATGTTAAAAATAACGCCTAAAAAATTAAAAGTCGCCATAGGTATTGTTACAAAAAAAATTTTAACCGGCCCGATTGAAGTTTCTGTTGACCTTACCAGAAAATGCACGACCGATTGCATTATGTGCTGGTATTGGTCGCCATTGCTTAAACAAAGACCGTCTCAAGAATGGTTAAGCCAACATATTGAATATGAGTTATTTCAAAAATTGATAAAAGATTTCAAAAAACTTAAGGTAAAGAGAATTATCTTTGGAGGTCAAGGAGATCCGTTTTTATATCCCGATATAATGAAAGTCATTGAAACCACCAAAGAAAACGGAATAGAAGCGTGCTTAATTACCAGCGGATATTATTTTAATGAAGAAAGAATAAAGAGACTCGTTGAATTAAAGGTGGATCATATAGATGTTAGCATGCAAGCGGCAATATCCGAAACTTACAAAAAAATTCATCCTACTTTAAAAGAAGGAACTTTTGAAAGAATCAAAGGGTCGTTATTATTATTATCGGAACTAAAGAAAAAACTCAATCAAAAAAATCCGACCGTAACTTTAATAAATGCAATTTGCAATCTTAACTATCAGGATACGGTAAAAATGGTGGAATTCGCGCATGAAATGGGCGCGGGAGGCGTAGGTTATAAAAGAGTGGATATTATTCCGGAAACAAAGGAGATTCTTTTGAATGATGAGCAATTGGACGAATTAAAGAGCTTGCTTAAAAAAGCAAAAGAGAAAGCGATAAATTTAGGCATAAAGACAAGCCTTGATTTCTATGATAAATATATTTCCGAAGGACTCACTACCGGAAATTATACTTCACGGTATTATACGCAGATTCCGTGTTATGTCGGCTGGCTTTCTTCAAGAATTTTATCAGATGGAAGTGTAATTCCTTGCTGTGGGTGTTATGCTCCCCCTTTGGGAAACATACGCAATAATTCTTTTTACGAAATATGGTATTCAAAAGAGTATCAGAAGTTTCGTCAAGAAAGCATAAATATTCAAAAAAATTCCGGATTGGTCGAAAATTGCAAGTGTTATTCCTGTATAGATTTTGAATTTAATTTAGGCGTTTATAAGAAACTTCACCCCTTAGGCTCTGAAAAACAATTACCTTGACACTTGGAAGCTCAGATTTAAATTGAGGTCAAGGCGCAACGAATGAGAAGGCTTATAGCTGGAACAAGGAAGCAATGCTTCATCAAATGCAAGGAACTCTGCGACTTGCCTGTGAATGAGGCCGAAAGCATAGCTTTCGGCATTTGATGAACCGAAAGGTTCGTGTTCCAGAGCAACGAAGGAATCAATAAAATATGAGCTTCCCCATAGCATAATTGCTATGGGGCTGACTGATTTTTGGCTACAATAAACGAGGTTATGCCTCATAAAGTGTCGGAAGCTTTGTGGACGACCAACTTCGTCACTCATTGCTTACAGACCGCAGAGGGTATGCTCGCTCTTCGTTTCTCGTTTCGCTCAAAAATCAGTTAGCCAAGTATTAAGTTAATTGTTTTTCAGAGCCTTAAAATTAAGAAAGTAATTTATGGACGAATATTCTAAAAAGACAAAAGAATGGCTTAATAAAAGGTTTAAAGCCGCAGATGAAAACGGAATTTACAAAAACCATGCTCCGATATACGGTTTTGCTTATGATTTTTTATCATTAGGTTTGTATCAAAATAATTATGCCATTTTAAAAGAAATTGCAAAATTATCATCCGAGTATGGAATAAACACTTTTCTGGAAGTTGGCTGCGCGGAAGGATTTACCGCTCATTTGGTAAAAAATATTTTCGGTTTTCAGGCAACCGTTGCCGATTTAAGCATTGAAGCGGTAAAAAGGGCAAAAGAGATTTACAATATAGACGGATTTGAAGCCGATGTTCAGTCATTGAATATTTTTGCGGATAACAGTTTTGATTTAGTATTGTGTTCTGAGACTATTGAACATGTTCCATTCCCCCAAAAAGCGTTTTCCGAACTAATGAGAATAACTAAAAAAGCATTGATTATTACTGTTCCCGCGGCAAAAAATATGAATGAGAAAAAAAACTATGCGCCGCCCGAAACGCCGCATACGCATCTAAACATTTTTACAAGAAAAGAGTTGCAAGAATTTATGAATGGCGGAAAAGTGAGAGGAATAGCGCTAAGGCGGCTAAGCAAAGTTGAAGGTCTTTTTGTAAAATACAATCCAATGAATTTTAAAAATAAACCGAAATATTTGGTTAAAATATATAATATAGCTAAGTTTTTAACCTTCCCAATCAGGATGTTTTATGGAATCAATATGGCAAAAGTATTAATAAAAATGGATTATTTGTTAAGCGGTATATTTCCAAGCTTTTGTGCGGACACATACATGGTAGTTTTTAAAAAGTCCCAAATAGACCATAAAAAACAACCGCAAAAATCAAAAAATATTTTAGATTATATGCTTGAAGAGAGTAAGGTGGAAGTCCATTTTCCAAAAAAGCGTTTTCTGAATTAATGAGAATAACTAAAAAAAAGCTTATAGGAAAAATCGTAGGATAAGGAATGTGAAAATACGCAGAATAATACTTTATATATATAGGTTGGCATACAAAGTCTTTTCCGGACATGGGTTATCTAAGTTCTATCCCATTAGAGTCATTGATGGGTTTATAAGTTCTCATTTTAAGACAGATTTTGCGAAAGTTCAAGGTCATAAAATGTTTTTAGACCCCGAAGATAATCTTGCTCTTTCAACTTGTGGTGTCTATGCCGGGGAATCATTTATGACAGAATTTGTAAAAAAAGTAATTAAGAAGGGCGATATTGTTTTAGATCTTGGAGCACATATCGGATATTATACCTTGATTTTTGCAAAACTTGTGGGCAATGAAGGGAAAGTTATCGCTTTTGAACCGTCTCCGAATAATTTTGCTTTGCTCAAAAAGAATATAGGAATAAACGGTTATAAAAATGTGATATTGAAACAAAAAGCGGTCTCAAATAAAAATGAGAATATTAAGCTATATTTATCGGGGTCATTGTGCCATAAAATATACAATGCATATAACTTGTATGAAAATTCCGCATCTATTAAAGTTGAATCTATAGGCTAGTGCTTTGTCAATTTAGTTATTGATAGTTCTTTGATATTATGATAATATCTTCCTAAAAAAGGGAGATAAACCATGAGCCAAAAAAGCCACATAGTTAGATTGAACAAGCAAGAGCGTAAATATTTGCAGGCTATAGT
>JAKLQJ010000123.1 GCA_022013385.1 Elusimicrobiota bacterium
ATAACTTGACATTTACTATTTACGCATCTTGCGTCGTGGTTTTAACCCCGCGGGTTTTTTCTACAACCAAGTTTACCCAACCCACGGGGTAAAAACAAGCATTTAAATGTAAAGAAGTGTTGGACGCACTACACTAGCATAACAATTATATTACAAGCGCGGCATACAAACACGAGCAAATCGGGCATATATCCGCTGACAAATGTCCCATACCGTTTTAGGACATTTGTCCCTGCCGTAAAATAAACCTCCGCAACCCGCGGGGTTGCGGAAGCTGATTTAGCCTTTCTTTAAGTGCCAGAGGTATTCAAGATTGCCTTTCGCGCCTTTAATAGGCGAATCAATAATGCCCTTTTCTTTTATTTTAGGAAAATTCTTTTTTACAAATTCTCTGAGTAACTCAACCGCTTTTAGTCTTATTTCATCGGATTTAACTATGCCGCGCTTTAAATCTCTCTTTTCAAGTTCAAATTGCGGTTTAATAAGAGCGATAATATCGCTATTTTTGGCGCACGAATTAAAAACAGGGCCAAGTATAAGTTTAAGCGATATGAATGAAACATCAATAGCGATTATTACAGGCAAAGGATTAAAAAATTCAGATTTTAAAAATCTGGCATTGGTTTGAGGAATAAAATTAAAATTGGGATTATCTTTTATCTTTTCGTGAATTTGCCCCTCACCGACATCTACGCCATAAACAAGTTTGGCGCCTTCTTGAAGAAAACAATCGGAAAATCCGCCGGTGGCAACGCCAATATCGGCGCATATTTTATTTTTTACTTTTATATTGAATCCGTCCAATGCCCCTTTTAGTTTTAAACCGCCGCGAGAAACATATGGGCACACTGGCTTTATTATTTCAATTACATCTTCGTCTTTGACCGGACGGCCGGCTTTATCCGCTATTACATCGTTTATCTTTACAAGTCCCGCCATTATAGCGCCTTGTGCCCTGCGGCGGCTTTCAAACAGCTTTCTTTCAACACAGGCTATATCTAAACGAGTTTTCATATTGTCTTACACCACCCACCCCCGAGATTTCCGCCGGAAAACTGTTCCTTATTGTCCCGCCATAGGCGGGATCGCCTAACTACTCTTCTTCGTATTCTTCAAGTTTTATGCCGGAAGCATCCTTTTTCAAAATCTCAATTTTTCTTTTAACTTCATCAAGTTTTCCTGAAAGTTCTTTTGAAATTTTAACACCTTCTTCAAAAAACTCTAGAGATTTTTCTATCGGCGTGTCTTCGGATTCAAGTTTCTCAACCACATTTTCAAGTTTTTTAAGATTATCTTCAAAACTTGCGCCTTTCGCTTGTTTAACCATAATGCCTCCATCCAACCAGTACAACCTACGCGGTTGTATTGGTTACTTTTACTTCGGCTTTACCTGCTTTGAATTTAATAGAAAGCAATTCCTCTTTTTCCAAATCACAACTGTTTTTAACCACTGAATTATCGGATGTTTTTCTAACTAAAGAATAACCTTTTTTAAGAGGAAAAAGCGGGCTTAAAGCATGCAATTTTTCGACTTTAAATTTAAGATTATCCGAGATATCCTTAATTTTATAATCCGCCGCGCGAATCATATCTTCGTTCAAACCGTCAAATCTTTGAATCAGATTATTTAAGAGTGTTTGCGGGTTTTTAAAAATTCTATTGCCCGCAAGCCTTAAAAATTTGCCTTTTAAATTTTCATAAAGAATTTTAAGGCTTTGAACAAGTCTTCTGTCTAATTGTTTAAGATATTTTTTTAGCTCTTCTTTATTTTCAACCACAAGTTCGGCCGCAGCCGACGGTGTAGGCGCTCTTAAATCACTGACAAAATCCGCTATTGTAAAATCGGTCTCATGGCCTATGCATGAAATAACGCAAATCTTGGAACTAGCTATGGCGCGCGCCACTATCTCTTCATTAAAAGCCCATAAATCTTCCATTGAGCCTCCGCCTCTTCCCACCAGCATGGCATCAATGTCCGGAAAATTTTCATTAAGCGTTTTGATGGCGGCGGCTATCTCTTCTTTAGCTCCGTCGCCTTGAACTTTTACAGGGGCTATTATTATATGCAGATTTGAATATCTTCTCTTTAAAATTGACAGCATATCTCTGATGGCCGCGCCGTGCAATGAAGTTACAAGAGCTATTTTTTTAGGCAATTTCGGCAATGGCTTTTTTCTTGCCTCATCAAATAATCCTTCTTCCCGAAGTTTTTTCTTTAATTGCTCAAAAGCAATTTGCAAAGGGCCTATGTTTCCTGGAATAATTTCTTTTATATTCAATTGGTATTTGCTTTGCTTGGCATAAGTCGTTACCAATGCCCTAACTTTGACAAGCAAGCCGTTCTCGGGCTTAAATCTTAAATAAGCCGCGAACCCTTTATACATCACGCAGGAAATAATGGATTGGGAATCTTTAAGGTCAAAATAGACATGGCCAAGCGAGGATATTTTAAAACCTGAAATCTCCCCTTCAATCCATACTTCGCCGATTGTCTCTTCAAGCAAATATTTTATGGTTTTGTTAAGTTCGCTTACGCTTAGGATTTTATTTTCGGGATTCATTTTTTAAGTTTTTTCATTCTCTCGGCTATATTGGATTCAAAACCTTCCATTGAAGGTGTGTAAAATTTTTTAAATTTCGGCATATATTCCTGCTCTATATAATGGCCTTTGAAATCATGGGGATATTTATATCCCTGTCCGTGGCCGAATTCTTTTCCGTCTCCGGTAGCATCTTTCAAATGAAGAGGCACTTCTCTCAATGGTCCGCTTTCAACTTCCTCCATAGCGGAATTTATGGCCATATATGAAGCGTTTGATTTTGGCGAAACCGCTACATAAATAGCCGCCTCGGCAAGCGGTATTCTAGCTTCCGGCATGCCTAAAACATCCGCCGCGTAAAAAGCGCTTTGCGCCACCATTAAAGCCATGGGATTGGCCGTGCCTACATCCTCGGCCGCGCATATAAGCACGCGCCTTGCGATAAACAGAGGGTTTTCTCCGGCCTTAAGCATTTTAGCCAACCAATAAACCGCGGCGTCGGGGTCAGAGCCGCGCATGGATTTAATGAAAGCTGAAGCATGGTCATAATGCTCATCCGAACTTCTATCATATTTTAAAGACCTTTTCTGAATGGATTCTTTGGCAATATCCAAACTTATAACTTTTTTGCCTTTTTTATTAACCGAAGTGGTAATAGCCGCGAGCTCCAGCGCATTCAAAAGCCTTCTAGCGTCTCCCGATGAATGGTTTATAAAATATTTTCGCGCGTCTTCTTTTAATTCAATGTCAAAACTTTTAAGCCCCTCTTCTCTATTTAAAGCGCCGATTATTATTTTATCAAGCTCATCTTCGCTTAAAAGCTTAAATTCAAAAACAAGAAATCTTGATAAAAGAGCGGAATTAATATAGAAAAAAGGATTCTCGGTCGTAATGCCTATTAAAATTATTTCACCTTTCTCAATTGAGGGCAATAGAACATCTTGCTGGGTGCGGTTAAAATGATGTATCTCGTCCAATATTACAAGCACATTTCTATGCTCGGCTATTTGGGAATTTGAAAGCTTTTTGGCATATTCAAGAATTTTTTTAAGGTCCGCGATGCCCGCGATCGCGGCGTTCAGCTCAAATATTTTGGATTTGGTTTTGGATGATATGAATTTCGCGAGCGCCGTTTTACCCGAGCCTGACGGCCCGTAAAAAACAGCGGAACTTATGGTATCGGCCTCAATGGCCTTTCTTAATAGTTTACCCTCGCCGAGAATATGCTCCTGCCCGGCAAATTCCTCTATTTTTCTCGGGGACAAGCGCGCCGCCAATGGCTGAGAAAAAGACTTATTAAATTCGTCCGCTCTCGACGGGGCGGTTCTCTTTTGAGTATTTTCTTCAAAAATGGATTCACTCATAATAAATTAGCGCGGCAGTAAACAGTTTTTTTGCTGCATAGGCATTTGGCCAGTATGATAGGGATAGACTTAGCCATTTGAAAAACATCGCCCATAATACGAGCAGAGAGGAAACTATTCCTTGTTGCCAAAACAGGTCACCAGACAACCAGTCATATGTCACAAGTTACCTATTGCTAACTAGAATAACTCTTTCTCAAGAGTTCTTTGAAGCTTGCCGATCATATTGTCAATTTTTCTTTCATTTGCCTGCGTATTGGCATCCGTCTTCTGGCGTAAATTATAAAGCTCGCTCGCATAATCAATAGCAACCAATACCGCTAATTTGGAAGTATCCACAGTGTCGGTTTTTTCCTCTATATGCCTCATTTTCTCTTCAACATTATTGGCTAAAGTGCTTATCTCAATAGGCGTTAATCCCTCAATGGCAATATTAAATTGCCTGCCCCGTATC
>JAKLQJ010000124.1 GCA_022013385.1 Elusimicrobiota bacterium
AAACAGTAAACAGTAAACAGTAAACAGTAAACAGTAAACAGTAAACAGTAAACAGTAAACAGTAAACAGTAAACAGTAAACAGTAAACAGTAAACAGTAAATAGTAAACAGTAAATAGTAAATAGTAAATAGTAAACAGTAACCAGTGATCGGTAATCAGTAACGGATAATAAAGCGTAAAGGGCGCAAAAAATTTTGTATTCTTTGCGCTTTTGCGCTTTTGCGAATTGGAGAGTTTTTATGGCGGAACAAGAAAATAAAAAAATAAAAAAGTTGAGCTGGAAAGAGAAATTTTACGCTTCCAGAGCGGTTTTTGAAAGTATTATGTTTGAAAAAGAATTGTCGGCTCCGAAAAAAGATAAGACATGGATAGGATTACTGGGGCTTTTCGCGATAGTTTTTATTGGAGTTTTATTCTTTTCAATAGGGATATTAGGGCAGGACTATGTGTTTTCTTTGAAAGACGCGATAAATGTGAATATCATCATATCCCTTACAGAGAATTTTTTAGCGGGCAATTGGATAGCGATTTTTAATCCAGAAGTTATTGGCATAACAAATCTTCAGCCGCCTTTTTATTTCATAAACTATTATCCTTTTTTGCAATTATTTCCCGATAATTTCAATATTGCCATTATATGCGTGAATTCTTTTTATTTGGCTATTTTGGCTTTTTCGGTTTTTTCTCTAGCGAGTTGGAAAAGAAATTATAAATCCGGCTGGCTGGCGGCTGCCGTTGCCTGCACGATGCCTTTCGTTCTTGAAGTTGTAAGGCATCCATCGCCTGAAATAGCCGTTATCGCTTTTGTCGCTTTAGCTTATGCCGGTTTTATTAATTCCGAAGAATTTGAGAAGGACGGCAAATGGGGTTTTATTTACGGCGTAGCCTTAGCCTTTGGTTTATTTACCGATAAGTTTTTTCTAATTTATATTTTGCCCACATTGCTTACATTCATTTCCGCTTTACTTTCGCCCATTGCCAGAGGCAGAGTTTTTAAGGGATTTATTATCGCGGCGGCGCTTAATATTCCATGGTATTTAAGAAACGCGTTTTATATTTTTATCATGGATTCTTTTTCCGGCTCCGAAGCCGTTTATTTAAAAGCCTTTCATTTGAAAAACCTTTTATGGTATCTCGGTTCCGCAGCTTCCTCGTCCCATCTGATTTTATTTTTTCTGGGCGCGCTCGCTTTATTATGGATGTATTACGCGGTCTTTATGCCCTATGAAGGCAAAGCAGCCGTTTTTATGTGGTTCCTAATCCCATATATATGTTTTACATTCTTATTTGCAAACGATCCCGCTAATTTTTATCCGGCGCTCATTGCTTTTGCCATAGCCATAGGAGTAATGACGCCTAATAAAATAAGGAATTATTTTTTTGGCGGTTTAGCGCTTCTTTTTATAATAAATCAAACAAATATCATAAGCGCAAAATCGATTTCACTGTTTGGAAAAAATATTCCCATTGTAGGTTTGCCCGCGCCTTTAAATTCCACAGCAAAAATGGGGGATATAATTGATTTTATAAACGAAAGGTCGCGTAGTATATCCTCCGTTCGCCGGACCGCGGTCGGGCAGGTAGCTTTGGCGGGTAAGAAGACTGCGCTCCAAAAAGCGCAGGCAGGCCGGCAAGTATGGGAAAAATTTCCTGTAAAAATCTCAGTTATAGACAAAAATAACAGTTTTAATATTCCTTCTTTTTCCCTTTACGCTGAGAAAAAAGGAATGAAAAATTTGAAATTTTCGCCTTATAATTCAAGTTTAATCGGCTTGTCGGATTTTATTATCGTCAAAAGCGGTTCTTCTTTGAACTCTCGTTTTTTGGATATAAATAAAAAATGGTTTTCTAAAATATTTGCCGAAATTAAATCTTATCAGCTTGAAGATATGTCCACCGTGATTGTGTATCAGAAAAAAAATAATAAACAGAAGCATTTTGAAAATAAAAGCTATGAAGTTAAAAAACTTAAGCTTGCTGGTTTTGTTTTTGAAAATATTGTTTTAAAACTTTCGGACTTTGATAAAAGCGAAGGAGCTTATAAAAAAGTTTTATTTTTTTCTCCTTATGCCAGTTTGGGTGAAATTGATATTTACGGTCTTAACGGCATTATCGAAGATTTTTCTTTTATTCCGCTGAAGGAAGGGGATTTATCCGATATTATACCGATTAGAATAGGGAAATTAAAAATTTTATCGGCCAAAATAAGCAATTATTCCATAGCAAGATATATTGAAAGCAAGAATAGTTATTTGCGCGATGTGGAAGTGAGACTTGATAAAAATTTTGAAATAATGGCTTTTATCGGGAAAACGGAAATTTTTTTGGAATTTTTATTTAAGTATTCCAACGGGAAATTCATTTTTTATCTTTATGATTTGGTTTATAGCCGAATTAGCATGCCGAACTTTATATTAAAGATTTTTCATTTTGAATATTCTTTAGACACTTTGCCTTTCAAAATGGATTTTAACAAAGTGGTCATTCGTAAAAGCATGATGGAAATATCATAAGAATCAGAAACAAGAGGTCAGAAACAAGAAGCAAGAAATCGTGTGAACTTACGCGTTTGCAAACTTACACACTTATGCAATTACGAACTTATGCGCTTACGCTCTTATGCGCTTTTATAATTCCTATATTATTTTTTTGCGGGTGCGTATCTCTTGATAATGAAGCCCTTCAAAATGATTCCGTTCAATCGCGCGCCATTGAGCCGCCTTATACAGGTCTAGAGCCCGGCGCGAAAAACAATGAAACGATTCATTTTCTGGTAAAAGCCTATTCCAGTGAGGCGGCGCAAAAATATTCTTTGCTTTGCGAATTGCATTATCGCCGAATAATGGGCGATATAGGCCTCTATTCTTTTGCTTTGTCCAAACCCTACAATATAGTTATTTACAAAGATGCCGAGGAGTATACGCTCAAAACCAATCAGCCCCAATGGTCCGGCGGCATTACTTATGGCAATTCCATACTCGTTTATGAATCCGAATATGCCTCTTCGATTTTAGCGCATGAAATGACGCATCTGATATTTAATGAATTTATGGGGCTTTCCTCAGGCGGCAGACTTACATGGCTTAATGAAGGCATAGCGGTTTATGAAGAAATGCGTTCATCTCCTAAGGCGCGAAATGCTTATGATAATAGATTTTCCCGATTAGTTGCTTCCAACCCCATTAGTTTTGCTCAGATGATGAGCATGTCTCCCCTTGACGATAAAAGCGTATTTGTTGAAAAGTGGTATGCGCAAGTGGGCAATCTCGCGGAATTCATGATAGTTGAAGGCGGGAGCATGAGTTTCTATGTGTTTCTTAATAAGCTCAAAGAGGGATACACCCTAAATGAAGCCATTAAAGAAGCTTTTGTGGGGCATTGGGAAAATATCGGAGAACTGGAAAAATCATGGCTGATGAATATAAGACGATAAAAGAAACTGACGGAACCGTGTCGCCTAAGAAATCATTCAATATTAATTTAATGACGAATTTCAAAGTGTAGCCTCTCCCGCCATAGGCGGGACGGGACTAACTTGATGTATAGGAATTTCAAAGTGTAGCTGCAGCCCCTTCCGCCAAAACAGCGGACAAGTGGGCTGCCTAATTTTTGAAAAAGAACATGGAATCTTGCGGGAAGCTATAATGACGACGATTGCCAAAGATATGTCGGAGAAGTCCGATACCAAACAAATTGTGATGCCGCTTGAAGGAATTCATTGCGTAGGATGCGTTAATAAAATTGAAGGCGCTTTATCCAGAATGGAAGGGATAGAGAAAATCTCCATTCATTTGCCCACCAAAATGGCTTTTATAGATTATAATGACGAATTGATTTCATCATCCGAAATATCAAATAAAATCGAAGAAATTGGATATAAAGTTTTGGCTGTTTCTTCATTTTCAAATGAGAAAGTCGAGGATATAGCGCTTAACTCCGTTGAAAAAGAAAAAAGAATATTTTTTATAAAATTCGCGGTAAGCGCGGTGATAAGCCTTTTTCTTCTTTCAGATTTTTTTATCGATTATTCTCCTTACACACTGCTACTCATAACCACATTCGCTTGGCTTTGGTGCGGTTCTCATTTTCATATCGGTCTTTTAAAATCTTTAAAAGCAAAAACCGCGGATATGAACACATTGGTCAGTTTAAGTTCATCGGTGGCTTATTTTCATAGCATGGCGCTCACTTTTTTCGGGGGGAGCGGCAATATAAATATCCATTATCAGTGGCATGAAATAGCGATGCTGATAAGTTTCATTAATCTTGGGAGATGGCTTGAAGCCCGTTCAAAAAGCAAAGCGGGCTGGGCGGTTTCAAAATTATTAAAATTAAAGCCGAGATTTGCCAGAAGAATTTATTCAAACAGAGATAAATTGACCGCGCCATCAGCTTATTTGCCGAAAGGCGAATCTTATGATTCTCAAGCGGGTGGAGTGTTAACCCCTGTTGAAGAGATAAAAATAGGAGATATGATAATGCTTCGGCCCGGCGAGCAGATTCCTTTGGACGGGAAAATTATGAAAGGTTATTCCGCCATTGACGAATCGTTTTTAACGGGCGAAAGTATTCCTAAAGATAAGGGACCCTCAAGCAGAATCTATGCCGGAACCATTAATACAAGCGGAGCTTTAGAGTTTAAGGTTACGGCGATCGGCGCTGAAATGGTTTTGATGAAAATAGTTAAAGCTGTTAGAGAAAGCCATGCTTCTAAAAGTTCCGTTCAAAGCGTTGTGGATAAAATTTCGGCATATTTCGTTCCGGCTGTTTTTTTTTTATAGCTTTATTAGCTTTTGTTTTTTGGTTTAGAGATTCCGGTTTATCCATGGCGGCGAATGTTTTTGCCGCCGTTCTCGCCTCCGCGTGCCCATGCGCGATGGGGCTTGCCGTTCCCATGGCGGCATCCGTAGGATTTGGCAGGGCCGCGGAAAATGGAATTCTAATCAATAATGCCGATGTATTTGAGCGCGTAAACAAAGTTAATGTCGTTATTTTTGATAAGACCGGCACGCTTACCGAAGGGAAAAACAAAATCGGCAAAATTGCTCCTTATAAAACGCAAGAGGAAGAATTTATTAAATTTCTTGTTTCAATTCAGAATAAAAGCGAACATCCTTTTGCTGAAGCCGTAAGAATTTACGCCGCTTGCAGAAAAATCAAGCCCGAAGAATCTTTTTCCGTTGAAGCCTTGCCGGGCAGAGGAATAACAGCCATTGTTGACGGATATAATGTTCTTTGCGGCAGTATGGATTTATTTGAAAGTAAAAAAATATCCATTCCCCAAGATGCGCGGCATGATATAAACGAAACGGAAGGCTCCATTATGCTTATGGCTGTTGACAATATTTTTAAAGGGTATGCGGTATTGACTGACAATATAAGAGAAGAATCTTATACATTGATTGAGGAATTAAAAAAAATGGATATTACGCCCATAATAGCTTCGGGTGATAGGCAGGAAGTGGTAAAAAATGTCGCCGAGAAACTCAATATTGAATGTTATTATTCCGAAATTTTGCCGGAAGATAAAAAACAAATAGTTTTTAAAAATAAAACCTTCAAAAAGAAAGTGATTATGGTCGGCGACGGATTTAATGATGCCGCGGCGCTTGCCGAGGCCGATATCGGTATTTCGCTTGCTTCCGGTTCCGATATCGCGATTTCTTCAAGCGATATTACTCTTACGCGCAATAATTTATCCGCCGTGGTGGATGCCATAAAACTTTCCCGTACCATACACAAAATCATAAAACAGAATCTTATATGGGCTTTTGTTTACAATATAATGATTATTCCGCTTGCGGCGGGAGTTTTCTATAAACCTTTCGGTATTATAGTTCCGGTTTATTTCGCTGGAGCCGCGATGGCAATGAGTTCGGTTTCGGTGGTTATGAATTCATTGCGGCTTAGGAAAATGAAGATATAAAAACGGAGAATAGAAAAACAGAGCGTTATTTTTGCGTAATTCGTGTTTAACGGAGAATATTATGACCCTACTACCTGCTCAGTGGCGCCTATGGCGCCACTCAAAAAAGTACCAATCAAAGATTGGTGAGGAGGTGGTAGGGTGAAAATAAAAACAACAAAATTAGGTTATTCAAGCATACATGCCGCGTCTTCAAAAAACATAAAATTTCCGGAAATTGAAGCTATTGACAACCAATATAAGAGAGATTATGAGATAAAAATAATCCATCCCGAATTCACATCAGTTTGTCCCAAAACGGGTTTGCCGGATTTTGGCGCTATTGAAATAAGCTATATCCCGAATAAATTATGTCTTGAACTTAAATCCTTAAAATATTATCTTTTACGATATAGAAACTGCGGCATATTTATGGAAAATTCCGTGAATAAGATTTTAGACGATGTAGTAAAAGCGATAAAACCCAAAAATTGTACAGTTATCGGCAATTTTACCCCAAGAGGCGGCCTAAAATCAGTCATCCTAGCCAAATACAATAAACCTCTGCAACCCCGCGGGTTGCAAAAAAAGCTATAATAGAAAAAAATGCAACCCGCGGGGTTGCAGAGGTTTTATATGGTTACGATAAGAAAAGACACTTTAGCAAACGATGAGATTTATCATATTTTTAACAAAAGTATATCAAGGTACATTGTTTTCAATAGTGATGTGGAGTATGGGCGGTTTGTACATACTTTTAGATTTTGCAATTTAATTGCCCCCAATGACAATGAAAGGTTTTCAAGATTTATTAAAAAAAACATAAATGGTAATCTCGAAAATTTTTCGGAAAGAACCCTTGTAACAATAATAGCTTATTGTATAATGCCTACCCATTTTCATTTTATTGTAAAACAGGTTTCAGATAATGGTATAGCGAAATTTATTTCAAAAATCGCGAATAGCTATTCTAAATATTTTAATTTCAGACATAACAGAAGTGGGCCTTTATGGCAGGGGAGATTCAAAAATGTACTAATTAAAACAGATGAGCAATTATTGCATTTAACGCGGTATATTCATTTAAACCCCGTGACAGCATACATTGTCAATAAACCGGAAGAGTGGAAATTTTCTTCCTATAATGAATATATGAATTCCGCAAAGGACAAAATTTGTGAGTTTTCAGATATTCTTGAAATAAAACCGGCTCTATATAAAGAGTTTGTGGAAGACAATATCTCATATCAACGGGAATTAACGAAAATTAAAAAAATAATTCTAGAATAGACCTGTACAACCCCGCGGGTTGCACGGGTTTGTTGTGCGGGTCATTGAAATAAATTATAATATGCTTTTCAGTCTATTTATTAAACCTTAAGCCCAGTTGGCGCAGCGGTAGCGCGTTCCCTTGACATGGGAGAGGTCATAGGTTCGAACCCTATACTGGGCATATTTTTTCGCAAATAAGGGAGTCTCACTATCCTTCTTAGCTTCTAACAATGGAAAATGACGATAAAGATAAGTTTATAGAAACTATGCGCCATTCTTTGGCGCATGTGATGGCGGCCGCCGTAGTTGAACTTTTTCCCGGAGCGAAACTCGGCATAGGTCCTGCCATTGACAATGGTTTTTATTACGATTTTGACATTGACCGGTCCTTTGTTCCCGAAGACCTGCCTAAAATTGAAAAAAAGATGAATCATATCATAGCGCAGGCTCAGAAATTTGAATATTCCAAAATGTCCAAAAAAGAAGCTCTTGATTTTTTCGCGGAGCGCGGCGAGAAATTCAAAATAGAATTAATCAATGATTTGACGGATGAAGAAGTCGGAATTTACAAGAATGGTAAATTCGTGGATTTATGCAAAGGCCCTCATGTAGAGCATACCGGTAAAATTAAATTTTTTAAACTTGCGTCCATTGCCGGCGCTTATTGGCGCGGGGATGAAAAACGCCCGATGCTTCAAAGAATATACGGCATAGCTTTCAAAACCAAAAATGAAATTGACGCCTATATTAAACAGCAAGAAGAAGCCTTAAAACGCGATCATAGAAAACTGGGCAAACAGCTTGATTTATACAGTATAAACGATCAAACCGGTCCCGGCCTTGTCCTTTGGCATCCAAACGGCGCGCGTATTCGCCACGAAATAGAGACATATTGGAGAGACGAACATTTAAAAAACGGCTATGAATTGCTTTATACTCCGCATTTGGGAAAGGCGGATCTTTGGAATACTTCAGGGCATTTGGATTTTTATAAGGATTCAATGTATTCGCCAATGGATATTGACGGTATTGATTACTATGCCAAGCCGATGAATTGCCCGTTTCACATACAGATATATAAAAATTCAAATCGCTCTTACCGTCAGCTTCCTTTAAGATGGGCGGAACTCGGGACCGTTTATCGTTTTGAAAAAACCGGTGTCTTGCACGGCTTAATGAGAGTTAGAGGTTTTACTCAAGATGACGCCCATATCATATGCGCTCCCGAGCAAATTGAAAGTGAAACCATTGAAGCCTTAAGATTTAGCATGAATATTTGGAAAACCTTCGGTTTTACCGATGTAAAGGCCTATTTGGCCACGCGTCCGAAAGATGCTATTGGCGAACCTGAATATTGGGAGACCGCTCAGAAAAGTTTAAAAGCGGCGGCCGATAAAGAAAAAATAGAAGTGGAAATAGACGAAGGCGGCGGAGCTTTTTACGGACCTAAAATAGACTTGAGGATCAAAGACAGCATAGGTCGCCAGTGGCAGACGACAACCATACAATTTGATTTTAATCTGCCTGAACGGTTTAATATGGAGTATAAAGGCGCCGACGGCAATAATCACAGACCGTATATGGTGCACAGGGCATTGCTCGGTTCTTTAGAGCGTTTTTTCGGCATATTGGTGGAACATTTTGCAGGTAATTTCCCGCTATGGCTAAGCCCTGTCCAAGTCAAGGTTGCCAATATAACCTCTCTTGAAGAAGACTATGCCAAAGAAATTTATGAGAAACTTAAAGGGCAAGGCATAAGAGCGAGTATAGACGCGAGATCAGACACTATCGGTTTCAAAGTCAGAGACGCGGCTCTTGAAAAAATTCCATATCTCATAATAGTCGGCAAAAAAGAAAAAGCCGAAAATTCAATATCCATTCGCCTTAGAGGAAATAAAAATATTTCAGGTCTAAATATTGATTCTTTTATCGCCGGTATTAAACCCGAAATAGCGGAGAGAAAATTAGTTAGTGAATATAAGTAACGGATAGGAGATAGGGTTCTCAGGGTAGTGGCGACAAAGAAGTTTTGGCCGTTCACAAAGTTTACGACACTTGATGGTCATTCGCATAGCTCACGACATTTGATGCCTGTCCCCAACGAAGTATGGGGGAACCAAAAGGTTCGTTGTTCCAAGGCATAGCCTCGTTGTTCGTGAGCCAAAGCATAGCTTCGTTGTTCCGCAACCACCTCAGTGTCTTACTCCGTGGCGCCATAGGCGCCACGGTGTAAAATTGCTCCTTGTTGCATAATTATTTTGTTGCTACAGTAGTGGCGGAAAAGATGGGGAGTTATATCTGGGCCGTAGTATTAGTTTATGTTCCGACTATAGCGGGACTGTTTCTAAAGGGGAGTTTATATGATTTTAAAATTGTTCGCTGGATTTGCCGTAACATTTAGTTTTTTATTTTTTAGCCTTTCATCATCGGCAGTAAATCTTAGTAATTCAGAAAATGCTTCCGCTCCCAATGACAAGCAATCCGATTTCAATATTGAGCGGCCGTTTCTTCAATCGCGGACTTTTGGCAAAATAAAAGAAAATAAAACAAATCCCATTTCGGCTGTTTTCAACCCTTTGGCGGAATCGGATTTTGAATTATTCGTTTCAAGCGGATTGTTTGAGAACCTTGAACTTAAGATAAAACAATTCGGCTATGACTTATTTCTAAATCCGCCTTCCACTTTCGCTCCTGCGGATAATATTCCTTTAAGTTCGGATTATATCGTTGGGCCCGGCGATGAATTGCGGATATCCGTATGGGGCAAGATAGAAGGCAGTTGGGAAGTTCAAGTTGACAGAGACGGCAATATAGCTTTGCCCAAGGTTGGCATTATAGGGATTGCTGGCCTATCGCTTTCGGAGTTTAAAGAGGCTTTGAAAAAGGAATTCTCAAAATATTATACCGGTTTTACGATGAATATTACTTTCGGCTCTCTTCGCTCAATACGGGTTTATATTGTCGGCAATGCCAGAAAACCAGGCGCGTATACCGTGTCTTCTCTTTCAACTTTAGTAAACGCTTTATTCGCGGCGGGCGGCCCGAATAAAAACGGTTCAATGCGCAATATTCAAATCAAAAGAAACGGTAAAACAGCGATTACTTTTGATATGTACGATTTACTGCTTAAAGGCGATAAGTCAAAAGATATTCGCCTTTTGCCCGAAGATGTTATTTTTATTCCGCCCATCGGGCCATTGGCGGCAATAGCGGGCAAGGTTAAAAACCCCGCTATTTATGAACTCAAAGGAGAAACCAAACTAGCGGATTTAATAGATATAGCCGGCGGTTTTACAAATACCGCTTTTAGAGGCAGAGTGGCAATGCAGAGAATTTTCAATCATAGATTTACGGATTTTCTTGAAGGCGAATTGTCTGAAATATCTGGAAATAGTTCAAAAAATGCAATGATTCAAGACGGTGATTTGATTCAAGTTTTCGCCATCGCTAAGAATGATAGCGCCGTCAATCTCGCCGGCGCGGTAGTTTATCCCGGAAAATTCGGCATAAAGCAAGGCGAAACCACGCTTAAAGACTTAATAAAACTTGCCGGAGGTTTTAAGCGGCAGGCTTCAAATCAAGCTGAAATAACCAGAGTAAAGACTTCAAGCGCCGGTGTTTTGACCGAAAGGTTTGATATAAATCTTGAGGATATTTTAAATGATTCTTCTGAAGATTTTAAGCTTCAGCCAAACGATCACATAATGGTCAAGCCGATAGCGGATTGGAAACTTTACAAAATGGTTGAGGTGGACGGAGAGATTAAGCATCCGGGCGTTTATACCGTTAAAAAAGGGGAAAAATTATCGTCCGTCCTTAAACGCGTCGGCGGTTTTACCGAGCAGGCATATGCCAAAGGCATAGTTTTTACCAGAGAAAGCGTAAGAGTTCAGCAACAAAAAAACCTTGAGGAAATAGCCGATCGCCTTGAAAAAGAGCTTCTTGTTGCCGGTTTATCCAGAGTCGGAACCTCCATATCGCAAGAAGATCTTGACGCGAAAAAAACTGAAATAGAAGCTAAAACAAAATTTGTAAATTCCCTTCGGAAATTAAAAGCCAATGGCAGGGTTTATATCAAACTTGACACGATAAGGAAGCTTGAAGATTCCGACTATAATATAGAAATGGAGGAAGGAGACGGTATATTCATTCCCGCTAAATCCAGCGTTATAAATGTATCCGGCGCGGTTATGGCGCAGGGCAGTTATGTTTATTCCGCCCGCAATTTTAAAAATTATGTGGATATGGCCGGCGGCTATGCCGAATATGCGGATAAGGGCAGAACTTTTATTCTAAAGGCGGACGGTTCGGCAGAAAAAGCCAAAAAGTGCATTTTCTTCACATCCAAAGTTGGGGCGGGGGACACTGTGGTAGTGCCTGAAAAATTCAGCCGCGTGGCTTGGCTTAGAGGCATAAGAGACATCACCCAAATACTTATGAATGTTGCCCTTACAGCCGGCGTAGTGATAAAAGTGTTCTAGAGGTCTAAGAGTCTTAAATTTTCAGGACTTTATTTATAAAATCGGTTTGCGCCTAAGGCGATTGTTCACCCGTGTATGACCTGATATTATGAAAATCGAAAATATACATTAAGAAAATAACAATTTCTCATAGTTTTTAGAGATAACAATTTTTATGAACCAGTCCGACAAAGATATTAAATACTGGGTTTCATGTTGGCGCAAAGCCTCGCCACAGCTTGAGCTTTTGCGTCTTCAAGAAATAAGAAACACAGATACAGCCAAAGGGATTAAAATTTTAAACGATGCCTTTGATTCGGCAATATCTAATTCGCGTCCGCGTAAAACATCGGGGTTAGTTGAACAGCAAATGTATTTTAGAAGGACGATGAAATGATAGAATTGTTTCATACTGCCAAAGAATTACAAAGTGTTTTTATTGTCAAGGCATGGAAATTCTGTTTTATAGGAGGAGTGGCTCTCCAACGATGGGGGGAAATGAGATTAACTCGTGATATTGATGTAACTCTTTTTACAGGATTTGGTTTAGAAGAGCCTGCTATTGATGAGTTGTTATCAAAATATAAGCCGCGCGTGAAAAATGCAAAAAAATTTGCTCTTGATAACAGAGTGCTCCTTATTGAATCCAAAGACGGAATTGGTATAGATGTGGCGCTTGGAGGGATTTCTTTTGAAGAGGAAATGATTCGTAGGGCTACAAGGTTTGAATTTCTTCCTGATCTATCGCTTTTGACATGTTCCGCTGAAGATTTGATTATTCTTAAAGCTTTTGCCGACCGCCGGCAAGATTGGACAGATATTAAGGGAATAATTGTTCGTCAGAGAGGAAAGATTTTGTGGGATTATGTGCGCGAACAGCTTAAGCCATTGTGTTTGGCAAAAGAATCACCTGGAATTCTGACACATCTAAATGAAATATGTTGAAATCTGCCCTCTGCGCTGGCAACCCGCGGGGTAATAGTCGCCTCTATTGAGCCTGTTGCACAAACCCCGATTCTACTGCAATCGCGGCTTTTGGCCTACGCCTTTACACCGCTCAACTTACAGGCCACTCGTCGAGCCTGCTCGTTTCGCGTTGCTTCGGCTCGGCTACAAAATCCACGATTTCGTTGC
>JAKLQJ010000125.1 GCA_022013385.1 Elusimicrobiota bacterium
AAATAACTTGACATTTACTATTTACGCATCTTGCGTCGTGGTTTTAACCCCGCGGGTTTTTTCTACAACCAAGTTTACCCAACCCACGGGGTAAAAACAAGCATTTAAATGTAAAGAAGTGTTGGACGCACTACACTAGAGGATTAACTTAGATATAGTAAAAAAATAACTTAGACCATAAGGCTAAAAGCTTAAATTTTGTTTATCTTCCGAATTTAGTTTCTAAAACAAATACAATTGCAAAACCGAACAGACCTGAAATTAAAACAGGGAAAATGGAATCTATAGTCTTCGTAATTTCCTGATAAGGAAGCCTTAAAGCGCCTATCATCAGGCCGATAAGGAAACACATTGTAAACGATTTGTATTTCCTCAATAAGAATTTTACGAACCTTGAAAAGGATAAAATACCGATTAAAGCGCCTAAACTGAATACACATATTTCCAAAAGCTGCATATTCTTCAAAGCAAAAAGCATGTATTCGTATTGATTCAAAAGCAATAAAATAGCCGCGCCGGAAATTCCTGGCAATATCATCGCGCATATAGCCACAATGCCTGATGCAAAAAGATTAAATAGAGAATGTTCAATTTGCAATGCGGGCAAACCCACAAGCAAAAAGGCAAACAAAAAGCCAAAGATTAAAGGCGGGAAATTTTTAATTGCCAATTTATCTTCTTTCCTATGAATCACTACCGCCGATGATAATATTGTTCCAAAGAAAAAAGCATAGCTGAGCGCGGTCATATTTTCAAGCAAGTAATGGATTATATTTGACATCAATAAAATTGCCAAGCCAATGCCTGAAACCAAAGGGATGAACAATGCAAAATCAATATTTTTAATATTTTCCCATGTCCGCTTAAAATCGCCTTTTAAAAAATAAGCGATAAACTTAAAATCAATGCCGCTTATAGCGCCGATTAATCTTTCATAAATACCGGTAATCAAAGCGATTGTTCCCCCTGAAATTCCGGGGATTATATCCGCCGTTCCCATCAACAAGCCTTTCCCAAAAATAGTACAGGTTTCTTTTGTTATGTACTTTTGATGAATATCTTCTTTTATCTTTTCTTCCGCTTTTTCCGCCAATTGCATCCCTGCTTTTATAAAAGTTTTTCTTTCCTCACTCTACCATTTACCCTACACTCTCCACCACTATGTTTGGGCAGTACAGGATTTGAACCTGTGACCTTTCCCGTGTGAAGGGAACGCTCTTCCGCTGAGCTAACTGCCCGAAGAATTAATTATAGCATTCTTTGAAAAAAGAGGATAAACCATTTTCAATATGGGGGTTAGAATAGAACAACTTTGAGTATATACAATCAAACGCTTTTTTTTCATATACTGCCCGCCAATTTGTATAATTTAGTTTTATGATACGCCAAAGAGTCCCCCTCTATTCCTCTGTCTTATTGGTTTTATGTTTCATTTTATCCGTCAAACTTTCTTATGAATGGGAACAAAAATTAACCCTACCACCTGCTTATCGCCTAAAAGGCGATTTACCCCGTTGGAATTCGGAGAATTCCCGGGACCAAAGTCCTTGGAATCTTTTAGATTCCAAAGGGAAAATACAAAAGTCCCGCTATGCGGGACAAGCAGGTGGCAGGGTAATTATCAAACCCATTGGAATGGATATTTCTCGCGCTCAGGGAAGTGGACAATATGGAAGAAAAAAAGGCGCGTCACAAAAAGTATGGCTTAAAGACGGTGTCTACAATGCGCAGTATGAATTCCTTAATTTTAATTCCGATAGTATCTCTATTTATTTTGGAATGAATCGCGAGCAATATCATAAATACCTGAAAAATTACAGCTACTCCGATACTGAAGTAGCCAATCTCAGAAGCTGGCGTGACAAAAAGCGACAGCAGGCTTGGGCGAAGGCCGCAAAACATGGCAACCGAATTGCCGGCAATAAAGCTATTGCCGCAGTTGAAACGGATTATCAAACCGAATTGCGCAAACTTTTGCGCTCTCGCGGTTTTGCTCTGAGAATCGGCAATGTGGTTGAATGCGATATGCCGCTGATAATAAAAAGAAATATTGAATTGCTAAAACCGCTGGCCTTATCTTTTCAAAAGATTGCTAAAGCCAATGGCTATGGCTCGGAAGAAACAGTGGGGGCTGTTCTATCTATGGCGCAAACAGCTATTCATTATAAAATTCCGCCCATGACCAACGGAGAGGTTCATACCGGCGGCATATTGCCTCCGGCCAAAGCTATTTTAAGCGGTTGGGGCGACTGCGATACCAAAACCGCGCTAACAGCCGCCATATTGGGAAATTGGAATCGTATAAAATTAGTCGGAATATCGGTGCCCGGACATTATCTGATGGCAATAAGACACTTGCCGGCTAAAGGCGATATATTTGTTAGATACGAGGGTTTGGAATATGTATTGATTGAACCGGCAGGGCCCGCGTGGCTTGAGCCGGGCAGAGTCGGGCGTACCACATCAGCGCTTTTGAAAGGTTCCGACGGTTATAAAATAGAACCGTTTTCTAACAAAATATAAGGAGGCAGTATGTTTAATATAAGAGTAATGGTAAGTGTATTTGAGTTCTTGCTAGTGTAGTGCGTCCAACACTTCTTTACATTTAAATGCTTGTTTTTACCCCGTGGGTTGGGTAAACTTGGTTGTAGAAAAAACCCGCGGGGTTAAAACCACGACGCAAGATGCGTAAATAGTAAATGTCAAGTTATT
>JAKLQJ010000015.1 GCA_022013385.1 Elusimicrobiota bacterium
TAAATAGCGCGGCAGTGCTACAGCGATACAGCGCTACAGTAACGACAAAACAAAACTTTAGCGCGGCAGGTAAAAAACAGCAAGAAGTAAATAGCGCGGCAGTGCTACAGCGATACAGCGCTACAGTAACGACAAAACAAAACTTTAGCGCGGCAGGTAAAAAACAGCAAGAAGTAAACAGCGCGGTAGGCAGACAGAATATAAAATAAGGCAAGGCAACAGGTAACAAAAAACAATTAAGAAATAAGGATTATGGATAATAGATTGCAAACAAAAAGTGGGAAAAAGCACAGGTAACAGGAAACGGCTAATGAAAAAAAAGAAGAAAAAAATAAACACCCAAGGGGTGTTAAGTAACAAAAATAAAATTTTATTACTTGTGGTCCTTCCTCTATTGGTTTTGCTTTTATTTGTTTTTTATAAGCACAATTCTATGCTTCCTAAAATGTTAGTTGTTTTACCTAATAGCCAGAAAATATCGGTTGAAGTGGCTTCCGATGAAAAAAGCCGTCAGAAAGGTCTTATGTTTAGAAAGAGTTTGAAGCAAAATGAGGGAATGCTTTTTGTTTTTGATGATAATTCTCAAAAGCATTTTTGGATGAAAAACACTTTTGTGGATTTGGATATAATTTTTATAGGCGAAGACTTTATAATAAATAGGATATTCAAAGATATTAAAAAGACGGCGCCCAATATGAAGGATTCGGAAATAGAGATGGTCAGCGCAAAAGGGAAATAT
Organism: Elusimicrobiota bacterium; assembly: GCA_022013385.1. Lineage (GTDB taxonomy): Bacteria > Elusimicrobiota > Elusimicrobia > Elusimicrobiales > UBA9959 > JAKLQJ01. Next base: position 740 of record JAKLQJ010000015.1, read on the forward strand.
ATTCTTGAACTTGCCGCGGGCTCGGCTAAAAAACACCGCCTAAGACCCGGACTTAAAATAGAAATAATAAACATGTCAGTGAAATCGTGATACGGAAAGCAAGAAGTTAAAAGATACAAGAAAACAGCGTAGATACGGAAATAAGTTGGTAGGATGGTAGTAGAGATTTTTATTATCTGATGATTTGAAGCGGGGTATTAACAAACTAGGCTGTTTTATCTATAATCTTAGAATATGGTTTATCAACCCCTCAAGATCTTGATTGTAGAAGATGATATTGAAACAATTAAGTTTCTCAATAGTTTGTTGAAAACGCAAAATTACAAAGTTGTTTGTTGTGATAATGCGAATAATGCGCTTGAATGGTTAAAAACCAATTTAGCGGATTTGATAATTTTAGATATTGATTTACCAGGATTATCTGGAATCCAATGTTGCAAACTTATTAAGGAAAATTCCGTTACATCCTCTTTACCTGTCATTATGCTTACGGCTGCGGGCGATGAACAACATAAGGTGGAAGGTTTAAAAACCGGAGCTGATGATTATGTGGTGAAACCATTTTCAGTAAAAGAACTTTTGGCCAGAATTGAGGCGGTTTTGCGCAGATACAAATATGAGGGAAAAATTGATAAAAAGATAATATTTAAAAAGATAACAATGGATTTTGATAGGGGTGAAGTTATTGTTGACGGCAAAAAAATTTATTTATCTCCGAAAGAATATTCCCTTCTTGCCATGTTTTTAAGAAGACCGGGATATATTTTTACATACTCTTCTATTGCGGATGAAGTCTGGGGAATTAATGCTATAGCGACTCGCGATACTATTAAAGGCGCTATATATAGATTAAAGGAAAAATTAGGGAAATATGCCGACTATATTCAGCCGGTGATAGGCTTGGGATATAAATGGCATGAAGAAATAAATAATCAAAAGCAATAATATGGCGTAATTATAACAGCGGACAGTGATGAAGGTTTTTTTAAATGTTCAGCGATTTTTGACCTAAGCAAGAATTACAAAAATCAAACAGTGTTTCATGGGGTGATATTGTGAAAAATATACATTTTCTTTTATTTTCATTGGTGATATTCTTTATTTTATCGACGCATATACAAGCTCAAAATCGTCGGTCCAGAGGCAAATGCGGGGACGGAATCTGTGATGAAATTGAGCAACGAAATAATGCGGTATGCCCAGAAGATTGCGGGGAAGATAAGAATACTTCCGTAGGCAGATTTGGATCAGATTCAGATTTTAATGAAACACCCCCGCAAAATACAAATCGGAATTATTCATCTCGCAATAAATTTGATCGAAATGCGTCGCGTCCCAAATTTTCACGACATAAGCAAGTTAAGGAAGACGACTTTGATAACCTGAAAAATGTCCTTGAAAAATTTGTAAAGTTAGAGAAAAAATATCGTACAACTTCAAAAAATATAAAAACAAGATGGAATAACTTTTTAAAAACCATACTATCAATGCATGGCCCCCAACATTGTGTTATGTTAAGAGAAAAAGCAGAGGATATTTCTGGTGAGATTGACAAGAATAGTTTAAAAAATGCCGCGCAAAAATATAATCAAATGATATTGAAACTGGATATTAAAAAAATTGAATCATGCTGGATATCTTTCTCTGCTGATTCAAAAAACGAATCCAATGTGACATTTGAACAACTTATAAAAATGGAAAAAACATCACCTACAACCATTTCAAACATTCGCGAAAGATGGCCGATGTTAATCAGGTTTGCAATTGCTAGCGGAAATCCGGAAAAATTTTTGCCGCCAAAAGAATATTTGGAAAAATTGCCGCGCGAAGTTCAACTCCAAGAGCAGGTGAAAATATACAAACAGGCAATATCATCTCAAAATTCTCAAAGTTATCCTACTATTATCCCGCAGAATTATCAGGTCATTACAAGCACTTCCCAACAGTCTTTTTCAACGGAAATTGACAAAGAACTTGCAACAGAGTTTTTTTATAAAGCAATGCAATATTATGCCAAGGGAGAACTTAAAAAAGCAAAAACCGCTCTTCAGAGAGCGCATAAACTTGATCCTGATAATGTTGAAATATCAAAAGCTCTGGAACGTATTGAAAAAGATATTACGATGAAAAGCAAATGAGTCTTAAAACTAAATTCTTTATCGCATTTATAATTCTTGGATTTACAACTCTTTTGGTGTCGTCCGCGGGGTTTTATTATTTTGAATACCAACAAATTCTTAAACAGCAGGAAAATGTCAAAATATCCGCTTTTGAGAAATTATTTACCGTTTGCAAGGAGTCGGAAATTGAAAAAAATTATATTCCTGCAATAAATTTCACCAAAACTCTTGCTAAAGAAAGATATATTGTTAGCGCAAGATGCGTTGATAAATTCAATAGAATTCGCACTGATACTTTTCCCGGATTAATAGGAAAGTATCTGGAAGAAAACCCCTTAACTTTAAGCAATCCGATAAAAAAAATCCCGCAAAAAACATATTCTAGGGGGAGTATAAATATACTTGAATTTGCACAAATCATAGATGTTGGGGAGAATTTGGTCAATGTTACAATAAGGTACAATGAAACCTATTTTAATCGGGAAATAAAAAACCATCTTTTGCATATAATAAAACAAATTTTATCAATCTCATTGATAGTAATCATTCCTATTATAATTTCAATTTCATTTTTTCTTTCCATAACTTTTACAAAACCCATTTATAAAATGGAACAAGCAAGCAAAGAATTCGGGGGAGGCAATTTTGATTATCAGCTTGAAATTCCGGATACTGGCGATGAAATCAGCAGACTTGCCAAAAGTCTGGTGAGTATGTCTCATAAATTAAGTGAATTGGATAAATTAAAACAAAGATTTTTTGCGAATATTACTCATGATTTGCGCTCGCCTTTAACAGCCGTGCATGGATACGCTGACATGATATCAGAGGGTTTAGCCGGCGCTATAACCGAACAGCAATCTGAAGGTTTAAAAATTATTCTATCTAATACCAGTCGTCTCAATGAGTATATTGACGATATTCTGGATCTTGCGAAATTACAATCCGGAGCCTTTGAAATCAATGATAATGAAATATCAATCGAAGAGGTGATAAATTCAGTGACAGATATGTTCAGGGCGCAAACGGATAAAAATCAAATTTCTTTAATATCGGATGTGGGACAAAATCTTCCTAAAATAAGAGGCGATAAAAAGTTAATTCACAGATGTGTTGCCAATTTCATTTCAAATGCTTTCAAATTCACCCCTAAAGGCGGAACAATTACGATGGGGGCTTGCAAGGATAATGCGGGTTTTCTCAGAATTTATGTTAAAGATACCGGTCCCGGCATTCCGAAAGATAAACTTGAATTCGTTTTTGACAAATTTTTTCAAGTTGCCGAAAATAAGGATTATGCAGAGAAATCGGGCACGGGATTGGGGCTTACGAGTACAAATGAAATACTCCAAGGTGATCGCGGCAAAGGATGGGGTGA
>JAKLQJ010000126.1 GCA_022013385.1 Elusimicrobiota bacterium
AATAACTTGACATTTACTATTTACGCATCTTGCGTCGTGGTTTTAACCCCGCGGGTTTTTTCTACAACCAAGTTTACCCAACCCACGGGGTAAAAACAAGCATTTAAATGTAAAGAAGTGTTGGACGCACTACACTAGAGTAGGTAGAGTAAAATAGGAGGATAAAGGCTTTTATGACAATTATAAAAATATTAGTTGTTTGTTTGATTTCGCTTTTGGGAGTTTCCGCCGCGAGCGCTTCGGCGGGTCCGCTGGAATTGTTTGACGAAAATTCGATTGACGGAGAGTTGTTAAGCGGAAATAATTCGTCCGCTATTGATTCTGATTTTGCCGAAATGATGGGCGCTAAAATTGTTGGAAATCCAAAAGAGGCGCGTCCGGGAGAGTATGAGGGCGTGGTTTTCGTGCAATTGCGCAATTACACGGAGGATGGCCGCTCTAAACTTTGCACAGGAACTCTAATATCTTCTGTAACAGTTCTTACCGCGGGCCACTGCTTATATAATCTTTCTTCTCCGTATTCAAAAAGGGATTACACAAAATATCCGGAAGAAATTGCTATTTGGACGGGGGTTGTTATCGGCAACAATCTTGACCCCAATGACCCGCGTTCAGGCAGAATTATTGCCGATGGAGTCATTGCCGCGAAATGGCATCCCAAATGGCAGGGAGGCTCTCAATATAATGCGGTTGACATGGGTTTAATTCTTCTCCCTCCCGGCATTGCGGATAAAATTAAACCCTACGGAGTAAATAGAATGCCTCCCGCAGTTCGGGAAAAAGGAATCATTGTCGGTTATGGAAAAACAGGAAGCAATAAGGGTATAGTAAAAAATATGGGTGCAACTCAATTGCGGGGAATAAATGAGCGTATCATCAGTATAGGCGGAGAATCCAGTATTTGCTCCGGTGATTCAGGAGGCCCTCTCCTTGTGGAAGCGGACGGACAGTTTAAGGTGGCGGGAGTTGCTTCAAGAACCACTTTTGATTGCAGTACTCGGTCGGGTTCTACGACGAGAGTGGACAGTTATCTCCCATGGATTGATTTAGTATTAGAGGAATGGGAAGGAATTCGGGCATGGATTCCCAAAACAGAAGAATTGAGAGATAGGTTTAATCAAGAGTTTAAATCGCTATTCGGCGACATTTCTAAAACTGAATATGACACTATTTTCTTGCCATAGGCTTTGATTTTGCCAATTGGCCGCGCTTATATCATTTCAAAAAAATTAATTCTCGCGTTCCCTCAAAAAATTGTAAAACGAGACGATTCTAATTAATCGTTAAAATTTTTGGCGGCGATAATGTGCGATTTATGGACGATAGGGGATGCTGTTTACTTTTTTACTTTTATCTTATTCTCTTATGACCAGTCCACTCCTGCCCTTGCTACCCAATCCACTTGATCACTGATGGGTGTTCTATAAACGCATAACACGATAGCATAGTTCACTCCCGCGTAGTAAATTTGCTTCCCAAATTTCCGAAGCGGGAGAGTCTTGCTTAGACACCATGCCGATGTGGGAAAGTTTAATTTAATACCACAAATTCGGGAGAGTTTAAATGACGATGAAAAATTAACGAGAATACAAATTACCCCGTGGAATTCATCGAATTCCCGGGACCACCACGCTATGCCGCATGGCGTAGAAGTCCTTGGAATTTTTCAGATTCCTAAGGGAAAGGCATTTGTATTTTTAAAAAAGCTTTTTGTGAAATTCATTTCGTCCCAAATTATTCAAATAAGCAATCTTTCTTTTTTCGTGAAAATTATCAACATTGCCTCTTTCAAAAAACCAAATACAATCAAATAAAATCTGAAGTTTTAATAAGTCATACAGATGTTTTTTTTCATTGTTCTTTAGCGATCTGTGTTTAACATATTCTTTTATAATATTCGTAGCCTCGTGAAATTTCAGAGTTTTATTGTATGGCCATGCCCATAAATCAATTAGACTTATCAGATCAAATGCAAGAAATGTGTAATTGGCATCATCAAAGTCAAGCAAGGATACAAATTTTCTGTTTTTGAAAAGAATATTTGAAAAATGAAAATCGCAATGGCAAATACCTTTGGGCAGAGACTTTGGCAATTTCAGTTCTTTTAATTCATTTATAAGCCATTTCAATTTTGCTCTTGAATTTGCCGTGTTTATTTTTTTTGCTTCCTTTTTAGCTAATTGCGCGCAAAGAGCAACGCTATAATTCCATCTAAATTTTCTATATTTCGCTCTATGGTTTTTAGTAATACAATGCAATTGAGCTATTTTTTTTATTAACTGATTTTTGAGAGTTTTATCTAATTTTTTTACATGTTTCCCTTCAATAAACTCAAAAAGGATATAAGGTTTTTTCTTATAGACGCCAATATGCGCGCCATGTTTGTTTTTAAATTGAGATGGACAAGGAAAGTTATGATTTTCTAAATACGAGATTAGACTGCTTTCAAATAATACTGACCCTTTGGAACGATTTTCATAATATCTAAAAACAAATTTACCTTCGGTTGTTCTTACCAAAAGATTTGTTTGTACTGTTCCTTTTGCGATAGAAATGGAATCCTTATATTTCCCCAAACTATAATCGGATAAAATTTTTTCTAAGTCTTTTCTTGAAAATTTTGTCTTTGCTGACATAGTTAACCTATTTTGTCTTTTCAGATTAATCGCTGTGAAAAGAATAAAGCTTTTCCAAAAGACGGCGCGCTTTGGCTTTTGAATTTATATTATAATTTATCTATGGATAAAATATCTCAATATTTCGAATTTCAAAAATCAGGAACCTCGTTTAAAACCGAGGTCTCGGCGGGTTTAGCGACATTTTTTACCATGAGCTATATAATTTTTGTTCAGCCCATGGTTTTATCGGCGGCGGGAATGGACGCGGGAGCTGTTTTCACCGCCACTTGCCTTGCTTCCGCTTTAGCTTGTTTTATAATGGGGATTTACGCCAATTATCCCATAGCGCAAGCTCCTTTGATGGGAGAAAATTTCTTTTTTACTTATACCGTTGTTTTGACCATGGGTTATAGCTGGCAACAGGCTTTGGCTTTGGTTTTTATCTCCGGCGTTCTTTTCCTTTTGCTAACCATGACCAAGGTAAGGGAAAAATTGGTTGATGCCGTTCCAGATTGTTTAAAATACGCCATAGCGTGCGGCATAGGGCTTTTTGTGGCTCTCATAGGATTAAAGGAAGCCGGCATTATTTCAGCCGATCCCGCCACCTTGATGACACTCGGCGAAATTCATTCAAAACCCGTTCTCGTTTCCATTGGCGGGCTTTTGGTTATAGCCGCATTGTTCGCGAGAAAAGTAAAGGGAGCGGTTTTAATCGGGATAATTTTTTCTTCGGTTCTCGCTTTTGTTTTGGGGCTTAGCCATTTTTCCGGATTTGTAAGTTTGCCGCCTTCTCTAGAGCCTACTTTTATGAAACTTGATTTAAGCGGTCTTTTAAATATTGACGCCGTTTCAGTAATTATAATTTTTCTTTTCATGGCTATTTTTGATACTTTGGGAACTTTGGTCGGAGTCGGCGTTCAGGCCAAACTTATGAAAAACGGAAAGCTTGAAAGGGTTTCAAAGGCTTTGGTTTCCGATGCCGCGGCAACTACGGTGGGTTCATTGTTGGGCACATCCACGGTTTCAAGTTATATTGAAAGCTCGGTCGGGGTGGCCAATGGAGGCAAAACGGGATTTGTCGCCATTGTGGTCGGGTTTATGTTTTTGGCCAGTCTTTTTATTTCTCCTTTTGTTTCATTTGTTAATTTTTCCGTTGATTTGGGGAAAGGCGCTTTGCATCCTGTTACGGCTCCCGCGCTGATTTTCGTCGGCTCTTTGATGATGGGTTCTTTAAGGCATATAAATTGGGATGATTTTACCGATTTTGCTCCGGCCTTTTTGACTATGGTTCTTATCCCTTTCACTTTTAATATAGCCGACGGCATAGCTTTCGGCTTTATATCTTACGCGGCAATAAAGTCGCTTTCCGGAAGGGGAAAAGAGGTTTCTTTTGTAATATGGATTTTAGCCGCTTTATTTTCGGCGCGCTATATTTTTCTCAAGTGACCGATTCAATTTATTTTTAAGGCGTAAAAGAGTTTAAGTTTTTGGAAAATTGAGGGGAGAATATGATGAAAGCGATAAAGGATGATATAACCGCGCTTACTATTGACGCGATTGTGAATGCCGCTAATTCCAGTCTTCTTGGCGGAGGCGGCGTTGACGGGGCAATACACCGCAAAGCGGGGCATAGCTTATTGGCTGAATGCCGCCTTTTAAATGGATGCAAGACGGGAGAAGCGAAACTAACCAAGGGTTACAATTTGCCGTCAAAATATATTATTCATACTGTGGGCCCGGTATGGCATGGCGGCAATCGCAATGAAGCGGAATTTTTGAGGAAATGCTATCGGAACGCTCTTGATATCGCGAAAGGGAAAGGATTTAAATCAATCGCGTTTCCGTGCATAAGCACAGGCGTTTACGGTTATCCTTCGGATGAAGCGGCCAAAATAGCGGTTGCAACTGTCAAGGAGTATTTGGAAAAGACGGATTATAATTGTGAAGTTATTTTCTGCTGTTTTTCTCAGCGCTCTCTTGAACTCTACAGAAATATACTTGATCGATAAAAAAATGCTTGTTATTTTTTGGACCCTCATCCACAAAGCTTCCCTCTGCATCCCGCCTGTGGCGGGATAGACCGCGAGGGCAAAGCCGGCACTTGCCTGTCCCGCCTTAGGCGGGAATGCGCCATAGGCGCGGTTTTGGTATAATCTTCAAATGGCAATTGTGAAAAATACAATTATCAAAATACTGAAAATATTTAGTATCGCCGGCGGCAGATTCTTAAAAATTGACGGTTCTCAAAGGGCGGCCGCTTTCGCCTATGCGGCATTCTTTTCTTTTTTTCCATTGATGATTATTCTTGTCACCATGGCATCGGTTTTTATTGACCATAATATGGCGGCCAATGCGATTATTGAATATATCAAAAGGTATATTCCTCTCAGCGGTTTAATGCAGAGATATATTTTTAACGCTATAGCGGGCGTGGTTAAAATTCGCGTTCAGGCCGGCTCGCTTATGTTTATTATGCTGGTTTGGATTTCCATACAATTTTTTATCACTTTAATCTCCGCGGCTAATCAGGCTTGGGGCAGTAAGCCTCACAATTGGTGGCATCGTCCGCTGAAAAGCGTAGTTCTTTTCGGATTTATGGCCGGAGTGATGTTTTTGGGTATGGCCGTGCCTATGGCAATGCGTATGATTAGGGTCTGGCTTTTTCCAATGAGTGCGGTTATCTCATGGCTCTATCCTGTGGGATTATTTTTAATTCCGTGGCTGATAATGTTTTTTGGGCTTGGTTTTTTTTACAAACTCGCGCCGAGGCGGCGCACGCGCCTTGAAGAAGTCTGGGCAGGCGCTTTGTTTGCCACGGTTTTATTGCAGGCGGGGGGAAATTTATTTTTGCTGTACCTTAAAAACTTTTCTTCGCTAAATGTGGTCTATGGCGCGTTTGGCGGCATAATGGCCTTGCTGTTGTGGATTCATATTTCAGGCTGTATTATTATTTTCGGCGCTTGTCTCTGCGCCGGCCAAGCGCAGGCCAAGAACTCTTAATAGCCTAATTGCCCAATTTCCTAATTACCTTGTTGTAAAGTTTCTTTTAATGTTAACAAAGAAATTAAAACTTCAATGCTGGATTCAGCACCTTCATTTTCATTGATTCCGGTTTTCGCTATTCCGTCTTTAGAACCGCCATTCGTAAAATCATAAA
>JAKLQJ010000127.1 GCA_022013385.1 Elusimicrobiota bacterium
AACATGATGCTGGCTTTTATACTAAAAGGCTTCCATTTAACATCCGAAAACTTATCCCCGTTGGTAAGTTCCGGAAAAACAGTGTAGCGTCCACCCAATTCAAAAACACAACCCCGGGATTCCCATGAGAAGGTCGGACCAATTGACCAAGTGAAACCGGTCCAACTTTCTGAACTTGAACCACTGGTTGGACTGTATCCAGACTCGCTGATTGTCCATTCTTCATTGATAGAACCACCACCAAAACCGGCATTAGCATCAACAACAAAGAACTCGTTACTCTGCATTGGTATTACTAACTTGTACCCCAGTAGCAGCCTGTAAAAAGAGGTCGTCAATTCACTATCATACTCAGCTGAAGCATAGTAGGAGTCTGAAGTATTAATATTCATATCAGCAGACGGCCCTTTTACATAACTTGCTGCCAGATAGCAGGGCGATTTTTTGTAAGCGGCCATGTTCACACCTACGGTTATCCCCAGACCCGGGAAAGTGCTCAAGTCCCCAGTGACAGAATCATAAACGGAGTTAAGAACATCCTTGAACGCATTAATATTCTTTTCCCACTCTTTATCCGCTCCGCCTACGGTAAAAATCTCTGCCTCAATAAAAAAAGCATTCTTTTTCCCTATCCTTCCTAAATTCAAATCTTCCTGTACAGGTTTATATCCAGGAAGCGGCTTAGATTCCACCTCTTGAGACAGTTCTATTTGAGGGATTGGAGTTGCCAGTTCTTCTGGCTCTCCGTTAATATACCGAGTTTGAGACTTTAGAGCGCCGCTTTCATCAAACTCTCTAAAATATCCGTTGGCAATGCCATTCATAAAGTTTTTTTCTGTAATCAGTTTACCGGAATCCGAATATGCTTTATACCCACCATTCATCTTGCCGTTAATAAAATAAGCCTCGCTTTGAATCGTTCCATCAGGGTAGAAAATTTTAAAAGAACCGTTATCCTGACCATTAATAAGTGTTTTTTCTTTCTTTAATTTGCCATCAAAGTAAAACTCTTTATAGTTACCATCTATAATTTTACCGTCACTAAATAACAATTTTCCAGACTGTGAAAAAAGCTGTGTGCCAATCATTTCCTTGTTGAAAAAATATTCCACTTTCAGAGAAAGATCCTCTGCCAATCCCGATATAAACTCAAGCCCATTAGTTTTAGGGCCACTCGATAGGCTCTTACTTGCAAAACCAAGAGCTTCAAGGTTTTCCACATCAGTCTTATCGGCTAAGATATTTCCGTATTTAGTTTGAATAGCCAACCTATTGCCATCTTCTGTAATTTTAACTGCTTCAAATCTGGTTCCATCTTTTAATATTACCGTTTCAGCCATGCAAAAAATCGGCAGAAAAGTAATTATCAGTGTGCTTAAAAAAAATTTCATAGTGTTCTCCTTAATATTTATAATTTTTCCCATAAAATAGTAACTTCTATTTATAGCAAACCCTATAAACAACAAATGCAATGAACCCTTTTATAAGTAATTCCTTAATTCAAAAGAAATACCTTAATGAGATGTTTTTTATTTTGGACGCTTTCGTTCAGGGATATATTATTACACATTGCTTTTAGTCTTACAAAAAAAGAAGTTATTTAACTTTAACTTCAACCAAACCAAGTGTGTAGGCGTTATACATTGTTCCTGTTGCATAGGTAACATTTTTTCCTTTCATAAATATGGCAAAAATACAACATATGAGTGATACTGCAACACTGGTGGCTAATTTGCTTTCTCCTTTGCCACCTTTGGTCGAGCTAATGGGAATCATCGTTCCGTCAACAGATTGAACCATCTGAAGAGCTATTGTTAGTGATCCTGCAGCGCCTGCCATTCCTGCAGCAGATACATTTGTTACCTCTCCAATTGCTTGCGCCCCTTTCTTGATGACTGTTTTTCCTTCTATATAGACATCGGATAGCACAGCGAATTGAATACGTTGTCCCATTTCGGCCGTTTCTGAAGAGACCGTCTCAAGAAGTTGTAAAGATACGAATGTTCCACCTGGAATTTTTACAATTTCTGTTGCCATAATTAATCCGCCATTACAACAAAGAATTCCTGCGGTAAGTATAATGGATATTAATACATTTGCTTTTTTCATAAGTATTTATTCTCCTATATTTAAACTAATATTTTCTAAGGGGTTGATAACTTGTTCCATTTGGAAATCGTTATATCTTTCAGCAGCACGCACAGAACCGTATATGCCCCCAAAATACCACCCAACCCCGATAAAGCCTAATAATACACCAACACCTGTTTCTTTCTTATTAAATGCTGAGGAAGCTCCCCAAGCTAGAAGTCCTGTAGTTAATAATGCAGCAGTTCCAGACTTAGGCTGATGAGCATAAAAATATCCACTACCAGGGAGGATACCAGAAAATGTCCCTGAAATTTTAGGGTTTATCTGTTTTATTGCTTTACCACTATTTATTATATCTATTATTGTTTGGTTATTTCCTGCTAAAAATTTCGGATTTATTTCTTTAAATTCTTTGCTAGCTTTTTTCCATTCATTTTTACGCATAAATGTCAGTGTTCGTAGGAAGGAGAACTCAGATTTATAAGGTTCAGTACAAGTCTCTTTAAGTTTAAGTGCATAGAGTGCCGCATCATAATGTCGCATTTTATATAATATTTTCCCTTTATAAACCTGTGTCAAACAGCCTAAATCCCTTCCTTTGCCTAGGGAGGATATTTTCTGTACAAAAGAAAGAGCATAATCATAATCTTTAGACATTTCTACAAGAAAAAAGGCAGAGCGGAATAAATCAAGTCTTGAAGTCAATGAGGGAAAATATGTAAGTGTTCTGGCATATTCTTCTGCGGAGGCTTTAAACTGTTTTTGCTTAGCTAAAAGATCCGCATAGCGTAGCATTTTTGTATGTGTGATTTTTTCAACATCTTGGCACCACACGGTATTAGAAATACCTACTAGCAATATCCATCCCAAAATAATATTTTTCATGGTAATTCCCATACAACAGGGTCCAAGTATTTAAGTTTATCTCCAATTCTAATAACCGGATATATATATGTATCATGACCACACCGATTTAGCCGATCCACAATTTTTAAAGAACCAATAATAGGTCCAAATGATTGCAGAGCTTCTTTCCCATATGTGGAACAGCTTGGGTACATTGGACATACACTTCTTATTCCTTTTCCTAGTACTGAACGGTAAAATTTTATGATAATTTTAACAGGAAATGACAAAAAATCTTTTAAACTTTTATTGTCAAGTGTTTTCATATTTGTCGTAATAGGATTTACAAGGATGATAGGTATAGAAGGGCTAATTTGTATAGTTGCATCTACCGAAGCACAACAAAACATAAAAGAAAGAAAGAAAATAACACTTTTCATAACTTTTATCATAGCACATTTTAGAATACCATAGACTAATCACAGGCGACAAGTGACAAGGCGCGCTTAATAGTCTTGCTCCATAAATTCCGCAATACTATCCCTGTCCGACCGCCAGGTCTTCCCGGCGTTTGCCGGAACGCACACTAATAAAAAAGCCGTTCCATTCCGCAAATGATAAAAATTCCTTCGCAAGAAAAATTAAAAATAAAATGCGGAAAAGCCAACTTTAAAGAATTTTCTAAGAACAATCAAATAAAATTTGATATATTATTTTAAGCCACAAAGAAAGGGTGTAGGGTTCAAGGGAAGAGGGCAGAGGTAAAACAGCTAACAACTAAAAAATTCGGGATTAAATAATTTACATAAACAAACGGCCAAAAGAATTAGACCGTCCCCTTTTAGAATATGAAGATTTAAGTAACAGTTTAGCGGTTTGTAGCTACAACATGGCAAAAACCCCGTGGGTAGCCGTTATGCTTCTTTGCTTTTCTACAAAGGATTCCCGCGGGGTTGAGCAAGGTCACTAAGTCTGCGACGGAGAAATAACCGGACTAAACTATTACTCTTCCCTCATATAAACCGGACCAGGCTATGGGTTATTGCCCTGCAATTGTGTTGGCAATTGATTTTGCCGCATACTTAGCAAAACTATCATCATTTTTAAACGTCGCATTTCTATCACCATTTTCTATCTTAACCCTAGCGATCGTTTCACTTTGCATGCTTTCAAGTGTGGCAGTCAACCGCTTAAAACCACCGCTAGCAAAATGAAGTGCATGCAATAAAATCTTCCCAGTAGCTTTTGACGCATCTTTCGTTACACTTACCCCATAGTCATCTTGTAGCAAAAAGAAAACATCATCCCTTAACTGAAGGTCGGAAGGAGACTGTCCCGTACTAACAACTTTAACTTCTTTATCCCCACTATTCTTTTGCAACTGCTCAACTGAACCAGAATCGTAAATAAAATCAACCAACCAGACTTTTTTTACCGAAAGCTGATCTTGCATATAAACCCGAGAATCTACTGTTGCACATCCGCCCAAGAACAACAAGAAAATCAAATATTTATTCACAATACCTCCTGCATGTTTTGACCTTTTTTGGAGACTATTCCCAAGATATATTTGCATCTCTTTTCCATTCAGGCCGCAACAGGTTGACTATTTCTTGAGATTTGGTTCGATATTTTTCAGTCATATACGGCCAGGTCGATAAAAGGCTTCGGAACAGCTTCAAATTCAACACGCGCACATAATCTTCATAGTTTTGCTCATAATTTGACCTCAACAAAAACAAGATTAAACGATCATTGAGATATGTAATTTGCCTTTTTGCGCTTCCAGCTTTAAGCATTATTGGGTTAATAATCTTTCCTCCTATATTGCGCTTGGGCAAACCTACATACAAGGCATTTTGTTTTCTTTTTTCGAAATCCGCGTTATAGTCCGCTTCGCCATAAAACTCAAGATTGCGAACAAATTTATTCTGTTTACATCGGTGCATAAAGATCAAATCTATAAACTTCTTTTCCCAACGTAATTCCATCCGCCCGTCTACGCGTGAATGCCACAAGAAATCATCAAGTAAAAAATATTTTCCAATTTCCTCAAGGGCAATAATAGACAGAAAATATGCAGAGGGATATTTTTTATATCTAAACAGTAGAATTGAATCAGAATGCAATCGCACCGCATTTTTAAGCGAAAGAAATAAGATTCTTTCAATTTTTTTAAGGTTTACTTTTTTCACGATATTCATATGTGCGAAACATCCTAAGCACCGTATTTCAGTGCTTGTTTAACGACATTCGCGACCGTGTCCCTGCTAACTCCACGCTGCTTGCAATAACTCGACTTAATCCAGAGGGAAAGCTTTTTTGCTCCCTTACTTGAATTGCAGGACGCGCAACATCTTGCAATATTTTCCCGTGTCACAATTCTTGCGTCATTAACAATGTGCTCCCATGTCGCGACAGATTTGCGTGAGCCATCCGCGCAGGGAGATTCAAGCATCAGAGTCCCGCAGTAGACACACTTCTTGTCGCGCTGTCGGACCTCCTGTTCAAGCCACTCCGGAATGCCCCATTTATTCATTTGATTATCCAATTAATGCTACTTTATTTCAGCAAATACTTTGTGTTTTTGTGCGTTTCTTCTGTGAAGATTACCCCGGCTTTAAGCAGAGGTTTCAGTGCATAATGTGCGCCGGGGACAGTAACTCTTAAGGCGCGGCCGGTATCGCGTATCCGTGTTAGATATTAATTGGATGTCATTGAAATGGCTTTTTTTATGGTCTTGTTAGATACTATACTATTTCTTGTCCGTGAAATCTTTTCGGTTTTTGACCGTTTTTTTCGCAAATTACTTTCCATAACTTGCTCAAAATTTTCTCCATTTCTTCTTCTAATTTTACCATATTAAGATTTGAATAAATTCCTTTAAGCTTTCTTTGTAGCGAATTTTTTAAAATGTCATGATTGCGGCAAATAGAAATGTCATGGTTAAAATGATAGAACCTTTTCTTGGGAATCCAAAAGGGAGTAGCAATGAAGGAATACTAATTTTCCATCTCGCTTGCTAAAAACCCGCCATTGAAATTTATCTCAATCCTTCTTTAAGAAAATTCCAGTAATTCCTTTCTCTTATTTTTTATCTCTATCCAAAAGCCGCATATACCGCATCTTCAATTAATTACTGTCCACTTTAACGTGCTTTTGATTTTTTCGGTTTTCTTTTTGCTGGAGTGCCTTCTGTGGCTTCCGTAGCCTCTGTGGCTTCGGTGGTCTCTTCTGTTCCGCTCTGTATCTTGGCAATAATCTCCATCCACATATTCAGTTTATCGGTAACTTTTTCCTCGATTTCCTCATAGTCTTGGATTAATAATTGCAGGTTGCCGGTTTCGGGCAACAGTGATATATCAGAGTGCGGAGTTTCTAAGCCGATAGCCTTAAGACGTTCCGGAAATGCGGGGTGAGAATCCGTTGGGTGAGCCACATCGGAGGCCCCTATATTTTTTATCAGTTCTGGAAGGTCGATGTTTTTGATCGTCTCGGAGTATGTTTTGGAGATATTTTTAAAACATTTCCCCTCCTTAATCAACGAGAGATTCATGGCCATAATACTTGACCAAGGTTCGGAAAAGGCATGTGTTTTCAGCAATGCTTTAGCGAATGTATGTGCACCGAACATTTTGACCGATTCCGCATCCGCTGCCAGTTCTCGGTTTCTGCTAATTTTATTTTCGGCTTCTGCAAAGGAGTTATACAGGTAGTTAAATAACATTACTGCAGGGATAGCTGCAGCGCGGAATGCCCCACCGCTCATTTCCAAAGCTTGGCCTCCATCCTGAAGACCTTTATAAATCGGGTAGAAATGCAAGCTATACTGGGTATCTAGCCCTTTATAATGCGCCAGTTCATGCGCAATTATTGACGAAAATTCATCCCGGGAGAAGAATTTCAGCATTGGAATTGAAATATACATCGTTCTTCCAGAGAATTTCTTATCGAGCATTTTAACATCGGCCTGTGTGACATAGAAATTGGGTTCAATCCCAGCGATGATATGGTCGGGGATATGGGCATTCATTTTTTCCGAAATCTCTTGAACAAGTTCCCATATATTTTTGTACTTTTCTTTGGACAACTCTTCACCAAATACGCGGGTACTTGCGCGATTGCTTGAGAATAGTGTCGCAAATATGGAATATGCCGCCACAATCCCGCCCAGGGCGATAGAAACAACAACAACGAGATGAACCCTATGAATAAGGAGCATTTCAGCGTAATACACAGATACGGCAAGAAGAATACCATTAATTACGGTAAGGAACGCTAAGACAATTTTTGAAACTATCAGTAGTGGTCTAAAGGTTAACAGAAGCGCTAAGCGGCCATAATTGGAAATAAACCCACAAACAAATATAATCAATAATAATCCAATAGAAATTTTCGCAGCGGTAATCGACCAGAAATTAATTACCCCCATTCGTTTAGCGAGCTCGCATGAGTTTTTTAATTCCGGATATTCGCCTCTCGAGCAAAGTTCCAGAATTGAGGGGTTTAAGGCGAACTTGTACTCGTCGCTTTCGAAGTATGCCAGTACTTTCTGGCAAGGCGGTTCTTTTTGTGCTTCCGGCGTGTTGCATATAGCTTTCAACGCCTCTAATTTTTTTTCTTCTTTTTCGAAGTCGAGACCAGTTTTGACTTGCTTATCCATATAGGAAAGCGTCATTTTACTCACAATGTATCCGAAAACTGGTATTGCCAAAAATATTACTGCTAACAAGATGAAGTTTAGTAGTTGTTTACGAGCTTGCATGTGGTTTCCTTATCTATCTAAAAAAGGCAAAGCGTTCTATCAGCAGTGTAGCGGCTTTCCTGAAGCGTTCTTGAAGTGAAGGTGTAATAAGAACCTGTTATTCAAATATTATGTTGTTCAGGTATTTTTGATTACTCGCTTTAAAATCTCTCACTTAATTCTGTTCCAAAGTTCCATTAGTGGTTCCCCAATCTTAAGGTATTCTTTGGTAGATTCTTTGTAGGAATCTAAATCTGATGTATATTGATTTAATGTATATTCAGGTTTCAACCCCTGACTTTTTTTATATAATTTCTCAAGCATGAGATTCATCTTCTTATTCGTTTCAATCAATTTATCAACATATGTAGATAATAATTTCAAATAAGCTTGGTCTTCACCGTTATAGTTAGGAATTATCTCAATAATCTTGCTTTTACACGCCTTAAGTTTACGTAATATTTCATTAGAGTTTTCAAAATGCGATTTCATATCCATTTCCTTGAAAACACCTAGAACTGGTATGGCATATTCTTTTGGCGCGTCAAAAATATCATTATGGATAACTATATATTCACTTAAAAGCTTATTAACATCAAAAGAAATACCTTTGAGTGTTTCTAAATCTTTTGTTTTTTCTGGAACCTTTATATTGTGTACCGTTTTTTGGTACCAATTAAACCATTTTTCTAAACGGATAAATCCTTCTTGGTACAATTTGTCATTTACAGTTGTATTTCCTGTGATAATTAATTCTATGCCATGAATGAATTCATCTTCGTAATGTTCTTGCATAAATCTAAATTCATTGCTCAGCTTGTAGCGTTTGACTTTTTTTGCTTCTTCAAGTGCTTTTCTAAATAGTGGGATTTGCTCTTCGACTAGTTTTGGATATATTTTCCTGTATTTATCATCTAGGTTTAAATTCCCATATGCTTCTTCAGCGTATTCTAAAGACTTATTAAGATGGTCAATGTCTTTATCAGATGGTTTATTGCAAGAGATTAAAACTGTCATCACAAAAACCAAAGTAAGTATTTTTTGTATGTTTTTCATATTTTCCCTCATGAATAATTTATGACAGAATTTCTATAAATTTTATTGTTTTTCTTTTTTTGGGACAAATTCAGAAGCTAATTTTTGAGCTTTTGTAACCTGTGCCCATAGCGGTCCTCTGAAAGTTCAGTCCACTCTGTAGCTACAAACAGCTAAACTGTTGCTAACACTTGTTATTTAAAACATGATGCTGGCTTTTATACTAAAAGGCTTCCATTTAACATCCGAAAACTTATCCCCGTTGGTAAGTTTCGGAAAAACAGTGTAGCGTCCGCCCAATTCAAAAACACAGCGTGGTAATTCCCATGAGAATGTCGGACCAATTGACCAGAGGGAACCTCTGTTATGGTAAAATTATTTTTAACAAAGAAACCATTTACCAACGGAGGATTCCCTATATCCCATTATAACACAATTATGCATTAACTTTTAACACGACACACTTTTATTCCAACATAAAATTTTAACTTGAAAATGCGCCGCTTTTTATGTATTATATTATAGACACTTGTCTACTATATATGACACAATCCTTCATACAAGATATTTTCGGCAAAAAATCCCGACTGGGAGTTTTACATTGTCTTTATAATTCGGACAAAGAACTCACCGGGCGCGAAATCGCCAGACAATCGGGTTTCAGCCATCAGCAGACCCATAATGAACTCAGGGCATTGGTTTCCCTTGGAATCGTGGAACGAAAGGTAGTGGCGTCAGCTTATTTGTTCCGCTTAAACAAAAAGCATTGGTTTGTCAAAGATGTGGCCACGGTTATTTTTGAAAAAGAAAAAACATGGTTGGATGAACTCCTTAGGGAATTTGGCGATAAATTGCCGCATTCGGTGGAATCACTTATTCTTTTCGGAAGCGCGGCTCGCGACAGTTTGAGTCCCGGAAGCGACATAGATCTTTTAGCTCTTATTAAGAATAAAAAAGATAGGAAAAAAACAGCGGATTGCTTCAGTGAGCGTAGCTCCGAAGTATTGTCGCGCTATCATTATCCGTTGGCGCCGATTATTTTGACTATAGATGAATTTCGCAAACG
>JAKLQJ010000128.1 GCA_022013385.1 Elusimicrobiota bacterium
ACTTCTTTACATTTAAATGCTTGTTTTTACCCCGTGGGTTGGGTAAACTTGGTTGTAGAAAAAACCCGCGGGGTTAAAACCACGACGCAAGATGCGTAAATAGTAAATGTCAAGTTATTTACGACGCACTACACTAGTGCCTGCCACGCTGCTTTAATACTTTATCAAAGAGAATAAATCATAGTTGGCTATTTTTTCACGGCCTTTGAGAAAATCCAATTCTATCAGCATTGCGATTGATTCAACATTGCCATTTAGTTGTTCAACCAATTCGCATACGGCTTTGATCGTGCCGCCTGTTGCAAGAACATCGTCAACGATAAGAACCTTTTCCCCCTGTTTTATGGCATCTTCATGTATTTCAAGAGTGTCGTGGCCGTATTCGAGGTCATAAGTTTTGGAAATTGTTTTATAGGGGAGTTTCCCTTTTTTTCTTACGGGCGCCATGCCTGCTTGAAGCTCAAGAGCGATTGGGGCGGCGAGTATGAAGCCTCTTGCTTCAATACCTACCACTTTGGTTATTCCCCGCCCTTTATAATGGTCGGCAATAAATTTTATGGTTTTGTTGAAAATATCATAATTTGCCAACAGAGGCATAATATCTTTAAAAACAATGCCCTCTTTGGGAAAATCGGGAATATCCCGTATAACGGCTTTTATTTGTTGTGAGACTTCATCTAAGGTTATTCCATTCATATAAGATTACCCGCTGATTTTTATTTTTACTTATTCCCGCGTTTATCCCGCCTGCGGCGGGATGCGGTTGTGAAGGATTTGCGCTTTAAAGTTTTTTTTGCCGGAGTTTTTTTAACTAAATTCCTAGGAGTATAAGGTTTTGAAGGAATAGAATCTCCGAGAATATTTGTTTTAATTTTCGGTTGCTGCCAGCCGGGTTGAATATTCGTATGATCCTGTCTTCTGGAAATTTCAATTAATCCCATTTTTGCCGCGACTCTTCTAAGGCGCAAAAGAGCTCTTTCTTCTATTTGACGAACTCTTTCTCTGGAAAGATTTAATTTTTTGCCGATATCATGCAAGGTCATCGGGGTTTGTCCGGTAAGACCGTAGCGGTATTCAATTATCATTCTTTCCCTATCGCCTATTTCCTTCAGGGCCAATTTCAGTTCATCATGCAAGTGTAGCACGGAAAGCAAATTTTCAGGAGCGGATGATTCATCCTCATGCAGCATGTCGCCTAAAGTATCTTCACTTTCCGAAGCGTTTAAAGGAGATTCCAAAGATGTTATTCCCACCATTATCTCTGAAGCGTTTAAAGCGGTGCGCACTTGATTCGCGTTCCAGTGCATTTTTTTAGCCATTTCAGCCAAAGTCGGATTTCGGCCCAGCTTGCCATGCATATTGTCCCATTGTTTTAACCATTTTCTTAAAGCTGTCCACGCGTGAGGCGGGATTCTTATGGTTTTGGAATTTTCTTCCACCGATCTGCGTATGTATTGTTCAATCCAATAAGACGCGTATGTGGAAAACCTAAATCCTTTGGACGGCTCAAATTTATCTATGGCATGCAATAAGCCGAGATTTCCCTCTTCCACCAAATCCATAAGATCCGCTCCCGGATATAAAAACCTCTTAGAGGTCGGGATAACCAATTTAAGATTCATTTCCATTATTTTTTGTTTAGCTCTTCTGTCGCCGCGTTTCACCCTTTTCCACAGTTCCTGCATTTCTTCTTTTGTGGTTCGAGTATGGTCGTTTATTTGGCTAATGGCCTTGATATACTGCTTGGTTGAGTCCATATTTTGTCCTTTGCTTGCCGCCATTGCATGCTCCTTTTTTGAGAAAATGGAATTAGATTGTGGGCCTAATTATAAATTCTTTCTCATCCAAAGTTTGGCGTGTTTCAATTTCAATATTTTTCACGCCGGCCCAAATATGCTTTGCTTTTATATCAGCCAAAAATAAAGCGACCTTGCTATTAGTTCCTTGTACTTCTCCTTCAACCGAACCGTCAATAACATTTCTTATCCAACCTGTCAAAAGCAATGTTTGCGCGGTGCTCTGCACGAACCATCTGAATCCAATACCCTGCACTTTGCCCGAGACTTTAAAATATACGCGTTTCAAATCCATCGCTCAAAATTATGATACTAAAAACCGTTTATCAAGGCAAGACACACTTGACAGCGCAAGTAAAATTGTAAATTAAAGGAATGTTTGTTTGGCGCTTGTAGCGCCACGACCTATCGGGGCGACTGGATTTGAACCAGCGACCTCTCGGTCCCGAACCGAGCGCTCTACCATCTGAGCCACGCCCCGATAAAATACTTTCAACCACCTACTAAATAGGGGCGATGGCGCTTTTAGCGCCACGACCTTGGCGCCAATGGCGCCACGCTCTACCATCTGAGCCACGCCCCGATAAAATACTTTCAACCACCTACTAAATAGGGGCGATGGCGCTTTTAGCGCCACGACCTTGGCGCCAATGGCGCCACGCTCTACCATCTG
>JAKLQJ010000129.1 GCA_022013385.1 Elusimicrobiota bacterium
GACATTTACTATTTACGCATCTTGCGTCGTGGTTTTAACCCCGCGGGTTTTTTCTACAACCAAGTTTACCCAACCCACGGGGTAAAAACAAGCATTTAAATGTAAAGAAGTGTTGGACGCACTACACTAGTTGCCTAACTATATTATATCAAAAAAAGCGTTATCGCGATTTGAAAATTTTAAATCAAAAACTTTTGTTTTCCGGTAAATTTCGCTTATCGTTTTGGAAATTTTCAGGAAATCATTTTTTTGTTTTGAAAAACTCATTACGCATCTGAGCATTTTCTTATAAAATTCACTTTTGGAAATTTTATTCGCGCTATTTATTTTTGATTTTTTCAAAAAAAATATTTTTTCAAGTTTAATGCCCCACCCCATGTACTTGTGACTTGTGACTTGTGACTTGTGACCTGATTGCATCTCGCCCCAAAAGGGCGAACCGTGAATTTTAACTTTTCCTTTCTCTATCCTTAAGGGAATCAATTCATCGGTTAAAACAACAGGGGGTAGGTGGTAGGGGGTAGGAGATAGAATTTTATTCTTTATCATTTTTGCTATTGTGGATTTGCCCGCGCCTGATTTACCGGGGAAAACAAAACCTTTTCCGTTTTTTAAAATTGCCGCAGCATGGAGCAAAAAACCGTTGTTCTGTATTAAAAGCCAACTGCATAATACCCTCAAAAAAGAGTCAAAGCTCTGAACTTTGGGGCTTATATTAAGAACTCCTTTTTTATTTTCAATATCCAAAACGCAATAAAAATCGCCTCTTTCTAAAATTAAGCGTTTTTTTTCAAAAAGTATTTTTGGCCTAAAGGGCAAGGAGGGTTTTTTAAAAAAACTGATTTTAAAAGAGAATTCGGGACGACATTTAACGGAAAAATTTTTGTATCTTTTTTCCAAAATATTTAGAATTCGCTTTTGCTCCGAATGAAAATCAAAGACAAAATTTGCTATTTCAATTTTCATTTTATCTATTTCCATAAATTATGTTTTTCAGAAGGCGGAACGGCCTCAAAAAACCGTTTAAAAATCCGCTTTTCCCATATCTTCCGGCAATAAATTCCGCGGGCGGAAAAATATATTTCCAAGCAAGCGAAGGCCTATATAAAACGGGGAGAAAATATTCCAAAAAACGGGAATAATCGGAGGTTGCGTATTTAAAGAAAATAGCCGTAATTTTCTCCATGCCTATGGGTTTAAATAAAAAAAAGTTTTCCTCGCTTAATAAATCGGGCCGTAATTTAAAAATCTCTTTGAGCGGATAATACACAACGGGATTTAGGCCGTAATATTTTGATTTTTCCGCTGTTTTTTTAAAAAAGGAATCCGATTTTTTATTGTTTTTCATCCAGTCCAACAATTTGATTATGTCGTTCTTATGCTTTTTCAAAAACAAACCGTGATGAAGCAAGGAATGAGAACTTAAATGAAGAAAAATGTCTTCAAAAGACAATGTTAAAAGATTGGGATATTCCGCCGCAGGCTGCTCTAATTTTGATGTCCATATAGTTTGAACTTCTTTTATATGGCGCAATTCAGAATGAACATCCAGAATAAGCGGAGGAGATTTTTCACCAATCTCCTTAAAATAAGCCTGCGAGCTATTGGGCATTTTCCTAAAATGATTCAACTTCAAAATTTCTTTAAACGGCTCCTTGTCTTTCTCTTTTATAAGAATATCCAAATCCGTCATTTCTCTTTCTCGGAAACTAAAAACCCCCGATAAAAACAAGGCGGCTCCTTTTAAGGCGATTAAATCAATATTCTTTTTTTTGCAATCTCCCGCGATAGCCTCAAGGCAATCCATCAAAACAATATTTCTCGCGAGTATATCTTTTTTCATGATTTAAATTGGTCCCGTCCCGCCATAGGCGGGAGCATAGCCTTGAAATTCGTCGAGTAGACATCTTCAAATATTTCCTTTAGGTATGCTTTGTATTCTCCGTTTCTATCCCCTTTCGGTGTGGATAGTGCCACAATATTTAACCATAGGCAATATCTTAATGCCCCTCACAGCGCCGTGCTTGAAGTTTTCCCTCACACGGCTCTTCAGCAATACTTCCCTTTTACGAGAACAAAGCATACATTAAATGATATATCTTCGGTCTCGGCAATGGATTGTATTTCACCCCGTATCCGAGATAGGATTCCAATTTACATAGGTTGCACCGTCTGATATAATGATTATCTACCAATCACCCATGAGGTGCAACCCATGAATACAAGTTTACAACAAAATCTGCCGAATTTTCAACTTGGCCGTCTGCCTGCCCGCCCCCTCCACTACGGCATCGGTGGGTTTCCGCCACTAAATCTTTGGCGGACTTCCGCCACTACAACTTCGGCGGACTCACCGATGCAGTAATGGGGAGCACCGATGTAGTAATGGGGAGCACCGATGTAGTAATGGAGAGCGCCTAAGTAGTAGTGGCGAAGATGCAGTAGTGGCGGGATGAGCATAGCTCTTTGAAACGGCACCCGCCATAGGCTTGGCCGTCTGATGAGCATAGCTCTTTGAAACGGCACCCGCCATAGGCTTGAAAAAACATCGGATACAATTACGAGCAAAAGCGGACTAAGTATTTTTCACGAAGCGGCGATGGCTTTAGGCGTCGGCGATAGCATAAAAAGGAATTTACCACAGCC
>JAKLQJ010000130.1 GCA_022013385.1 Elusimicrobiota bacterium
ACTTCTTTACATTTAAATGCTTGTTTTTACCCCGTGGGTTGGGTAAACTTGGTTGTAGAAAAAACCCGCGGGGTTAAAACCACGACGCAAGATGCGTAAATAGTAAATGTCAAGTTATTTACGACGCACTACACTAGTGCCGCCTGTCCCCCGTGTTAGATTCCTATGGAATCTACGGGGGAAAGCTATGACATCAAATACGCCAGCCTGTCCGCCAAGGCTGTAGTGGCGGAAATAGGCGTGGATTTTTTTGATGACATGCTTAGTGTAGGCGGATAATTAATGTGCTGGCAGGAGACAATTTTAATGAGAAAAAAAATATTTGCGCCGATTGAAGACTTAATAAAAGATATCAAAAAAGGAAAAATGGTCATAATTGCCGACGATGAAGGCAGAGAAAATGAAGGCGATATAATTATGGCGGCGCAATTTGTTAAGCCTGAAAACATAAATTTTATAATTAAGCGGGCAAAAGGACTTTTATGCGCGCCAATGGACGAAAGTTTTATAAAAAAACTAAATCTTTTCCCGATGGAGAGGGATAATACCGACCCTTTTAAAACCGATTGGATGATTTCAGTTGATGCCAAAAAAGGCATAACTACGGGAATCTCGGCTTATGACAGAGCGAGAACATTAAAAATTATTTCTAGCAAAAGATCCGTAGCCGAAGATTTAACGAGACCCGGACATGTTTTTCCCCTTCGCGCCAATAATGGCGGAGTTCTTGTTCGCGCCGGACATACGGAGGCATGTGTTGATTTAATGAAGCTCGCGGGCCTAAGTCCCGTAGGTCTGATATGCGAGATAATAGATGAAGACGGAAAGATGGCGAGGCTTGCCTCGCTTGAAAAATTTTCAAAAAAATATAGGCTAAAACTCGGCACTATCGCGGATATAATAGCTTATAGAAGAAAGAAAGAATCTTTAATTGAAAAAGTAGCCTCAGCCACTCTTCCTACAAAATTCGGTTCATTTGATTTAAGCATATACAAGGATAAATTATCGGGTTTAGAGCATATAGCATTAACTATGGGTGAAATTAAAAATCCGTGCCTGACTCGCATCCATTCCGAATGTTTAACAGGTGATGTCTTTGCCTCAATGCGTTGCGATTGCGGTAGCCAGCTTTATAAGGCCACGGAAATGATAGGAAAAGAAAAGTCCGGTGTTCTTCTTTATATGAGACAAGAAGGGCGCGGGATAGGGCTTGCAAACAAAATAAAGGCCTATCATCTTCAAGATAGAGGTTATGATACCGTTGAAGCCAATCATGCATTGGGTTTTAAGGCGGATTTAAGGGATTATGGCATAGGAGCTCAAATTCTTTCGGATTTAGGCGTAAAAAAAATAAAACTGATGACTAATAATCCCCAAAAAATAATCGGATTAAAAGGTTATGGCCTTAAAATTGTAGAGAGGGTTCCCATAATAATTGCTCCCAATTACATAAATAAGAGCTATCTAGAAACAAAAAAGGAAAAATTAGGTCATCTCATTTAGTGTAGTGGCAAATTAGTTTTGCAAGCATCCCACAGTGTCTTACCCCGCGGGATGCTCTAGATGTTACCGCACCAGAAGTTACGCAGCAACCCACGGGGTAAAAGCGCTCCTTGTTGCATAATTACTTTGTCGCTGTACTAGGTCACAGGTTGCAGGTCGCAAGTAGCAGATAAAAAAACCAGGAGAAAAAAATGAAAACAATTGAAGGAAAATTAATAGCGGAAAATCTTAAGTTTGCCATTGTCGTGTCACGGTTTAATGATTTTTTAACCGCTAAACTTTTGGAAGGGGCATTGGACACA
This sequence comes from Elusimicrobiota bacterium, assembly GCA_022013385.1. GTDB lineage: Bacteria > Elusimicrobiota > Elusimicrobia > Elusimicrobiales > UBA9959 > JAKLQJ01. Next base: position 1,806 of record JAKLQJ010000130.1, read on the forward strand.
TTAAAAAGGCATGGAACGGACGATAAAAATATAACTATCGTCAAAGTGCCCGGAGCTTTTGAAATTCCATTGGCCGCCGACAAACTTGCAGACGAAAGATTTGACGCCATAATTTGTCTTGGCGCCATTATCAGAGGAGATACTCCTCATTTTGATATTATCGCGGCTGAAACCGCAAAAGGGATAGCGCAAGCTTCTTTTAAAAATAAAAAGCCTATTATTTTTGGAGTAATTACGGCGGACAATATTGAACAGGCTATTGAAAGAGCGGGCACCAAACAAGGCAATAAAGGCTCAGATGCCGCCCTTTCCGCGATTGAAATGTCCAATTTGTTCAAGAAAATCTAGGAACAAAAGTGATTAAGAAATTAAGTGATTGGGCGATTAAGCAATGGCTCTGGAATAGAAGACATGAGCAATAAAAAAAACGCTGTTAAAAAAACAGATGATTTTTTTATGAGCAAGGCTATTAAACTTGCCGATAAGGGTATTTATAATGCTCATCCAAATCCGATGGTTGGAGCTTTAATAGTAAAGAACGGCCGTATTATAGGCAAGGGCTATCATAAAGAATACGGCAAGGCGCATGCTGAAATAAACGCCATAAAAAGCGCCAAAACATCCGTTAAAGAGGCGACTCTCTATATTACGCTTGAACCGTGCTCCACCTATGGAAAAACTCCGCCCTGCAGTGATGCCATTATACAATCGGGAATAAAAAAAGTCATAATAGGCGCTTTGGATTTTAATCCGGCGCATCGCGGAAAAAGCCTAAAAATCTTGACTAAAGCCGGAATAAAAGTGGAAGCAGGGGTTTCTGAAAAGTTATGTGAAGATATAAATTATGCCTTCAATAAGTTTATACTGCAAAAAATTCCTTATGTAACGCTTAAAATATCGCAGAGTTTTGACGGAAGAATTGCCGATTTTATGGGTCGTTCGCGTTGGATATCCTCTCTTAAGTCCAGAATTGAAACTCATAAATTAAGAGCCGAGTCTGACGCTGTTTTAGTCGGAATTGAAACAATCATCAAAGATAATCCTCTTTTAAATGTAAGACATATAAAAGTAAAAAAACAACCGATTATTGTGATAGTTGATTCGTCGCTCAGAATTAGTCTTAATGCCAAGGTTTTAGAAAATGAAAGAGTTATAATCGCGACCACTAAAAAAGCTTCAAAAATAAAAACGGCAAAGCTTAGAAAGAGGGATATTGAAATTATGATACTTTCTAAAGATAATAACGGAAGGGTGAATTTAAAAGCCCTTCTGAAAGAATTGGGACAAATGGGTATCGGACATTTATTCGTGGAAGGCGGAGGAAGAATTTTAGGTTCTTTTGTTTTTCAGAGACTTGCGGATAGATTTATAGGTTTTTTCTCCCCCCTTATTATTGGCGGTGAGAAATCAAAAAATTCGGTGGTTTGGCCGGACATATTAAATAAAAATAGGAAGAATTTGGGCATTAAGACGCATTTTAAAAGCATAAAACAAATTGGCCCCGATATTATGATTGAAGCTGAATTTTTATAAACGCAACAAGTAATAGAAAACAAGACAAGGCTATTAGGCAACAAGGTATCTGGTGACTAGTGTAGTGCGTCCAACACTTCTTTACATTTAAATGCTTGTTTTTACCCCGTGGGTTGGGTAAACTTGGTTGTAGAAAAAACCCGCGGGGTTAAAACCACGACGCAAGATGCGTAAATAGTAAATGTTAAGTTATTTAC
>JAKLQJ010000131.1 GCA_022013385.1 Elusimicrobiota bacterium
ACTTCTTTACATTTAAATGCTTGTTTTTACCCCGTGGGTTGGGTAAACTTGGTTGTAGAAAAAACCCGCGGGGTTAAAACCACGACGCAAGATGCGTAAATAGTAAATGTCAAGTTATTTACGACGCACTACACTAGTAATCAGTAATCAGTAATCAGTAATCAGTAATCAGTAATCAGTTTAAATGATATAAAAAAAAATTGTAAAGTTACAGCGCCTTTCCAAATACTATACCATAAACCCTAAACCCTATTCCTTAAAAAAATACTACGGTTTTTTTTTGTTCTTTTTTGATTAAAATTTTGGTAGAGTATTTTAGTAGCGGGATTATGGATATGGATGATCAGAATAAAATACTTCCTTCCTTTAGTGAACGCTTGGTCTTGCTTGTAAAAAATCCTGGCAAGATTTTTGTTTTCTGGCGTTGGAACAAAGCGAAAACCGAAAATTTCCTAAACAAAGATTTTAAAAAAGACATAATCCTAAAGTTTTATTATGCTCAAGAAAGATCTTTTGCCTGTCAAAAAATCCTAAGTTGGAACAAATTCAAAGAATATGTGGATATTCCGCAAAAAGGCAAAAATTATTACGCCGTTATGCATGCCCAAACATCGTCGGGAAAAGATATTCAGCTGTTGGAATCCAATATAATAAGCGTTCCGGGCACTGAAAGCGCGGAAGTTACAAACACATATGCTTCCGGCTTTTTCAAAAAGGAGTCAGTATGACCCTACCACCTGCTTGCGAAGCGTATTTTTATAGTGGCGCTTATAGCGCCAAAGTAGGTGGTAGGGTGGCCCTACCACCTACTCACCAATTTTTAATTGGTATTTTGTTGAGTGGCGCCATAGGCGCCACTGAGGGGGTGGTAGGGTGAGTTCAAAGGGCTCTTTGATGCTTATGCTGCACGCGCATCTTCCATATGTTAATCATCCGGGAACAACGGATATTTTTGAGGAAAGCTGGTTTTTTGAAGCTGTGGTGGAAACCTATGTTCCCATTATCTCAATGCTGGAAAATCTTGCCAAAGACGGCATAAGACCGTCCATTGCTATTTCCATTTCTCCCACTCTCGGCGCGATGCTTGAAAATAAATTGCTTGAGAAAAAACTTAATGATTATATAAATTCCAGACTTGAGCTTATTGCCAAAGAAACTTGCAATACATCCGATAATCCGTTACTTTTGAAAACCCTAAAGGTTTATGAAAAACTTTATTCTCTTGCCGCTGAAACCATGCGGCGCTATGACGGCAATCTTATTACTCCTTTTAAACAATTTCAGCAAGCCGGTCTTATAGAAATAATCACAGCCTCCGCTACTCACGCCGTGCTTCCTCTCCTTGCTCACCCCGAAGCTTTAAGAGCGCAAATAGCTGTTGCGGCGGATGATTATCAAGACAGATTTAATAAAAAAAGCAGAGGTTTTTGGATGCCGGAATGTGCTTATGACAAAAGGCTTGACACCTATATTAAATTGGCGGGCTTTGATTATACTTTTGTGGAATCGCATGCCGTTAAGAAATCCAGATACGGAGTTTATGCTCCCTTAAAAACTCAAAAAGGTTTGAATATTTTTGCGAGAGATATTGATTCTTCAAGAGAAGTTTGGAGTTCAAAATTCGGCTATCCGGGCGATAGTTCTTACAGGGAATTTTATAGGGACTTAGGCTATGACGCCGATTACGAATATATAAAACCGTACTTGGGCATGGGCAAGGGAAGAAAACCTTTAGGCATAAAGTATCATAGGGTTACCGGCAATGTTGATTTATCCCAAAAAGCTTTATATGACCCCGATTTGGCAAAAGCCACAATAGCGCGCCATGCCGAAGATTTTTTAATTAAACGGTTGAAGCAGATGGATGATATTTATTCCGATTTATCGATAAAACCGATTATTGTCGGATGTTATGACGCCGAATTGTTCGGACATTGGTGGTTTGAAGGTCCTGCTTTTCTTGAAGCTATCATAAGGAGAATAAGAGAGGAAAGATTGCCTCTTCAATTTGTTCTGCCCGGCGAATATATTGATTCTTGCCAAGAGCCGGAATCCATTGAACCGGAGATGTCTTCATGGGGCGAAAACGGATATTTTGATCCTTGGATAAACGAGTCTAATGATAAAATTTATCCACATATAATTGCCGCTACCGAAAGAATGATTGAAACAGCCGGCAGATTTAAAAACCAAGCAATTAATAATGTGACAATAAGAGCTTTAAATCAAGCCGCTCGCGAGACGCTTCTGAGCCAAAATTCGGATTGGCCGTTTTTAATGTATATAAATTCTCATTCCGACTACGCTTTTTCCAGAATAAACGATCATTGTGAGAATGCCAATAATCTTCTTACTCAGATTATTGAAAAAAACATAGACGAAACATTTTTGTCTGAACTTGAAAATCGCAATAATATATTTACAAGAATAGATTTTAGGGTTTTTTCTCCCGCTTCCAAGTTTTAGTTAATGGCGCGTCGCTTATAGCCTTATTGTTTGTAATTTATGATGGCCAAATTCAAAATTTTAATTCTGAGCATTTTCATCAGTTTATTGAGTTGCGATGTTTTCGCGTCCAATAAATCAGCCTATCTGCATTTTATAAAAGGTCTTATTTTGGAGCGCAGAGGCAATTATAGCGACGCGATAGAAGAATATAAGAAGACAATGATCATGGATGAGGAAGCTCTTTTTGCCTATAAACAGGCTTTAAATCTTGCCGTACTTATGGGCCAATTCAAACAAGCCGAGGAATGGGCGGCTTATATCGTGAAAATTGATTCGGCAACCAGCGATAATTGGGTTTTATACGGCAATGTGCAATGGGCGCAGGAAAAAATAGAGCCGGCAAAAGAAGCTTTTGAGAAAGCGATTTTAATAGACGATATGAACGCGGACGCTTTATACCGGCTTGCGAACATTAGTGTTAAGGGCGATTATAAAAAAGCTTTAGAGTATTTTGAAAAATATCTTACGCTTCACCCTGAAAATTCCGCGGAAGTTTATTATCAAATGGCTTCCGTTTACAGTTCAAAAAATAAACTTGAGGAAATGAAAAAATATCTTGAGCTGGCAATAAAAGAAAATTCGTTTTATCTTTTGCCGAGGTATATGCTGGCGGAATATTATGAAGTAAAAAAAGACACGGCGGCGGCGATCGCGCAATATGATGAGATTCTGAATATTAGCCCGGAAAATGCGGAGCTTTTTAATTATGTCGGAGAGCTTTATTCCAATTCAGAGAGTATAGACAAGGGGGAGAAATATTTTTTAAAGGCGTATGAATTTGATAATTCGAATTCATCGGCGTGTTTTTGGTTGGCTATAATAAACGAACATAGAAAAGATTTTAAAGCGGCGATTAAATATCTTGAGAGTTCAAAAGAAATGGGTAAAGATCCCAAATTGTGTTTAAGGCTTAGTTTTTACTATACGCAGAGCGGCGGTTACAGTGAGGCGATAAAGCTTTTGGAGGAAGCCAATAAAAAATGGCCGGACGATACTGAAATAGCTTATTTTTTGGCCTTGGGTTATGACGATACAAATAAAACGGAAAAATCTCTTGGAATGCTTAAAGAAGTTGTAGGAAAAAATCCTGATAATATGGATGCGAGAATGCAGTATGCTGTTATATCCGAAAAATTCGGAGATATTAAAACAGCCGAAGAAAATTTTAGGGCTATTCTTAAAAAAAATCCGAAAGATCATGTGGTTTTGAATTATCTCGGCTATTCTTTGGCCGATAGAGGGATGAAATTGGATGAGGCGGAAAAATTTATAAAATTGGCTAATGATTATTCTCCTTTAAATAGCGCTTATATGGATTCTCTCGCTTGGGCGCATTTTAAACAGGGGAAATTGGAAGAAGCCTTGAAGGAAATAAGAGCCGCCATCGGCGTGTTGAACGATGACAGCGTAATGTGGGATCATATGGGCGAAATATATTGGGCCACGGAAAACTATGAGAAGGCTTGGTATTCTTGGAAAGTTTCCTCCGTGTATGATTTGAAAAATAAAAAGATTAGGGAAAAACTTGAAAAGCTGGAAACTAAATTGCCACAAAATAAATCTTCAGAATTATTGGCGAAATTTTTGGCGAATAATCGGGCTTCTTTGGCAAGCTGCGCGTCCTTTGTAAAAATTGATCTTAAAATCGGCTCGCAAAAAGTTAAATTTGATGCGATTTTTAATTACAAAAATACGGATTCTTTAAAAATGACAGCGCTTAGCCCTTTTATGACGCCTATGTGGGAATCAAAATATTCCATATCGCATGACTTTGAAATGGGGGATATTCCCTTTGAAAACAAAGAGAAGGAAAATTTAAAATACTGGCTTAAACTGTTTATGGAAGTAACGCGGGATTATTTTAGCGGCGGAATATATTTTATGGGAGATGAAGGTTTTAAGCCACAATTGAGAGGGAGATGGCTTGAAACAAGAAACTATAAACTTAAATTAAACGAAAATATGATATTCGCGGATGAAATACAACTGAAGAGAGAGAAGAAAGCAAATATAAAATTTAGCGACTTTAAGAAAATAAATAAATTTCATGTGCCCGGCTTAATTGAGCTTAAAGCGCCTTTTTCAAAAATAAAAATAAAACTTGCCGGTATTAAAATTGAAGGCGCGCCGATATTTGCTCTTCCATGATATGAAATCTATTAAATTGAAATCGTCCGCTAGAAGTCCGTCTTCCTCACAGATATACTGTGTCTTCTCGCTGGGTCGTTCGTATAACTCCCAACACTTGCTGAGCCATAGGCTCATTGTTCCGGAAGTCGGACTTCCGTTCTATGAATAAAATTAAATTAAAATCACCTGCTAGAAGTCCGTCTTCCTCACAGATATACTGTGTCTTCTCGCTGGGAAGTCGGACTTCTATCCTATGAATAAAATTAAATTAAAATCACCTGCTAGAAGTCCGTCTTCCTCACAGATATACTGTGTCTTCTCGCTGGGAAGTCGGACTTCCGTTCTATGAATAAAATTAAATTAAAATCACCTGCTAAAGTTAATCTATTTCTTGAAATTGCCGGCAAAAGAAAAGACGGCTATCATGATTTAATCACGATTTTTGCCAAGATAAATGTTTTTGATAATATTTCTATTGAAAAAACCGCTTTTAAAGGAATAACAATACGCGTGAAAAATAATTCAAACTTGCGGCTTAATAAACCCAAAGATAATATCATTTATAGCGCGGCTTTAAAGTTTTTTAACGAATTTAAAATAAAGCCGAATGTCAAAATAAGACTTGAGAAAAATATACCGGTCGGAGCAGGGCTTGGCGGAGGGTCGGCCAATAGCGCCGCGGTTTTATTAGGGCTTTGCCGTATTTATGACATTGATTTAAAAAAGAACCGCAAAAAATTGGCTTTTATCGCGGCATCTATCGGAGCGGATGTTCCTTTTTTTCTTTCCGAGTATTCTTTTTGCGTGGCCCGCGGCATAGGCGACAAATTATATCCGTTCAAGATTCAAAAGAAAACATATTCCATTGCGATAGTTTATCCCTGTTTGCCGGTTAGCACAAAAACGGCGTATTCAAATTTAAAATTGCCGTCAAAAAAAGAAGTCGCGTTAAGCAACGGCAAATGCCTGCGTCTTGTCCGAGGCTTGAAAAGCGGCAGAGGCATAGGGGAAATGAAAGATTTGCCTATGAATAGATTTGAAGAGGCTATTTTCCCTAAATACGGCAGGATAAAAAAACTAAAGAACAAAATCATATCTTTTGGCGCTGATATGGCTATGATGTCAGGTTCGGGCTCTTCGGTTTTTGGTATTTTTTCAAGCGCCAAGGCGGCGAGAGACGCCGTAAAACAAATTTCACGCGGAAAAAACAGAGTTTTTTTAACAAAATTTTTGTAGAATTTAATATCAGATAGTGTTTTGTTAAAATGCAACTTAGTGGGCTTCTTTGTGGAAGGTTAAAATATGAAACCTTTAGAGTAACACTGAGACGGGGGTAGTTATGGAGATAACAGAAGTTAGAATACATTTAAGGAGTGAGGAAAGATTAAAAGCCTTTGCCACAATAACATTTGATAATGCCTTTGTTGTTCACAATATGAAGGTCATTAACGGCAATAAAGGCCTTATAGTCTGTATGCCTTCAAGAAAAATAAAGGATGGCTCATATAAAGATATCGCCCATCCCATAACAAATGACTTCAGGGCCAAACTTGAAGAATTCATATTGAAGGCGTATGATGAAGAATTGGATAAAACGGGTAAAGCTACGGTAGAAATTCCTTCCTCAGAAAGCGAGTAAGTTTAAGGGTGTGTAACGGTAAAATGTCCTCGCTTAGTGTTAAAATTACGGAATAATGCTGTTATTGAGTGGGGCAAGTTCTGTAAAAATTGTTTTGATTTATTCCCGGGTGGTGTAACGGTAACACAACGCCCTTTGGAGGCGTTGTTCATGGTTCGAATCCATGCCCGGGAGCCATAGCAGTTTAAACGAAAATGGGGAAAATGGGGTCAGGGGAAAATGGGGTCAGCCACCATTTATAGTCAGAGAACAATATCTAAGGGAAATAAAATGAAAAATTTAATCACGCAAAATCAAATTAAAAGTAAAATTCTTTTAATCAGCGGCTACAAGGTAAAGAAAAATGGTGGCTGACCCCATTTCCAGCGGCTACAAGGTAAAGAAAAATGGTGGCTGACCCCATTTCCATTTCCCCATTTAGCTTAATAACATTACAAATATTTTCTCTGCGAATTTTGCAACTAAGATATTGCTGAAGTTTCTTATCTAATGGTATGGGGAATTACCAGAGGTTTAAAAATGGAAATAGAAACCTCTTTATTGATGGAATTAAATTTGGCCGCATAGTCAAAAATATATGCGCCATGCCATGCTTTTGTATTTCGCATATTTCGCAAATCCGTTTTTGCCATTTTTTTGAGCGGCTTATTGTTTAAAATCATGTCCATAAGCAAGGGTTCAAAATTCTCAATTTCAGAATCTATTTGAATGTTTTCATCCGAAGATTTTATAATATTGGAGAACATATCGTGCTTTGCCCATAAATTCCCCCAAATTTTTACATTTGTCGGTTTGGAAATACGGTTTTCAATGTCTTCTTTGAATATTTTTATTTTCGTAAAAAGGTTTACTATGAGATTCGCGGGCATTAAAGGAGAGCCTGTAGTTATGAATTTATCTATATTTATTTCGGGATTTGATTTTGCCAGGCGATGGAGAGTTTCATGCATAAGCACGGTTCCCCAGCTATGAGCGAGAATATGAATGGGTCTGCCGGTGTCTTTATATTTTCGGTGGACTTCAATCATTTTTTCTTGGAATTGTTTTACAGTTTCTTTGGTGTCTTCCGGATCTCTTGACCAAGGAAACGGAATGATTGTTATATTATATCCCGAATTTTTAGCATCTTCGCGCAGTTTTACTTCTATATAATTGTCAGGCACGCGAAAATTTTCAATATAGATTTCCGCCGGTTCATTCTCTTCATAAAAAAAATAGTCTTTATTAAAGTCGTCAACTTCAGCCCTCAAAAGATTATCGTTATAGTCCTTTTTTGGAAAGAAAAAATTGATAATATTCAGCAAATACTTTAGTTCAAGTTTTCCGCAACCTATTTCACCGAAACTCAAGCCTGCCACCGTAATTATTATCGGTTCTTTTTTATCTTGCGCTTCAATAGCAAAGTTCATATTAGGTTTAGGATACGCGATGTTTCTGTCTTGAAACAATTTAAGCGCCGAGTCTTTATTTAGGGTACTTAGGTTTATTTGGTTGAGGTCAAAAGCAATAAGCCTGTTTGAAAAAAACAGGGATAGTAAAAAAATAGACGAAAATACAAGTCCGAATAATTTCATAAAAAACGCAAAAGCGTTCTACAGCGATTATACAAATAATTGGCTATTTGTACACAAGCATATTTTTTGATTTTTTAAAAAAAGACAGGAATTACATAAATTTTTTGTTGAGATTTTTAGTTACCGCTTCTTGTCATAATTCTCGGGATTTAATTTATTCGTGCGGGAAGATTTTATCCGCCCATAAGGCAATCAGGAACTCGCGCCATGGATAAACGGTAATGCCGTCCACGACGCGCTTTTGCGGGTCCAGGGAAACCACGGCGAAGTTTTTGACGAGACCTTCTTCCCGTAAAGCTTTCAGGCCGCGCAGATGCCTTTCAGAAACCATGTCGCCGGATTTGAACTCTATCGCCAGCCGGTCGCCTACGACACAATCCACCTCAAACCCGGTTGTGCTCCGCCAATACTGCAAAGCCTGAGGCCGTCTGCGGTAGCCTAGGTAAGAGCGCAGTTCAAGGAACATAAAGTGTTCGAAACATTTGCCGAACAATTCACTGTGCGGCTTAATCTCCCCTCGCTGTGCCATTACATTAGCTACACCCATGTCAAAAAGAAAAAACTTTGAGCGGGTAATGGCTTTGCGTTTTTTTGTGGCCCGGAACGAATGCACAGGGAAACCTATCAGGGTTTCCTCCAGTATCTGCACATAATTCTGCAAAGTGCGGGCAGGGACGCCGCAATCGCTGGCTATGCCTTCATAGTTTAACTCCTCCCCGTTCTGTAGCGCCATGATGTCCAAAAACCGGGCGAATTGGCTTATGTTGCGCACCAGCGCCTCAGCCGTGATTTCTTCGCGAAGGTACAGGTCGGCATAACCACGCAGTTCATCCTCATAATCTTTAAGCGGCAAAATACGCGGAATGCCTCCCCTGTTCAGATAAGTGATAAGGTCGAACTGCGGTATTTCCGGGAAGCACAACGGATATAGGCGCGCCTGGCGAGCCCTGCCGCCCAGCAGATTGCTGCCGCCGCGCCGCAATTTGCGCGCGCTACTGCCGGTAAGCAGAAACCGCGTTCCTTTAGTTTCTATAAGGCGGTGAACTTCATCCAGCAATGTCGGAAGCTTCTGGATCTCATCAATAACCACGACCTTGTCGGTTGTGGATAATTCTTCTCCAAGCATTTTTGGCCGTCGCGCAAGTCGGCTGAATACATCCGAATCCAGCAGGTCATAGACCTTAACATCAGGTAATTGTTTCCTGATAAGGTAAGTTTTTCCCGTTGAGCGGGGCCCGAACAGGAAATGATTAGTTGCGCCCACTAATGATGGTAAGGAAAGGACTCTTTTGAAGGTATGTGTCATAATAATCCGTATGTATTATGCCAAATATCCTTATAATCCGCAACAAGATTTGTTTAACCCAAAAGCTCACATAATGCGCATATCCCGTCGGAGTATTTTTCATCATTCTGGTGAAAGCTTTTTTTAAAACTCCGTCGAGTGTGAAAAGTTACATGAGCTTTTGGGGTTTAAATTCGTTCAGGTTTAAAAAAAGACAGGAATTACATAAATTTTTTGTTGAGATTTTTAGTTGCCGCTTCTTGTCATAGTTCTCGGGATTTAGAAAATATTGGTCGTTTATAGCGCTTATTGGCCGACACTTGCCTGTCCCGTGGCGCAATAGGCGACACGGGAATGCCTGTCCACAACGAAGTATGGGGGAAGCATAGCTTCAATTATTGGTCGTTCGTATAACTGCCGACACTTGCCTGTCCCGCCTTAATGGCGGGAATGAAGCATAGCTTCAATTATTGGTCGTTCTCCCCGTGTAACTTCGTTCACAGGACTAACATCCTTGGAATCTTCCAGATTCCTAAGGGCATAGTTGCCGACACTTGCCTGTCCCGCCTTAATGGCGGGAATGAAGCATAGCTTCAATTATTGTAGAATATCCTTATAGATTTGGATTATGGAAAAAAGAATAATAATTGAGAAAGTAAAACCTGAAATAAATGAAGGCCTTTTTCCTGTAAAGAGAATAGTCGGAGAAAAACTTAAAGTTGTTTCTCATATATATTGCGACGGACACGATTTGATTTCGGCGCAATTGGCATATAAAATCAAATCCGAAAAGAAGTGGAATTTTATTTCAATGTCCCATCGGGGAAATGACGAATGGGAAGCTGAGTTTGTCATAGAAAAAGAACAAGGCTCTGCCGAGTGCCGTATCAAGGGACTATGTCCATCAGACGGCCAAGGCTATGTCTATTTTGTCCGGGCGTGGATAGATAATTTTAAAACTCATAAAAGGGCGTTAGCGAAAAAAGCCGAAGCGGGGCAGGATATATCCGTTGAAATGGATATGATTCTTCCTTTCATAAAAAATAAATCACTGGCGAAAGGGAATAAGGAAGCCGTCGAAATTAAGAAGTTTTTAGATTCCTTAATCTTGGCTGAAACCGATAAAGAAAAGCTGCGCATCATATTAAATCCTAAGTTGAGTATTCTCATGAGTATATGTCCCGAGACTGATTCTCTTGTCAAATATCCTAAAATTCTTGAGGTTTTGGTTGAAAGAAAGAGAGCCGCTTTCAGCAGTTGGTATGAAATGTTTCCAAGATCCTGCGGCGAGGGAAAAAAGCACGGAACTTTCAAAGATTGCGAGAAGCTTCTGCCCTATATTTCCGATATGGGTTTTGATGTAATTTATCTGCCTCCGATACATCCGATAGGAGTAAGCAATCGCAAGGGGAAAAACAATTCCGTTGTTTGCCGCCCTTCGGATCCCGGCTCGCCTTGGGCTATAGGTTTAGCTCGCGGCGGGCCTGCCCGCCGAAGCAGTAGTGGCGGGCCTGCCCGCCGAAGCAGTAGTGGCGGGCATAAATCCGTGCATCCCGAACTTGGGAATTTGGCCGATTTTAAAAATTTTGTTAAAGCGGCGAAAAAATTTGGTATTGAAATAGCTTTGGATTTGGCATATCAATGTTCTCCCGATCATCCTTACATTAAAGAGCATCCCGATTGGTTTAAATGGCGTTCGGACAAAACCATTCAATACGCCGAAAACCCTCCCAAAAAATATGAAGACATTGTGCCGATAAATTTTGACACTAAAGATTCAAAGGCATTGCGAGCGGAGCTTAAAAGCGTGGCTGATTTTTGGATTAAGGCCGGCATTAAAATTTTTAGGGTTGATAATCCCCATACAAAACCCTTTGGTTTTTGGAAATGGCTTATAAAAGAGATAAGAAGCAAAAATCCCGATGTGATTTTTTTGGCTGAGGCTTTTACCAAGCCAAAACCCATGTACATGCTGGCTAAAGCCGGTTTTACTCAATCTTATACATATTTCACATGGCGAAATACAAAAAAAGAAATTACCGATTATATGGAAGAGCTTACTAAAACCGAAGCGGCCGAATTTTTTAGGCCGAATTTTTGGCCAAATACGCCGGACATTTTATCAGAAACTTTCCAAAAAAACGGCAGGCCCGCTTTTGTCAATCGCTTTATACTGGCGGCGACTCTTTCGTCGAATTATGGAATATACGGACCCGCTTACGAGCTTTGCGCCGATAAACCGCTAGTAGAGGGTAAAGAGGAATATTTGGATTCGGACAAATACGAAATTAAAGACTGGGACAGAAATAAAGAAGGAAATATTTCGGATTTGATTAAAAGAGTAAATCTAATAAGAAAAGAAAATACGGCTTTTCAAAAAACCGGAAACATCGAGTTTATTGAAACCGACAATGAGATGATAATCGCTTATCTAAAAATGAGCGAGGATAAAAAAAATTCCATTATAACGGCGGTTAATCTTGATTGCGTTTTCAAACAGTCCGCGTGGATAAATGTTCCTCTTGAAAAACTCGGCATTGAATATGGCATAATTTATACGGTTAAAGACCTTTTGACCGGCGCCGAATACAGATGGAATTCAAGCCGCAATTATGTTGAGCTTGACCCTCAAGCCATTGGCGCGCATATATTAAGCCTAAAAATCGGAATATAATTTGTCGCATTAAAAGGCAACTAAAGAAAAAAATATGACCCTACCACCTGCTTATCGCCTGGAGGGCGATTTACCCCGTAGGAATTCATGGAATTCCATGGACCAAAGTCCTCGGAATCTTTTAGATTCCAGAGGGAAAATACAGAAGTCCCGCCATGCAGGACAAGCGGGTGGTAGGGTGTCTCCATCCAAAACCAAGCTTAAAAATGATCCTTTGTGGTATAAAGACGCTATTATTTACGAATTGAATGTTAAATCTTTTTCAGACAGTAATGGCGATGGAACAGGCGATTTCAGAGGATTGATAAATAAAATTCCCTATCTTCAAAATTTGGGCATTACCGCTATTTGGCTTTTGCCTTTTTATCCGTCTCCTTTGAAAGACGACGGGTATGATATTTCCGATTATTACAAAATAAATCCGGAGTATGGAAGTATGACGGATTTCAAGGAATTATTAAAAGTCGCGCATGCCCACGGCATAAGAGTTATAACCGAACTTGTTATAAACCATACTTCAGACCAGCATCCTTGGTTTCAAAGGGCGCGCTTGGCCAAACCGGGATCGGTTTGGCGGAATTTTTATGTTTGGAATGATACTCCGGACAAATATTCCGACGCGCGGATAATTTTTAATGATTTTGAATCGTCAAATTGGACATGGGACCCGGCGGCCAAAGCCCATTATTGGCATAGGTTTTACAGTCATCAACCCGACCTGAACTATGAAAACGCCGCGGTTCAAAAAGAGATAGTTAAAGTCATGGATTTTTGGTTCGGCATGGGCGTTGACGGGATGAGAATAGACGCGGTTCCGTATCTTTATGAGGAAGAAGGAACCAATTGCGAAAACCTTCCTAAAACTCACGCTTTTCTTAAAAAACTCAGGGCCCATGTGGATTTAAAACATAAAAACAAAATGTTTCTTTGCGAGGCCAATCAGTGGCCGGAAGATGTTGCGGAATATTTTGGCAAAGGCGATGAATGCCAGATGGCTTTCCATTTTCCTTTGATGCCTCGTCTTTTCATGTCTCTTTGGATGGAGGAAAGTTTCCCCATAGCGGACATACTCGATCAAACTCCGGCGATACCTGATAATTGCCAATGGGCAATTTTCCTCAGAAACCACGATGAATTGACTTTGGAAATGGTTACTGACGAAGAAAGGGATTATATGTATAAGGTATACGCCCGCGACATGAAAGCGAGAATCAATATGGGCATAAGGAGAAGGCTTGCTCCGCTTCTCGGCAATAGCCGGCGAAAAATAGAATTGATGAACATGCTTTTATTTTCTTTGCCGGGGACTTCCGTCATGTATTACGGAGACGAGCTGGGCATGGGAGATAATTATTATTTGGGCGACAGAAACGGCGTCAGGACTCCCATGCAATGGAGTCCTGATAGAAACGCGGGTTTTTCATGCGCCAATCCGCATAAGCTTTTTCTCCCGATTATCATAGACCCGGAATACCATTATGAGTCAGTAAATGTTGAAAATCAGGAGAGCAATGTTTCGTCAATGCTTTGGTGGACAAAGAGAATAATAAGCTTGAGAAAGCGTTTCAAAGCTTTCAGCAGGGGCTCTTTTGAAATAGTCCAAAGCGATAACTCCAAAATATTGTCCTTTATCAGAAAATATGGCGACGAGATTATTTTGGTCGCGGTTAATTTGTCCAGATTTTCGCAAGTGGTTAATTTAAATCTTTCCGAATACGCCGGATATACGCCTATTGAAATGTTCAGCGGAAACGAATTCCCTCAGATAAAAGAGCAGCCATATATTTTAACTCCGAGTTTGCATCATTGTTATTGGTTTCAGCTTAAAAAAGAGGAGAAAAAAGAAGAAGCTCTTGAGGGGAAGATATCTGAAATAAAAATAAATTCGGCTTCATACTCAGCCTTGCTGGAAGAGGAGAATATACCGTTTTTTGAAAAAATTCTTCAATCTTATGTTAAAAAATGCAGATGGTTCGGCGGCAAAGGAAGGAAATTAAGAGAACTCAAAATTTCCCACATTATGCGCGTTTCATACAAAGAAGACTGCGCGAAGATTTTATTTATGGATATTTCTTATAGCGATGGACATTTTGAAACTTATGTGTTGCCGATTGCATATGTGGAAGAAAAAGATTCAGTTTCCGTTCTTGCGGAAAACCCGAACTCGGCGATTTTGGCGATTGAACTTTCAGGGAAAAAGGGTCTAATAATAGACGCTGTTTACGACGCTCAGTTCAGAACCGATTTTATAAAACTTTTTGGCAGCAGAAAGAAGATGAAAAGTGATGTTGAAATTTCGCCCAAAAGAGGCCGTAAATTCGCCAAATCTTTGGCCAAAAATATTTCAATTTCAGAATCCAAGGTTTTAAAAGCCGAGCAAAGCAATACCTCGATAATTTACGGCAAT
>JAKLQJ010000132.1 GCA_022013385.1 Elusimicrobiota bacterium
CTATGGGGAAGCTCATATTTTGTTGATTTCTTCGTTGCTTCGCGCTCACAGGCGGAAAGCCTTCTCGCTTGTCGCGCCTTGAACTCCACTTAAATCTGAGCTTCCGGAACAACGAGCCTATGGCTCATTAGGTGTCATAAACTATGTGAATGACCAAATGATAAGGTAATTCTTTTCCAGAGCCTAAAGGTGTTGTGTTTTGTGTCGCGATAATAGCAAATCCCGCTAAAGCGAGAGGCGCAAAGCCAAGATCCCGAACATCGGGAGGTCAGGTTGCCGAAGATGAGATTAGGGTGTAGGGTAAAGGGTTTCCGCCACGACGACGGCGGACAAGTAGGGTAGATAAGCTCCTTTACTGTATGCCAAGAGTAAACGGATTTTGTGTTGGGCCGTTTCAGCTGTCTTCGGGATTAGATACCGCTAGAGGGAGCTGAAACGGCTTCTTTTTTTAGACGCTGAGGTTGCAGAATATGGGCGCAAAAACCGCAGAAATTTTGCGTAATCTGTGATTGTCGTATGTAATTTGCGTTCTATGTTATACTTTAGTCTATCATCTGTATTTGGAGGCTCAATCTATGAATTCTGTCGGTTTTGAGAACTCAGTCAAAAAGACTTTGGAACTCAATCAATCTTTTTCTGCGATAACCCTTATATACTATAATATAAAAATATATGCGCGCGCAGGAATTAAAACTCCCAAAAAAGGATTGAAGCTTTAGAAAGTATAATGCTTGACGAGAAAAAATGATAGTGCTTATGTTTCCGATGTGAGTTTATCGCTCTCTTATGTTGATGAGGATGTAAAAAATTCAGCAAAACGGACAATAGCGGCTAAAAATGAATAAGAAATTTTCTCTAATTATTCCGGCGTATAATTCAGGCAAAACTATTTATGAATGCCTGAATTCGGTATGTTTTTCTCAAAAAATGCTTGCGCATGAGATTATTGTTGTAGATGATTGTTCAACAGACGATACTTTGGATAAAGTGAAAAAATTCTCGGTAAACCCCGTTACAGACAATGGGCGCTTCGCGGGTAAAGATGGCGGCATTAAACCGCCGTCCGAAACTTCTAACTTGTATCCCAGGCGGGAATTGCGAACTTTTTCTAACGGGGTAAAGGTCTTATCGCTGGATAAACGGTGTGGTGCGGCAATTGCCAGAAATGAGGGAGCGAAGATATGCGCCGGCGATATCATAGTGTTTATTGATTCCGATATCTTGCCCGCGGATAATTGGCTTGTGGAGATTGAAAATTCTTTTGATGAATACTCGGATATTGATGTTGTCCAGGGAGTTTATGACATAGATTGTTCTAAAAAGAACCTTGCCGAGTTGGCGAGAAATTATTACAAGTGTCACAATATATCAAAATTGGAAAATGGGGAACTTATATCCGGGATTAACAGCTATTGTTTTGCCATAAAGAGAGAAGTATTTACAAAAATCGGCGGATTTAATTCTGACGCTGAAAAAGTCGAAGATGTGGAAATAGCGCATCGGCTGGTTAAATCCGGTTATAAGATTTTGTTGAATAAAAATGTTCGCGTGAAGCATTTAAAACAATATACTCTTTTCGGTTTGTTAGAATGCGATTATCACAAGGTCCTTGCCAAAACAAAAATATTTTTGAGCGGATATTTTAAAGGCGATTCAGGTATTACATTCTCACTGAATAAAATAAACGGTATGTCTAATGAAATTTGGACTATGTTTTTGTCAGGCGCGGCTTTATTTAGCGCGTTTTGCGCTTTTGCGTTCAAAAACCCGGTTTTTGTTTATTTAGGTCTGCTTATTTTTTTAGCGCTTATATCTCTGAATCTTAATTTCTTTAGCCTTATGAAGAAAAATGGCGGTGTTTTTGTCGCTGTCGGATGTATGTTTGTTTATTTCTGCGAAATGTTTATCGCGCTGTTGGCGGTTCTGAGCGGCATTATTGAATGCCTTTTTAAAACAACCAATTCAATTAAAGATATCGTTTCGGAAAAACTGCGTTGGGGCAAAAAGATTGTTTTTCATAGTTTGGCGGCAATGCCGGAACAGATAACGCTATTTGTAACAAATAAATGCAATCTAAAATGCCGGCATTGTTTTTACTGGCGAGATCTAAACAAGAATAATGACGAATTTAGCATTGATGAACTGAAGAAAATTCTTCCGACAATGGGAAGGTTTAGTTTTGTAAGTTTAGCCGGCGGCGAACCATTTTTGAGGAGTGATATCCCTAAAATTGTCGCTCTTCTTGTTAATGTCAACAAGGTTAGACGAATTTCCATACCGACCAACGGATATTTTACGCGAAGAATTGTGGAGCTTACTAAAGAGATACTTAGAATATGCCGGGACAAATCTTCTATTCTTGTAAAGGTTTCTCTTGACGGTATCGGCGAAGCTCATGACAGTATAAGGGGAATGAAAGGAAGTTTTGATAAAGCGGCGGCAACATTTTTTGAACTCAAATTGCTAAAGCGTGAACATAAAAACTTAAAAATAGGAATTTTACTTACGGTGTCCAAATTAAATGAGCGGTCATTAGCGGAAACCGCTTCCTATGTAATGGATAAATTGTCCCCGGATATAGTAGGCTTGAACTTTATTCGCGGTGATCTTAAGGAATGTTCAATTAAAGCTGCGGAAGTGAAAAATTACCGCCAGTTGTATAGGGATATTCTTAAATGGTTGGCGGATAAGAAACAGAGCAGTGGTTTTTATTATGAGTTTTATCATGCGTACAAAAACGAGATAAGCAGGTTGATACATGAGATAGTTGAAACCGGCAAATATCCTCTAGAGTGTTATGCCGGCGGATTAAGCGCGATGATAGATAGTTCATTGAATGTTTACCCATGTGAAATACTGAGTAAAAAAATGGGTAATTTGCGGGAATCTGATTATGATTTTAAAAAACTCTGGTTTTCAGCGAATGCTTCCGGAATAAGGGATTATATCGGAAACGGGAGTTGTTGTTGCACTCATGAGTGTAATCTTCAGATAAATTCGTTTTTTAATTCCAAGCAGGCATTAAAGCTATTAACGAAAACTCTTAAGAACAAGTTCGGTTTGAAAATATTTAGGCAAAGCGCCGAGATAAGAAATAAAATTAAAGAAGGTGATTTGATATGAAAATAGCCTTAATTCATGCTCCATTTCACCATCGGAAATTTTCCGAAAATTTAAAAGTGGTGGATGAGGAATTTACGCTTGCTCCCCCTATTATAGTGGCTTATATCGCAGCTATTTTAGAGAAAGAGGGGCATGGCGTGATTTTAATTGACGCGCACGCATTAAAATTATCAAAGGAAGACGCGCTCAAAAGAGTAAACGCTTTTAACCCCGATTTAATAGGGTTTCGCTTGGACACATATGGTTTTCAGGAAACGCTTGACTGGATAAGATATTTTAAACTGATGACCGGCAAACCTATAATAGCGGGCGGCATAAATTTATCCATTTATCCTTATGAAACAATGGCTCACAAGGAAATAGATTTTGGCTTAATCGGCGAAGCGGTTGAAAGTCTGCCGATGTTTCTAAATTGTTTTGGAGATGAGAAGCAATATAAAAAGATACCTGGTTTATGTCGGAGAGACGAGAACGGCGCTATAATCGTTAATCCTGCGTCCAATTATCTTGCGCCCTTTGATAATTATCCCTTTCCCGCAAGACATTTATTGCCAAATCACCTATACCATTCCTTTGTTTCTCAGGTAAAAAACTTTACCATCATGCTTACTTCCACCGGTTGCCCTTACAAATGCAAGTTTTGCGCGATAGCGGCTTTGGGACATTGGCGGCAGAGAAGTGTTGATAATGTGATAAAAGAGATAGAGCAGTGTTACTACGATTATGGAATAAGGGAGATAGATTTCTTTGATGCGACTTTTTTTGTTAATAAGCGGTGGTCAATAAAATTCTGTGAGGAAATAATAAAAAGGAAAATCAATATAACATGGACCGCTAGGTCAAGAGTGGATCTTGTCGATGAGGATGTATTGAACATGGCGTCAAAAGCGGGGTGTAGAATGATATTTTGGGGGATAGAGTCTTCATCTCAGAATGTCTTAAATCAGGTGAATAAAGAAATTACGCCGCGGCAGGTGTCTTACGCTATTAAAACCGCTAAAAAATTCGGAATAAGAAATCTTGGTTTTTTAATGGTTGGCAACCCCGGAGACAACAAAGAGTCTATCAAGCAAACTGTTAAGTTTGCCAAGGATTTGGATTTGGATTATGTGCAGATATGCCGAGCCATTCCCAAGCCCGATACACAATTTCATAAAGAGCTGGTTCAAAAAACCGGCTTTGATTACTGGAAAGAGTTTGTTTCATTGAAGGTGGGGGAAGAAAGAATTCCCACGCTTTGGAATATGCCGCAGGATAAGGCGGAAAAGTTGCTTAAATGGAGTTATTACAGTTTTTATTTCAGGCCGAGTTATATTTTAGGGACCCTTCGCAAAATTAAGTCAATTGATGAGTTTGCAAGATACACAATAGTGGGTTTAAAGATGCTACTTAATTATTTGCATACGGATGTCAAAGCTCCCCCGTGTAACCAGTACAACCGCGTAGGTTGTACTGGTGGCGCCTTCTCTAATGGAGAGGATAAAAAAGTTTATGTGGTAATACCGGCATACAATGAGAAAGACAATATTATGGAGTTAATGAAAAAGATTTCGGCATCATATCCGCGCATTAATATGATTGTGATGGATAGTTCGCATGACGGCACCCGCGAGGAGATAAAAAGATTTTCAAAACTTTACCCTAAAGTCGAGGCTCACTATGTGAAAAAAACAAATATCGGCAATGAAAGAGGTAGCGCGATAAAAGAAGGTTTTCAAATAGCCCTTTCAAAAGGCGCCGATTTGATAATAGAAATGGATGCTGATCTTTCGCATAATCCATCTGATATCGGAGAGCTTATTTATAACTGCGAGAATTTTGACATGGTGATAGGTTCAAGATACATATCTTTTGGCGGAGAGGTGGGCAGGTCATGGTTTAGGTTATTTCTGGGGCAGCTTGCCAATCTCTACATTAAATACAGTATTGGCATAAAAGATGTTTATGATTGCACTTCCGGTTACAGATGCTTTAAACGCGATGCTTTGGAAAAAATCGGATTGGATTATTTGAAGTCCATTGAAGGAACCGAGTCATTGATTGAAATGCTTTATCTTGGGTTTAAAAAAGGATTAAAAATTAAAGAAGTGCCAATAACATATCTTGAACGCAAATACGGCAGTTCAAAATTCAGCCTTGCCACCATTACCATGAGCTTGAAAAGAGTATGGGTATTAAAGTGGGGTGGAGTATGAACATGGCGCAGAAAATATTATCGGTCGGTGATTTTGTTATGGTTAAATTTTTTAATAAGAGAATACCGATTGCGGTTAGAATGGAAATCACCAATAGATGCCCCAATAAGTGTTCCTATTGCAATGTATGGAATACGAAAGTTGAAGAACCGTCAAAAGAAAAAATATTTTCCATAATTAAACAATTGAAAAAACTTGGAACAAAGAAAATTTCTTTTAGCGGCGGGGAGCCTTTATTAAGGGATGATATAGGCGAAATAATAGATTATTGCAAAGGCTTGGGCATTTCTCCCGAAATGAATTCATGCGGCGTTCTTATTGAAAAAAGGATTTCTCAAATAAAA
>JAKLQJ010000133.1 GCA_022013385.1 Elusimicrobiota bacterium
ATGGCTTATTGCGGCGGGAATTTGCCGACAGTAGCTCAGCTCAAAAACATGTATAAGAATGAATGTACAGGCGGGAGAAGAGCTAAGACATGCGATTATTGGTTTTGGTCTTCCGAGGAAACAGGCTCCGCCTCCGCGCGGCATGTGCCCTTCTACGGTGGCGGTGTGGCCAGCACCAATAAGCGCAACGGCTACTATGTCCGTTGCCGTTGATGCCCGTGTCACCCTGTTAAATAATTTAACAGGGTGAATTTGATTATTGGGGGGTCAAGGGGGACCGCCCCCTTGTAAATGGGGTCAGCCACCATTTACACCATTTATTATGGCGATTTAAGAGACAGGAAAATTATTTAAGAATTATGCTGCATGCGGCAGCTTAACCATTTTCCACCTCTGAGGTGGAAAATGGTTAGGAAAATGGTGGCTGACCCCATTTCCCCATTTCCCATTTCTGACCTAAACACTTTTAAAAACAAATGCTATAATTAATAATAGTTATCGGCATGGCTATTGTCCTCAAATATGGCTTTTGCATTATATGAGACCTATGCCTTTGCGCCTGATATTTTGGGGAGATTTTATATGGAATATAAAGGTGAGAAAGAAATGGAAGATGGCAAAGAATCTATAGAAAAGATACTTTCCGATTTAAACGGTCTTTTAAACAGAATGCCTTCCATTTTATCTGATATCAAAATGCCGGATATAATGAAAAAAAATAAATTCGATTACATTGAGAAAGAAGATTCCATGTTTGATAATAAAGCGGTTCGTCCGCAAGAAGATTTGAATGCCGAGCATTCATCTATTCGGCAGGATATAATATCCGATAGCGGAAAAAATGATAGTATCGCGGATGAAGCTGAAAAAAATAATTCAAATTTAAACTCAAATTTAAATTTAATGACATTTGAAAATGGTTTGCTTAAGACGCAGGAAACCGCTACGGAATCTGATATGAATGAATCAATAAATCTATCGCGCACGGGATTTCCGCCTTTTGAAGTTGTTCCCAGTGTTTCCGCTTTAGATAAAGAGAAGGATTCTCAAAAAAAAGAATCCTTAGAGCAGAATCAATATTTAGGAGCGCCGGATATAGAAACTCTTATGAAACTTGCTGAAAATGAGTATGATGATAAATCCGTCGCCGCTGAACAAATTATAGCGTTTGACGGCCGAAAACTCGGCAAAAGCGGGGATATGCAAAAACAAGAAATTGCAGCGGAAAGCGTTACAAATTTATCAGGAGGTTTTATGAATTTTGATGAAGAAAATAAGGATCTTAAATCCGAAAATGATAGTATTCAAAACAATCAGAATAGCGATGCTGATGTCCAATCGGAAGCTATTTTAAATCCTGTCAATGAAAATGTATCCAATAATGAACCGGCCGCGTCTCAAGGCATAAGTGAAAAAACCATTATTGCCGGCCCTGAAGATTTTAAAACAATGTTAAGCGAATCATCCGTTAAAACTGATCAAGAGGCGTCCGACGGTGAACAGGCTATGGCTACTCCGCTCAAGTCCCCCGATGCTGAGCAACAAGCTATGGAAGCCAATTCCGGCGAAATTGAGGCTGAAAAAGCTTCGGAAGAAAATACGGATAATCAAAGCTCTGAAAGCGGTTTGGAATTGAATGCTCCTGTTGAATTATCTTCTGAAGCGGATGATGATAAAACCATTGTTTTAGAGCCTACGCATTCAGTTTTTTCGGATGAAGTATCTCAATCGCCGCAGGAAATCCCCGCGGAAGCTATGGCCGCTCCGCTTAAGCCCGCAGACACTGAGCAACAAACTATGTCGGACGGTCCCGGTGCCGTGGAGGGACTCAGTCTTGTTCAATCTTCTTTTCAATCCGATTCTGATGATGTCCCAGATGCAGGTGAGGAAACCATAATGGCCGCGCCCGGAGATAATCCTTCACAAACCAATAGGATGAAGTATGTCGGTAATATCAAGGATTTGGTTGAAAAGCAAATTCCCGACGGTATTCCGGATGAAAGAATAAAGCCTTTGATTTTTCTTTATACCATTAGTGATGAAGTTTTATGCGCTGAAATTTTGAATACTATGGACGCAATATGTCTTAAATCGGAAAGCAAACCGATGTTTGTCAAAAGACCATTGGTAAAAGTATGCGAACCTGAGATGAAAGGCGATAGTGCGCAGGCGCTTGTTACTGAATATGGCGCCATGGGTCTTATATGCGTGGGAGATATGCCTCAAGAAATGATTTACGATATTGAAAATGTTTTCAACACCAATAAAATATTCTTTAGACATATTGAAAGAGAAAATTTTAACTACAGTTTCATTGTGGATATAATCTCGGATTTGATTTTAATTTAATTCGTTTGCGATTTTTAAGCCCTAAATCGCAGAGTGGACTACGCTAACATGCTTGCCTCTTCGACTTGTCCTTTCCCCGTGACGCCATAGGCGCCACGGGAATGAAGCATAGCGCCTCGTTGCCTGTGTATGCAGATATGGCGCTTTTAGCGCCACAGAGAGATATTTTATGATTGCTAAGTGGGATATTCAACCGGTTCCTATTCCTAATAATAAAGAAAGACATAAACTTTTTGTCAAAGGCGACATGACAGATATTTTCTTTATTATCAAGAAACTTGGACATATTTGTTCCAGACCGGAAAAGAGCAAAGGGGATTTTAATTTTGTTATCTATCTATCCAAGATGAACCCTGAGATAATGCTTAAACTCAAACAGATTACCACGGAATTATCAAAATTGGAGAAGCAAGAAGCCTCCATTGAGATATTCGAGCAAAAAGTAAAACCTATTGACAATTCCGCCTTTAAAAAAGAAAAAGCACAAACAGAAAAAGCTAAAGCGGAAACCGCATCCTCATCTCCGTCCGCGAGTATGAGGGGATTATCTATTCCGTCAAGAACAAACAGGCAACAAATTAATCAATCTAAAGAAGAATCTATTTCGGTTGAAATTTCATCCAAACAATTCAAGAAAAAAAAAGAAGAGAGCATTAGAAAGAAAAAGCTTTTACAGACCAAATGGTCAATGGAATTGCCGATGATTCCTGTATATAATTTTGAAAATTTTGTAGCAGGCTCTCATAATAGATTTGCTCACGCTGCCGCCATGGCGGTAGTTGAAAATCCCGGCGTGATGTATAATCCTCTTTTAATATTTGGAATCCCCGGAACAGGGAAAACGCATTTTATTCATTCAATTGCTTACGGTCTTGCCAAGAGTCTCGGGCATCAGAGTATATTTGTGACTGATGGCATAAAACTTTCAAGGGGTTTAGATTTGGCGATAAGAGACGGCTTGACGGACAGATTGGAAGAAATATTTTCACAAGTTAAAGCGTTGGTGATAGACGATATTCATTTGCTAATGCTGGCTGAAAGAAATAAAAAATTTCTATCAAAGTTAATGAATGATTTTATGAGTCAAGACAAACAGATAGTCGCAACGTCTTTATTTCCTCCGAAAGCTCTTGGCGGTCTTGAAGAACAATTGGGTTTCCAATTTACGCAGGGTTGGATGGTGGATTTAAAAATTCCGAACACCGAAAAATACAAAGCTATAGCGGCTAAGATGATCAATGGCATGAATATTAAGCTTAGCGAAGGAAATATTGGCAAATTTTTCGTCAATGATATGATGGCTTTGGGCAATGTTGCGGAAATTCTTGAGCAGGTCAAAAAACTTGAAAAGCTTGTAGCTAATGTAAACAATGAGATTTCACATGAAGAATTATTGCGGATGTTATTAGGAGATTCCGCGGATATTGGCGATGATTTGCTTGAAGATGATATTAATAAGGCGGAAGAATTTGAACTTCAAGAAAAGGATAATTGGTTTAAGTGGGGTATATTTTATCCTACAGGTTCTTTAAAACATGCCAAGTGGATTATTTATAGCCTTCATGAAAAATCCAAAGAACTTGGCATCAATGTAGAGTGGGATCAAATCTTCATGGAGGAATATAATTCCGATGAGCTTTATGGAATACCTTTTAAAATAGCCGATTTTTCCAGTGAGAAAAAGGTGAATGGAATAATAGTAATGGGGCCGCAATCCACATCCGTGCTAGGCGCCCATGAGCAAGAATTCAAACACCTTACTAAAAAAATACTTACAAGCTTTTTTATTAAATCCGGTTGGATAAGCGCGAATCAGCTTAAAGGTTCGGCTCCATATGTAAAAATTCTGATGGACCTTATATAAACCGG
>JAKLQJ010000134.1 GCA_022013385.1 Elusimicrobiota bacterium
ACTTCTTTACATTTAAATGCTTGTTTTTACCCCGTGGGTTGGGTAAACTTGGTTGTAGAAAAAACCCGCGGGGTTAAAACCACGACGCAAGATGCGTAAATAGTAAATGTCAAGTTATTTACGACGCACTACACTAGGTTATTGGGTGATTAGCAACTATGGTAACAAGGCAACAAAGAACAGTTAAGAGTTCAGAGTTTTAGAGTTGAGAGTTAGGAGAAGAGATTAAGTGATTGAGTGATTAAGTGATTAGGAAACTGGTGACTGGTGACAGGCAACAAGGGAATAAGATGAAGGAATTTAAAATAAAATCCAAGCCTCTGGCGGGTGTCGTAACAAGGGACTATGTCCATCAGACGACCAAACTCGCTTTTAGAAAGATAGACGGTGTTTTTTTTATAGTTGACGCCGAAAAAGAGACGATTCATGAATTAAACGCGCAAGGAAGTTTTATCTGGAATCTGATTGTTAAGAAAAAAAACCGCGAGGAAATACTAAAGAAAACAAGCGAAGAGTTTGAAGCGGATGTGCATCAGGCAGGGAAAGACTTTGATGAGTTTATAGATAAGCTCAAAGCAAAAGGACTAGTTAGGCAACAAGGAACAAAAGCAAAAATACCCACCCCTGAGGTGGCTGCGGAACATCGTGATTGCAACGCTTCAAGAGACTCCTCAGGGGTTGAAACGAGATAATTGGCAATAAGGTAACAGGAGACAGGTAATCAGTGAACAGTAATCAGTAAACTGGTGACTGGTGGCGCCATAGGCGCCACGGGATGACTGGTGACTTGCAAACTGGTGCGGTTTAAGCTCGCGTAGGGATTTCTTAGTTGCTATACTGGAGAGAGGATAAAATATGTCCGTAAAAAAGAAAAAAAAATATCAGAAACCTGTTATAAAAAGCGAAAAAATTTTTGAGACTGCCGCGCTTGCCTGCGGTAAATGCCTGAGCGGCCCGATAAGTCAATACGCTTGTAAAACTCTAAGCAGACTTTCATAAATAGCGGATAGAATTCAGGAAATTCGGACTATGATTAAAGCTATAAAGGTTGAAGGCAGTAGTATGAGTCCGGTTTTTAAGAACGGGGATATAGTATTGATAAAAAAGAGGCCAGAAGCCAGAAGCCAGAAGTCAGATTTTAAGGAATTCAGAAAAGGGGACTGCGCGGTTTATAATTTTGAAGGACAGAATTTGCTTCATAGGGTTATTAAAATCACTGCAAATGGCTTATGGTTTCAGGATGACGGGCAGAGCATACCTTCGCATTTTATAAAGTGGGAAAATATTCTCGGTAAAGTAGTGTCAAAAAATCCCTTAAAAAACGGTTGTTCAGGTTTTATGTATTTCAAGTTAAAAAAAGTTTGCAGAAATGTGTTACGCGTTACATAATTGCGAACAACAGTATATGGTTCTCAACTGGTAATGGCCAAACAGCGCTAAGTTTACGGCCTTATTTACATATCACCCTATCAACATATTCTCACATATTTGTTGTTTATGCCTAAAAATCAAATATCTTCAAAATTAACCGAGATTTCCCTGAATAAAAATATCCCGCTCATAGGCACATTGGAGCTGACTTACCAATGCCCGCTAAAGTGCGTTCATTGCTATTTGCCTCAAACTCGCGGAAGGCTTCCCGTTTTTGCCAAAAAAGAATTATCAACCGATGATTGGAAAAAAATTTTAAGGCAATTAAGGAAGGCGGGCTGTTTATATATTGTTTTTACCGGCGGCGAACCTCTTTTAAGAAAAGATTTGGCGCAGTTATGCGAATACGCGGCAAAGCTTAATTTTTCCGTCAAAATATTTTCAACCGGTTTTGATTTAACCGAAGATTTGTTAAAGAAACTTAAAGATTGTTCCATAGCGTCTTTTGAAATGAGTTTTTACGGCAAAAAAAACGCGCATAACAGAGTAACGGGGAATAAAAATTCATTTGACAGAACACTGGAAGCGGCAAAACGCATTGCCGCGAGCGGAATAGCCGTTAAATTAAAATCGCCGCTTATGCGAGAGAATTTTAGGGACATAAAATACATAATGGATGTTTGCAAAAAATATGGTTTTAATTACAGTTTTGATCCCATAATAGCGCCGGCAAATGACGGGGATAAATCAAACATCAAATATCGCATTACGAAAACGCAGATGGGAAAATTGTTTAAAATTCCCGAATTAAACCTTTCTCAAGAATGCAAAGCGGCGGATATTAAAGAAGAAGCGCAAGATTTTTTTTGCGGCGCGGGTAAAAATGTATTCGGCATAAATCCATACGGCGAAGTTTATCCCTGCCTTCAAATTCCCATTTCATTGGGAAATTTAAAAAAAAGAACATTTGACGAAATTTGGAAAAAATCATTATGGCTTAAAAAATGGCGAAATCTTAAAATTAAAGATTTAAAAGAGTGTGTCAATTGCGAATATTTGAGTTCTTGCAATAGATGTCCCGGCTTGAGCCTTGTGGAAGACGGTAATTTAATGGGGCATTCCGGCATTGCCTGCGATATAGCCAAAATGCATCACAACCATTTTCCACCTCGGAGGTGGAAAATGGTTGCTTTATAATTTATTATCGCCCATTTCTCGTCGCGTACCCGTGGCAATTGTAAGTCTTAAAACCACCGCAACCCGCGGGGTTGCTACGGCAAGATTTAATCAGCGTTACAGAGCGCTAATAAATTGAAGCCGAACCCATCGCGCTTATTATGTGTTGCAAGCTCCTAAATAATTGCTAAAATTAAACCGTATATAAATATGGAGATATGAAAATGTGTTGGTAAGGCGATATGTGGATGGTTGGAACAAGGAACCTTTCGGTTCCCCCAGTCTTTGTTGGGGACGGGTCCCGCTTTTAGCGGAATCGTGAACTATATGAACGGTCTTTTTTTATTACCGTCGTTTTTTATTTCCGCATCATCATATTTGTTTCCTAAATTTTAAGGAGGACTCAATGAAACTCGAAATCAGAAATATAAATGTAAGCTCCATTTTATTTTCGTCCGTGCCCGTGGTTGTTTTTGTATTAGGCTTATTGGGGGCGGTTATAACTTTTTTCTTTACTCCCAGTCCCGCGATCTATACCATGACTGTGTTCAAGAAATTTATAGCGATAGGAATGTACTCATTAATGTACACTTTATTGGTTGTGGCTTTATTGGTTTTTGTTGTTTTTATTTATAACTTTTTTACAAATATTGTAGGTTTAAGAGGGATAAAATTTGATATTGAAGAAATAAATCAAGAATAAAAGAGCGCAAAGGTCGCAGTGATTTTGCGTTTAAAAGGAGAAAAAGTGAAGACCAATATTATTTTCGCATCAAAAGATTTTTCAAGGGCATCCTTTCTGCTAGAATTGCTATCAAGGCAAGGTTATTCGGTTTTAACCGCTCATAAATCCAGAGAGGTTATGGGAATGCTTATTCAGCGAAGTTTCGACCTAGTGATTATAGGGCAAAATTTAGCCGATGAGGAAGGTTTGACATTTTTAAAAAATCTCAGATCAAAAAATAAAACAATTCCCGTAATAGCCGTTTTGGAATCACCCGATACATATTTGGAGCATATTCCTTCGGGTATTTCCAGAGATAATATTTTCCCGCATCAAGTTACGGGACGTTCCTCGTCGCAAGCATCGCAAAAGATAACATATAAATTGGCTTTTTTTCAGCTGGGCGCTGATGAATGTTTGACTTATAATCAGGATTTGCAAGAAACACTCGCGAGAGTTCGCGCTGTGATAAGAAGAACGGCAAATACTCAGCCGGACGAAATCCTCAAAATGAACGGAATAGAGATTAATATGTCCAGCTATACCGTTCGTATTGCCAAGAAAGAAATAGTTGTTACCGCGAAGGAATTTGATTTGATATATGTTTTTTTAAGTTCACCCAATAGGGTTCTGAGCCGGCCATATCTTATAGAAAGAGTATGGGGTTATAATTACTTCGGTTCGCCAAGAACGGTGGATGTTCATGTTAGAAGGCTTAGAGCGAAAATCGGCAAGGCGGCAAAATATTTTCATACCGTGCCGTGCGTGGGATATAAGTTTGTCCCCGACACAAAATAAGCAAGAGGCGGTAAAGAGTAATTGGTAATTTGTAATGGGTAACGAGAGATTAGGAAAAATCATATTTTACTGATTGCTAATTATTCGTTACTAAATTCTTCGGCATTAGCGGAAGACAAAACCAAACGGAGGAATGCCATTTTATGAAAAACAGCAGAGTTTTAATAATAGACGATGACGCGCATTTAAGAGGCAGTTTGAGCGAAGTTTTGGATTTGGAGGGCTTTGAATGTTTTGAGGCCGGCAATGCCAAGAAGGGTATTGAAATGGCAAAGAAAAATAATCCCGATGTTGTTATCATGGATATACAGCTTCCGGATTCAAGCGGTTTTCAAATTTGTCGCGAGCTTAGAGAATATTCCAAAGAGTTCGTTTTAATAATGATGACAGGAAGGTTTCTTTCTTCAGAGGAAAAAACTCAAGGCTTTAATTTGGGAGCGGATGAGTACCTTACCAAGCCTTTTGACATACAAGGCTTGTCCATAAGGATAAGACAGCTTCTTACTCGGAAAAATAAATGAAAAAGATAATAGTTTTAGCGGCATTGTTTTGTTTTGCTTCTTCGGCAAGGGCAGTAAGCGCCGAGCCCCAAACAAAAATTAAGTTGGATGTCTTTTTTGAAAGCATGGACGGCCGAGGCTGGCAATGGTTTTTCTTGTCTGACGCTTTAAGAAGGGCGCGAACAAATGATATTGAGTTAAATGTTTTTTGCATCATCTCAAAAGATGACAAGGGGCTATGGTCGTCCAAACGCGGGGATGCCGAGATTTCCGAATCAAAAAGAATAGCTGTAATAAGCAAGTACCACGAAAGCTCTCTTTTTAATTATCTTAATGCTCGTAGTTTGAGTCCTTGGTCTGATGGGTGGAAAGACGCTGCTGTATTTAGCGGTATTGAACCTAGCAAGCTTGAAAAAGAAATCAAGGATAACGGAGATAGCGCTTTAAACGAACATTATTCCCAAATGGAGAGGAAGTCTGTAGCAAACGCGTCGGTTTTTATGAATGGCAAGCTATATGAAGGTTCTCCCAAGCTTTTGGATATAATTAAAGAGGTAAATAAAGTTTTGCCAAAGGAACGGAAATTTAATATCCCGGAGGAGAAATCGCTTTCAAAACTCCCTGCTCCCAAATTTTGGATTGTATTGTCAGAAAATTCAGCGCCGAAAGACGATAGAGTGGTAAATGCTTTTTCCAGATTTTTCTCAGAGTTAAAACCTCAAGAAATTCAATATTCTTCAAAGGAAAGAAAGGCGAAGTTTTCAGATATAGATTTTGTTCCGGCTTATATCATTGAGGATGATAAAAACAGCCGTTTGGCGCTTGAAGATATGATAAAGGCCGGTGTGTTTACCCAAAAGAAAGGCTATTTTGTTTATTATGACAAGAGCAATAGAGGGGTTTTTGTTAAAAATAAAATTAAGCCCGAAACTCTTGAGGTTTTCACAATGTCGCAATGTCCGTACGGAGTTTTGGCGGAAAATTCAATTATGGAAGCTTTTGAAAAAAAACTTATTCCGCCTAAAACCGAAATAAAAATTCATTATATCGCCGACGGAAATAGAGATGCGGACGGTAAAATAAATTTTAGAAGTCTTCATGGCCCTGCCGAGTGGGAAGAAAATGTGAGGCAGTTATACATAGCCGATAAATTTCCAAATAAATTATTCGCTTATCTAAAAGAAAGAAATAAAAATGTGAGTTCCACTCAATGGGAAGCCGCGGCAAAGGCCGCCGACATAAGCAGTGAAGCCGTTATTAACGGTTTTGAAGACGGTAAGTTGCTGCTTTTAAAAGACGCGGAGTATACCAAGGAACTTGGAGTTTCATCATCCCCCTCATTTTTAGTTGACGGAAAATATTTTGCCATTGGAGTGGGAGAGCTTAGAAATATAAAAGGTTTTGAAGAAGTTCCGTTGAAAGCGTCAAGCGGCGGAGCATGTAAATAAGTCCCACGATTTCTCTATCGTTATTCTCTGCTGTTTAACTCCTGATTTCTATATTTAAAAAGAATTTTCTGCCGCCAAAACTGTTTCCTGAAACATTTTTGTAATACAAGTAAGTAATAATATCCCGTATGTGGCGCCATAGGCGCTACGCCTTGCGCCGGTATTGGTTATCACGGTTCTAATTATGGCAGAAAGAGCGAAAAAAAAAGGAAAACTTTTTTATAAATTTCTTTTCATATTTTTAATGGTTTCAATGGTTCCTTTGGGAATAGTCGGTTATTATCTTGTTAATCTGAGCAGAGAAACTTTAAACCGAGCCATTATCAAAGATCAGGAGGCTCTTGCCGTGGGCTTTGCCGACACAGTCGCCAATTCCGTCAATTCTTTCAAAAATGTATTGCTTGAAGCCGTCCACAGAAGTGATTTCGCGTCTATGGACATAAATAAGCAGCAAACAGCCTTAAACAGCATTATGCAATTGCATAAAGCTTTTCTTGATATATCGGTTGTAGATATTACCGGGCAAGAAACCATAAGGATAGGCAGATTTGTTCATAGCGGTAACTTACGCGGTTTTTCCGATAATTCCGTTTTTAAGAAGGTTATTAAAAGCGGCGAATTTATGGGGGAAATAGAAAGATATATGGGTTCTTATCCCAGTCTGACCATCGCGATAGCGATAGCTAATCCCTCTAATAATCAAACCAACGGAGCGATTATAGCGAAACTTAGTTTGAACGGTTTGAGCGGTATTTTAAAGACTAGTTTTCCGTCTTCAACTCATACGCAAGCGGCAGTTATAGATTCCAACGGTTTTCTTGTGGCTCATTCCGAGCCCGGCGAAGTTTTTAAACCGGATGCTAAATTGCCGGATGATATACTTGATGTTCTTCTTAGAAATGATGCCAAAAGCGGTGGGGGAGAAATTATTTTAAACACCTCTGAAAGGGTTTTGGGCGCTTTCGCTGAGGTTAATAGTTTGGGATGGGTAGTGTATATTCAAAGGTCTGTTTCCGTCGCTTATGAGGCATCGCAAAAAATGCTTCACAGAACATACAAAGTTATTCTTATAGTTATGGTTTTTGTTTTGTTTTTGGGCTATGCCGTTTCGCTTGTAATAGTTCAGCCGATTCAAGCTTTGAGGGAAGCGGCCATAAAACTTGGCGAGGGTGATTTTGATTATCTTCCCGATTTAAATATGCCTAATGACGAAATAGGCGAACTTGCTCATACTTTTGTTCAAATGAGCGAAGCGTTAAAAGTTAAAAACGCGGAAATAGTATCCGCGCAGGAAGAATTGTATAGATTAAACAGAAGTCTAGAGAATAGAGTTGAAGCAAGAACCAGAGAATTAAAGTCCGCGCAAGACGAACTTATAAAAAAGGAACGACTTGCCGCTATCGGGCAAATGGCTTCTGTAGTCGGTCATGAGATAAGAAACCCTCTTGCCGTTATAAATAATTCAACCTATTTTATCAAAACCAAGCTTTCTCATGCAGGAGATGTTGAACCTAAGATAACAAAGCATATTTCCATTATTGAATCCGAAATAAAACAAGCCAACGGAATAATAAATGAAATTTTGGGTTTTGCCAGAACAAAAGAGCTTAATACAAGGGTTCAGCCGCTCAATACTTATATGGAAGATATTATTATGTCATTCCCCTTTCCCGCGCATATAGAGCTTGTCAAAGAATTTACATCGGAAAATCCCATAGTGAATGTGGATACTGATGAGCTGACGCAGGTGATTAGAAATCTTATGAGAAACGGCATTGAGGTTATGCCTGAAAAAGGAACCTTAACAATGAGAACGGTGATTGAAGGCAATTTTGTAAGAATTGATATTCAAGACAGCGGAACAGGCATTCCCAAAGATGTTTTGGAAAAAATATTCGCGCCTTTCTTTACCACCAAGGCAAGAGGTACAGGTCTTGGTCTTGCCGTTGTTAAAAAAGTTATTGATAGGCATAAAGGCAGAGTTGATGCGTGGAGTGAAGTTGGTAAAGGCGCTTGTTTTAAACTTTTTCTTCCTCTTTCGGCAAAAATACCTAGGTTATCATGAGTTTAAAATAGGGGATTTCTTGCATCTTGTCTCTTTTTTCTAATCTTTATACTTTAATGTATAGGTGCGCCGAATTTCAAAGTGTAGCCTCTCCCGCCATATTCGCCAATACTACAAGGCGCTCCCCATTACTACTTAGGCGCTCCCCATTACTGCATCGGTGCTCCCCATTACTGCATCGGTGAGTCCGCCGAAGTTGTAGTGGCGGAAGTCCGCCGAAGTTGTAGTGGCGGAAGTCCGCCGAAGTTGTAGTGGCGGGGGCGGGACGGGACTTGTAAGTTGTTATTGGCATTTCTTAGCTTGAGAAAGTTAGCCTGAAAAATTCAGTTGAATTTTTCCCTTCGCGGAGCTCAGGCGCGCGTAGCGCGGCATACACCCTCGAAAACCCGGCGCGCATAGCGCTTGGTTTTCGACCCTGCAGCGGGGAATCCGGCATTTTTTTGTTCACCCGATTTCTCAATGGAAACCGTCTTGAACCGCAGGATTCGGGTTACCAATAATAGCTTTTTATTCCAAAAATAAATGTATAATATCAAAACAGCGCGAAAGCGCAGAAGAGGAGCGCAAAAAAATAGTAATCGGTAATCAGTAACTGACGGGTAACAAAGCGCGAAGAACGCAAAATATTTTGCGCCCTTTGCGACTCGGGAGCTTTTTAATTAGCTATGCAAAGCAAAATTCTTATAGTGGATGATGATTCTCATTTAAGGGAAACCTTAAGAGATCTTCTTGAGATGGAAGGTTATAAGGTTTTTGAAGCTGCCAGCGGACAGGAAGCCATGAGCTTGGTTGTTTCTGATTTTTTTCATGTAATATTAATGGATTTTAATCTTACCGATAAAACAGGCATAGAAGTCATTCAAGATATCAGAAAACTTAATACCGACAGTCAAATCCTTATGATGACCGCTCATGCCTCTCTTGACACCGCGGTTAAAGCCATTCAAGAATCCGTCTATGATTTTCTCATTAAGCCGGTTGATTTTAATTATCTGCGCAGAGCCATTAAAAAATCCGAAGAAAAACTATTTTTGGAACAGGAAAATAAACGGCTTATGGATGTTTTAAAGAGTAATAATGAACAACTTGGGCATTTAAACAATATGAAGTCCAAGTTCCTCTCGATGGCTTCTCACGATTTGTCCAATTCTTTAATGACGCTTCAAATAAGTTTTGAGATGCTTTCCGCCACGATTAAACCAAATGAAGATCAAACAAAAAAAATGACCTTCATAAACACAAGCATAGCTCAGATATCAAGGCTCATCAACGATTTGGTGGATTGGGCTTCTATAGAACAAGGCAAGCTTAGATTGGAAAAGAATTATTTTGAGATGGATAAAATGGTTGAAGAATTAATAGAAGGGCCAAAAGCCAGAGCCGGACAGAAAAATATAGAAATTTCAGCAAAGGCGGAGGGTTCTTTAAAAATGGTTTGCGCCGATAAAAAAAGAATAAGTCAAGTTCTTTTAAATCTCTTGGAAAATGCTATTCGCCACACGCAAAGGGGCGGGAAG
The DNA here is from genome assembly GCA_022013385.1 of Elusimicrobiota bacterium. Taxonomy (GTDB): domain Bacteria; phylum Elusimicrobiota; class Elusimicrobia; order Elusimicrobiales; family UBA9959; genus JAKLQJ01. Next base: position 9,600 of record JAKLQJ010000134.1, read on the forward strand.
ATTGTTGTAATAAGCGAGGCATTAAATAGCGCCGTTTGCGTATCGGTAAAAGATAACGGAGAAGGTATTGAGCCGGCGGAATTAACTAAATTATTTCAAAGTTTTTATCAGCCGCGGAATTCAAAATCTCCGCATGGAAGATTGGGATTGGGGCTTTCCATAGCAAAAGATATTGTACAGAGTCATGAAGGGAAAATATGGGTTGAAAGCGAAGGTTTAGGGAAGGGTTCTTCTTTTAGATTTACCATACCTTTCGCTAAAGAAAGTTCGGGACAGTCTTCTTCGTTGGAAAAGAAATAGGAAGTAAGATTCTGAAATTGACTTAAGGAGATAACTAATATGGCAAAAGTAAAAAAAACCGTTACAGTGCTCATCGCCGACGATCAAACTCTTTTCAGAGAGGGAATAAAAGATCTTTTGGAAGATGAGAAAGGAATTCAGGTGGTGGGAGAAGCTTCAGACGGACCTCAGGCCATTGAACTCGCGAAAAAATTGAAGCCTGATGTTATATTGATGGATATAAAGCTTCCCAAAATGGACGGAATTTCGGCTACCAGAATAATAAGGAAACAATGCCCCGATACAAATGTTTTGGTGCTTTCGGGTTATGAGGATGAATCTCATGTAACGGAGGCCATACAAGCGGGCGCTAACGGTTATCTTTCCAAAATGCTTCCGGCGGCTGAACTTGTTAATGCTTTAAAAACCTTTTCAAGCGATGGCGTTATTATTCCTCAACCCATAATGGGGAAACTTCTTCAGGGGCTTAGGCAAATGGGGGCTCGCGGATATGATAGCGCTCCCGATTCTCTTACTGCGACGGAAATAAAAGTTATGGCGCTTCTTGGCAAAGGAAACAGCAATAAAGAAATAGCAGGTGAACTTAATTGCAGCGTAAAAACCATTAAAAATCATCTAAACAGCATATTTCAAAAACTCGCTGTTAATAATAGAACCGAAGCTGTCGTGAAAGCCATTGAAAAGGGTATTATTTCTCCTGAGGATGGCCAGTAAAAAAAGTCTCAAGTTACAAGTTGCATGTCACAAGTGGCGATTAAAAAATTAAAAATAAAAGTCCCCCGTGGATGAAATAATGTGCGGGGGTTTTTATTTAATCTGGTCGTCTAAGAGCAAATTCTTGATACGGCACTGCCATATGGCCTGGTCATAAATATAACTTCCGACATCATTGTACCACAAGGGCGCATGGTAGGCGTCAGCCATGCGTGGTTCCCAAAATATCACTTAAGGCACAGGTCAAGTCGAAGCATTTTTTATCATTCTGGTGAAGACCTTTTTAAAAACCTCGTCGAGCGCGGAAAGTTACATGAGTTTTTGGGGTGGTTAATATCACTTAATGGTCGTATATATAGCTACCGATCCCGCCATAGGCGGGACCTGTCCCCAACGAAGTATGGGGGAACCAAAAGGTTCTAAAGCAGAGCTTCCATGTTTGTAACAATTTTGGTATTGAAAAATAATGAAATTACTGGTATAACATAATTAGTTAATAACAAAGCGATTAGCTGTGTAGCTGCAAAGCAGAGCTTTGCCCAACAGTTTAGAGTTTAAGAGTTGCAGGTCACAGGTGACAGGTAACTGGTGACTGGTGACTGGTAACTGGTGACTGGTAACTGGTGACTGGTGTTTGGCGCTTTTTTATGAGAATTTATGAAAACAATATCTAGGTTCTATAGTATGTTCGTGTTAACTATTATTTCGGCTCTTTTTTTTATCAGGGCAGGAGGTTCTGTGACTCATGTCTTAAAAAAAAGGGTTGGTCAAACTACTGTGGAATTTTTGCTTATGCTTACGGTTGTGGCGAGTATGGCAGTGATACTTGGAATTTTATTTCATAAAAAATTATTGGGAGGTTTTTTTACTATTGTCGGCATGATTATAGGCGGGGAAACGCCTACTTAAAAAAGCTTCGCTTTTTTAGGTCACAGGTCACAGGTTGCAGGTCACAGGTCACAGGGTCACAGGTCACAGGTTGCAGGTTGCAGGTCACAGGTTGCAGGTCACAGGTCACAGGTTGCAGGCAACAGTTGCCAGATAATAGCAAGAAATTAGAAGTGTGAACTTCGTAGTTGAGAATTGTTATGATTACTAAATTTAAAAAAACATTGCGGCGATTTTCATCCCTCATCCTTCATCCCTCATCCTTCATCCCTCATCCCTCGTCCTTCATCCCTCATCCCTCGTCCTTCATCCCTCATCCCTCATCCCTCAAAAGGAAGGGGCAGATAATAATTCCCTCCTTGCTCATTGTCCCCAGTCTTCTTTTATTCGTTTATCTGATTTTTGAAACGGCCAAGCTTTCAAGGGAGAAAATAAGGCATCAATTTGCCATTGATTCCGCCGCTTTCATACAAATGAGCGATTATACAAACTTATTCAATAGAACGGCTTATGTTAACGGAACATTTCCATATAGGGTGTTTAAAGAAGTCTATGAATGTCCTCCCAATGATTATATACAGAAAACCGACGGCGGCGGTCAGGAGTGTCCTTATAATATGCTTTACGAATTAGGAAATTTTCCGAAATATAAAAATGATATTAAAGGTCGGCCTCCCGTTTCTTTAGATTCCAAAAGCAAATGGGAAATAGAGTTTCATAGTTCAAGGAGCGGGATGAATCAAAATCCGCCGGCAGTTTCCGATACGCTGACTCTTATTTCGGAGGAGCAAGGCACTAAACTGTATCTTTTTTGGGATCCGGCAATAGGCATATACAAATTTTACGCCCAGTTTTATACGCTTCTTGGTTCTATAGAAACATCTCAGATTACCGTTTTTGAAAGATTAACCGAGAATTTTAATTTCTTTCGAAAATCCTATTATCTTAATACAGGCGAGTGCCGCCAAAATCCTCAAGCTTGCGCTGAAGACGGTGTGGCGGGATTTAAAGCCAATGCCATACGACAAGGAAGCAATTTTCATATGCATTATATTGAAAAGATAAGATTTTGGGCTAAGGTTCCGCAAAGCGGCATTCCGCCGTATTATTTAGGAAAAACCAATCCGCCAATAGATATTAAACTATTTCAGCTTGCAACCGTTGATGACGACGCATTGTCCGCAGCCGGAAGCGGTTATCAAATGTTTCAAGGCTGGGATACTCCGTCAAATTATTTTAACATAGACTTTAACCGATTGGCCGCTTGCAGGGAAACAGGGCGTCCATGTGTTCACGCTATGGTGGCTTCGCAGTGTCCGGCTTTAAGTTCAGGAAACAATTGTGTTTGGCCTAATCCTACTCCTAAATATCAGTCAAGATTGTATCCGTAGCGAGAGTAATCAGTAAGCAGTAAGCAGTAACCAGTAAGCAGTAACCAGTAAGCAGTAACCAAGTAATCAGTAAGCAGTAACCAGTAACCAGTAAAACAGGCTTGTCCGTCAAAGAAATTTGGAAAGTGAAAAAAATTAATAAAAGTAAAAAAATTATGATTACTAAATTTAAAAAAACATTGCGGCGATTTTCATCCCTCATCCCTCATCCCTCATCCCTCATCCCTCATCCCTCATCCCTCATCCCTCATCCTTCATCCCTCATCCCTCATCCCTCATCCCTCATCCCTCATCCCTCATCCTTCATCCCTCATCCTTCATCCCTCAAAAGTCGGGCCGGTCAAGCCATGACTGAAGTGGTGCTTTTGTTTCCTATGTTCATGATAATAGTTTTTATAACCGTCAAAATATTCGCTCTTTTGGTTTTAGTTCAGAAAATGGAAATAGCTTCTTATTATGCCGCTCGGCGTTGGCAGCTTGAATCACATCTTAACGCGAGTTACGCGGCATCTTATGACGAACCCGTTTTAAGGAGAGATATTGAAGACAAAGTTAAAGGGTATCTGGGTTTTAACTCTCCTTCGGTATCTAAATTTTTAAATTTGCGAGGTCTTGATCTTGACATCATGCGCACGCAGGTATGGAATGTTGTAACCCTTACAGTAACCACTAATGCCGCCGGCGTGGCTATGTTATGTAAATATCCAAAACAAGTTATTTGCGCCACTCCTTTCGGTTCGGAATGTTTGAGCGGTTATGACTATATATGCACCGGCGGTAAAAAGCTTGAGGTAATAAAATATGTTCCAAATAGAGACAGGCCCATACAATTCGTTCTTCCCGGCCTGCAGTAACCAGAAGCAAGAAGTAAGAAACAAAATAGGCGAGGGAATAATGGCGAGAAGTTTTATTAGCCACCAACTAATTGCTATTTACTGAGCTGATGTCATTTCCCCTTGATAAATCAGGTTTTACCTGCTATAACATAATTAGCCGACAAGGCAATTAACAAGGTGTGTAGCCGCAAAGCGGAGCTTTGCCCAATGAAGGCGACAAGGTAAATAGGGATCCATTGAACATGGCAATGAAAAATTTTCAGTTGGCCGGTTCAAAAGTTTTTTATTTTACTCTCAAAGGAAAAAATCATGGCGGAAAAAAATGATAACCAAATACAACCGCGTAGGTTGTACTGGTTGGTTTCGTTTTTTGGGAAAAGATTCAAAAATTTATGGTGGTTGCAGCTTTCGTTTCTCTTCTTGCTTCTTCTGGGCGGCGGTTTTTACGCCTTTATCACTATGGGTGATGTTGCCCATAAATTGGTTGGCGGCGATAATTACAATGATATGAGCGAGCATAGCCGCATATATGGTTCCGCCGTTTTATCATCAGAAAGAAATATTTTTTTTACATCCGAAGAAAGTTTATTCAATGATAGCGCCGACAATAAAAGCTCATTATCGTCTTCCGACTTTTTTAAAGGAAAAGGGGCAGTCGGCGCTTCGTCCGGAGATGCCGGCGTATCCGAGAAAAATTTTAATAAAAATTCTGAGGAGGGAGATTCGGGCAATGTAAAATCATCTTTAGCAAGAGGACATTTTTCCAATAGTTTAGAACGAAGGCTCCCTATTAAAAAAAGCAATATTTTTTCAGGAAAAGGTTCCGATAGCAAAACTTCGGGGGCTTTTTCCGGTTCAAATAAAAGCGTAGTTTCGTCAAAAGAAGTCAAACAAAAATCTGCTAAAGGAGGAGAAACCGGCGCTAATAATAAGACATCGGCGATGCAGGCTTTGAAGAAAACATGGAAAATGGGGATATATGGCGCAAGAGACGCGTCTAAAGACGCGGCTAAAAATTGGATAGCGCGAGCATTTGATAATTCCGTTTCTTCAGAATATTCTTTGGAATATGATGAGAAAATGAAAAGACAACTTGACATAATTGATCCCAAATCCATTCCCGATTATTTGCGCGATACAGATGTAAATCAGTCTTCCGCCAAGAGTCTCGGAATTAAAGATGTAGGCGCGCCCGAATTGGATAAAGACGGCACTAAAAAGGCTCTTGACAGCGATGTGAAATATCAAGCCGCAAAGCTGGCTAATGATGCGAGCAAAGGGATGTTAAATTCATTGTTTGGCGGTATGGATTTTGGCGGAGATCAAAGTCCCGCATATCAGGATATTGGCGGGGACGCGATGGCTCTTGAGGATATTGATGAAGTGAATACGATGAGCGATCCCAATGAGCCTCCCCAATTAAATGATTCTGAAATAATGGATATTGGCGGCGGATGCGGAGAAGAATGCGGTTGTTCATGCGCAACTCCGTGCTGTTGTCTTCCGCCTGATTATTTTAATAATGTCGGCGATTTCCCCGCGCAAGATCCCAACATTATGTATGTGTAGTTCGCATTCTTTCAAGCGCATAATTTGGTAAATTAAGTGTAGTTAGGCGATCCCGCCTATGGCGGGACAACAAGGAATAAGGAATAGTTTCCTCCAAACAAATCGGCGGATCCGCCAAGTAGTAATGGCGGAAAAACCATCTTGAGATGACGCAAAACTATTTCGTTGCTACAGTAGTACTGTTTTTTGTTAATCAATTTGGAGGCTTTAGATATGACCCCCACACCTACATATTGTCTGTCACTTTTTTTAATGAAAGTTTATAAGCGATGGATAGGCGCGGGGGTGATTTTTTTTGCCGTTTTATTTGTTTTTACCGCTTGCTCCGATAAGAAAAAGTATGACAAAGCGATTTTTATATTTGAAAAACACAGCATCAAAAAAATTGACTCTTCACGCATTAGAACGCTATTAAAGCAAAAAGGTTTTGCCGGTTTAAAAACTATTGATAAATACGCGAGAGTCATTAATCCGAAAGAAAAAATAAAATTCTACGGCAATGATGCGGCAATAAAGAGTATCGGGGTTTTATTTGACGGAACTTTGAATGACATGTATGTCAGAAGAGTTTTCAATGATTCTCCCGCTTTTAGAGGCAATATTCGTGATTTGGACAAAGTGCTTTCCGGCAACTATAATGACATGCGAGATAATGCGGGCGATATTATAAAGCTCAAACTGCAAAGGCGTTCGGTAAAGAAACCGTTTTTTGTTTCCGTTAAAAAGGAGAGATTTTTGTTTCCGCGGATATTTGGTTTCCCTCTTACGCGAAACGCGGGCTATATGAGGGTGGGTTCTTTTTTTAAAGGTTCTTCCAAAATAATTGAACAGGGGCTTTCGGTTTTAACAAAAATGGGCGCCCGCTCTATAATTCTTGATTTGCGATACAATAACGGCGGGAATATTCAAGAGCTTTGCAAATCCATTAATCTTTTTTTTCCGGCTAAGAAGTTGATGTTTAGCGTAAAATCCGTGCGGCCGGGCTATACGAATGATTTTTATTCATCGCTTAAAGGGAAATTTTCAAATGTTCGGCTTATAATTCTTGTGAATAAAGACACCTCAATGTCCGGCGAAATTTTCGCTCAAACTTTAAAAGAGAATAACGGAGCGTTTATTATGGGCTCTAAGACAGCGGGCAAGGCTTCAATTCAAAAAACCTTCAAGCTTTTAGGCAAAGAAGGCTTGTCCATTACGATAGCGCAACTTTTTCCGCCGTCAGGCATTGATATGGAGGAAAAAGGTGCGGATATTGACGCTAAAATTGAAATGAACGCTCAGGAAGAAAAAAGCCTTAAAAATATGTGGTTTACAGGATCTTCTATGGTTCTGCTAAAAGATCCGTACTACAAAGAAGCTGTAAAGAAAGTGAAGCTCCGGTAAGAGAATTGCAGAGGCAAGCCGGCGAACCTGTAACCTGCCACTTGAGACCGTTGACTTGTCAACGGCAGGGGTGGTTTGGGGCTTGACAAATCAAAATATTCTACTATACTATGAGAGTAGAATTCAGATGCCGGAAGTCAGAGGTCAGAAAAAACAAAAGAGTTTCTGGTTTGTGGTGTTAAGGCTCTGGAAAAGAATTAACTTGCCATTTGGCTGACTGATTTTTGAGCGAAACGAGAAACGAAGAGCGAGTGGCGCCTATGGCGCCATAAGCGATGAGTGACGAAGTTGGTCGTTCGCAAGGCTACCGACACTTTATGAGGCATAGCCTCGTTTATTGTAGCCAAAAATCAGCCAGCCCCATAGCATAATTGCTATGGGGAAGCTCATATTTTGTTGATTTCTTCGTTGCTTCGCGCTCACAGGCGGAAAGCCTTCTCGCTTGTCGCGCCTTGAACTCCACTTAAA
>JAKLQJ010000135.1 GCA_022013385.1 Elusimicrobiota bacterium
ACTTCTTTACATTTAAATGCTTGTTTTTACCCCGTGGGTTGGGTAAACTTGGTTGTAGAAAAAACCCGCGGGGTTAAAACCACGACGCAAGATGCGTAAATAGTAAATGTCAAGTTATTTACGACGCACTACACTAGGTTAAGTACAACATAGGAGGAAAAATGAAAAAAGTTTATTTAGCGGCAGTAATTGTGTTTGGTTTTATGGCAACAGTTAAAGCCGGAGACATGGAAGTATTGAAAGGCGCCGATTTTGGCAATCTTAGCCTTGATAAAATGGCGGATATGGAAGTTTTGCCGGACAAGGTTTCTAAGTCTGTTAACAAAGAAGCCGACAGAAAATTAGTCGGGCAGGATATTGTTTATAAGTTTACAAAAGTCGGTAATAATCTGCGTAAATTAAGGAACAATGTGACTTTGCTTGATAATGACATAGAGAAATTAGAGGAAGATGCAAAAAAAATAGCAAGGTCAGGCATGCCGGATATTTGCTTTGAATATAATTTAAGGGAGATGTATAATTATATAAATGACTATTACGATGATATCGCGAGAATTCATACGGATGTCCGCAATCTCCTTAAGATTGCCGTTAAGTCCGATGAACTGAATAAAATAGCCAAGGGCATGGAAGCGGATGTCATATACTTTCATAATGACCTTCAGTTTCGGCTTGAAGACGCCACAAGAAAGCTTGAATGGGCGGTGTATTCGGCGGAACCTGAAATTATAGGCCATAACGTTCAATGGATGGCATCCAATATTACGGGTGATGTCATAGAATATTCAAGCAGGGTAAGAAATATCTATTACGGAGTTCAGGATTTAGTAATAAAAACACAACCGACTTTGACAAAAAGCGGACTTACTACATATGGTCCAATAATCGGTGGTATAGCGTCAGCTGCTAATAATTGTATTAATGCATGGAATGAGTATTATTCTTCTCCTCCATATCCCGAAAATTCTGAATATGTGGATAGTAATGAAAACAATATTTCCAATTACCATGGTGACATTTCTCATAATGCCTTGCATACTATTACAAACAATACACAAAGGAATGGAATGAACGAATCTTATTTTGATGAGCTTTCTAACGATTAAAAACTTAGGAATACCTTTAGAATCTAATTTTGATGATAAAAAAAGTGTTTCCATAAATGTCTCGGCTGGGTTAATATGTTTATTTATTGTTTTAACTTTGCCGATTGTTATTGTTTTAGTTAATATATTTGAAGATCGGGAAAATTTGGTCAAAGTAATATCTTTTGCGCTACAATCGCTTTTGTTTCTCTTTATAAGTTTTGCGATATTAAAAAAAAAAAGGAGTTGATTTTTTATCGGCTTTTAAGAAATATCATGAAACAATAGGGAGAGATATAGTACTGGCTTCTAAATATTTTATTGGATTTCTAATAGTTATACAATTGTTTGCCTTGTTAAAAATCCCGCTGCATATAGATAATATAAGTTATGAGTCTCTACAGTTGAATTATTTTCTTACTCCGTTTAAAATGAGTATGTATTTGTTTATTACATGCATCTTAGTGCCAATTAGCGAAGAGGTATTTTTTAAAAGGATTATATATGTAAGTTTTAGAAAAGTAAATTCTATTTTAAAATCGGTATTAATTTTATCAATTATTTTCTCATCTTTACATTATCCATATGTGTTTTATATGTTTCTCTGGAGCTGTATTTCTTGTTTTATTTACGAGCGCTATAAGAATTTACAAGTAAATATTATTTTTCATGGTTTAACAAATTTTTGCGCTGTTTTATATAGCGCTTGGATTATAAGATAAGCAAATTTTTTTGTAATATCAAATTCTCTCCGCTTTTTCTACTTTAATATTTTATAGATTTACTATAATTAAGATTATATATGCATGATAAGGTACATGAACTTGAAAAACTTATAAACAGCTCCGTTTCGCTTATTAAAAAACTTGAGCAGGAGAATGAACTGCTGGAGAAACAGGTAAATTCCCTTATAAAAGAGCGGGACAAAACAAATAAAGGAGCCATAAAAACAAGAGAGTTTAAGGATTGGAGTCAGAAAGTTA
>JAKLQJ010000136.1 GCA_022013385.1 Elusimicrobiota bacterium
CGGCAATTCCATCCTTCGCCTCAACCGTCAGAGTTATATCAGACCCCGCCTCGGCAGGATTAACAGACACACTCAAAGCAAAACTCTGAGCGGGCGCCGCAATATAAAATTTCGGGCACTGAGTTATTATGGTTTGTTGCGTTCCGGCATTATCGGTTGCCTTAATCCACGAAGCATAACGGTCTCCTCTAACCCAGCATGGAATATTAGTCGGATTAGGGTCGGGACATACCAGGCTGTCATACTGCCAATTACCTAATGAGTCGGTAAAAACGGCTGAATCCCATACCGCGCCTTCGCTTGCCGCGGTCCAAGTTGAACCGTTCCAGAAATATCCCGTATCATCCCATCCGCCATAAGGTATCGGACCCGCGGAGGCAAGATACGGCTCAGTGTCCCTGAACACAAGGATATTAACACCGCCTTTGTGCCAGCCGAGACTGGGATAAACGCCTGAACCCGCGCCGTTTATGCCATCGGTAAATCCCGGATCGGAAGAATTTCCGAAAAGTATTTTATTATCATTGTAAATTGCATCGTTCACGGGATTTAGTATTGAGGACTGAGGCTCGGTTGTGTCAAACAAAAATCTGGACTTGCCAACCGCAAGCTGAACATTGCCAACTGAGTCGGTCGCGGACGATTTAATCACATAGTGATGAGCATCCGCGAAAGTCAAAAAACCACTCGTATATGTCCAAGAGGACGGATATAAATTGGAAACAGATTGCCAAACTTCGGTATCGGATGTAAATGCCGAACCATCAAAATATTTAGGTCCTCCAGCTTCATCTTCGCTTAATATGGATATAACGGCACTTTGGACCGTGGTAACGGCATCAACCGAAGTTCCGCTCAATACCGTTATAGCTTTATAAGCCGAATCGGCTTCAGGTTCTACGGGCATTGACATGGGCGGCTCATTGTCTAATATAAATGTTCGCGTTGAATAAGAAATCTGTTCATTCGTTGTCGCATCAATCGCTTTGGCGACGATATAAAATTTCTTTCCATTGAGGCCGTCATGAGTCGCTTGTTTCCACGCATAAGTTATTAAATCGGAATTAAGGAAATCCGCATTGGTAAAATCCCAATTAAGCGTGGTCGCTTTCGGTCCGCCGCCCAAGGAACTTGGCCAACCCATATCGCCTATAACCCAATGTTTTCCCGATTGCAGAGTGGGCGACCAATAATATGTGGTTCCGGTGTCTAAATACCACATTTTTATTTTCACACTATCTAAAGAGGAAGTGTAATCAAGCGCCGTTCCCATGATATTAGTCATTGAAGAATACAATATGTTGTCTGAAGATGGATATAATATGGCCGAAGTCGGAGGAGTTTTATCAAAACTGAATGTGGAGCTTACGATACTATAGTTGCCTGCCTCATCCATTACTTTGATTTCCACTTCAAGTTCATTGTCCCTATCCGGCCATATTATGGCCGAAGAGTCGTATATCCATGTAAATTCTCCGCTCATCGCGGATGAACTATTTACAATATTCCATGTCGAGATATCAATCCAGCCCGAACTCTCGCTCCAATATTTCGCGAGAGGAATATCGTAAATTCTGATTTGAGGATAATTAACATTGAAAGAATCCTGAGCGGTGCCCGTTATCAAATTCAAAACATTGTGACGAGTATTGTTTTCCGGTTCTTGTATATAAGCCGTCGGCGAAGAAACATCAAATCTAAAAGAACTCTCGCCGCTAACGGTTTCGGTATTGCCGGCGATATCATAAGCCCTCGTTCTAATTGTGTATAAACCTCCGTCAATCAATCCACTGATATTGTCTGAAGGCGGCAATTGCGTATTCTTCGTCCAGTTCGCTCCGCTCGCCGCGGCAAGCCATGTTTCCGACTCCACCCAAATAGCGCCGTTCCAAAAAGCGGTTCCCGAACTTATGGTTATCTGAGCGCCTGAAGCGCCTGAAGGATTGGTATTTTGATCCTGCGCTGTGCCTGTTATCAAAGCTATATTATTGAAAAATGACCCGTCGGCAGGGCTCACTACGCCTGATGAAGGAGGAGTTGTGTCATATAAGATATTTGTGGCGGTGGGCGGCGTCATTACATTGCCCGCGATATCGTCGGCAATAATCTGAATATTGTAACTGATATTATCCTGCAGGGGCGGAGCCGAAACAGACCATGTATAATTTGGCCCCGAACCTGCAATATCCGCCGTTACCCATTTTTGAGTTACTGAATTAAAAGTGTCAAATTCCACATCATAATACATGCCATAATCAGTTTCTCTAAATGAAACCGAGGCGGATTTTATTTCAAAATCTTCATATACCGTGCCGCTAACCGAAGTTAAAGACTTGAGATTGCCAGCGACATTCGGCAAACTAACAGGATATGTTATAGCGGCGGACGGCGGTGTATCGTCTATAACGATTCTTCTTTGAGTGGACGGACTTTGAGCTTCATTTGACGAATTATAACCTATCGTAGTTATCGTGTATGAAGCATTGTCAACAGTAAAAGCAACCGCGCCGCTTATGGACTGAGACCATGAACCGGCAGTATGATTTACAAATGTGTATGTGTCGGAATTAACCCAATGCTGACTTGGTTCATACCACCAGCTTGCGGGTTCTTTCAATCTTTTTATATGTATCTCAACGCTGTCAATGGTTCTTAAATTTGAACCGACTCCCGATATGACTGAAACATCAGAAGATTTATAATTTTTATCGTCCGGTCCCTCCGGACTGCTTATAGTTGTATCGGCTTGAGGAGTCTGAAAATAAAAAGAAATATCAGGGCTTGCCGCGCCAGGATAGGTTGCTTCATTTCCCGCTTTGTCAATGGCAAGAGCTTGAACTTGATAATTCTTCTCGTTTATCCAGCTTATGCCCGATGTGTCAAAAGTCCAGTTTCCCGGCTGTCCTTGAACATTGTCAACGGTGGCCGTAGCAATCCATATTCTATCATCAGGATAAGCGCCGCCCGGACAAACCACAAAAGAAGACCCGTCAAAACATAAACCATCATCAATTTGTTTTATTGAAATTTCCACAACCCCGCTCGCTTTTAATTCGCCGGGCAAAGTATCTTGCGCCGTCCCTGATATTGAATTTACGGATGAGACTGTGCCGGTTGGAAAAGTGGCTTTTGAAGTTGGGGTGGTGGAATCTATTATAAAAATATGTCCGCTTTTCTCGGTTTCTGTTGTATTGTTAACTTCATGAATGGCTATGGAATAAACTTTGTATTTCCTATTGTCGTTCCAGCTGCCTGAAGGAATGGACCAGCTCCAATTCGGTTCAACAAAACTGTGAACGCCCACAAAATTATTGAAAGTATTAGTTGAAACCCACACGCTTCCATTCCAGTATAAATCGTCATTTCCCGCGCCTTCGGTAAAATCGGCGCCAAAATCTATTATTTTGAGCTGAACCGTGGTTGAATAAGCCGCTGTACCCGCTATATCAGGAATAGCTGCAATCTTCCAATGAGGAACAGTTTCATCAGGATTAATTATATGAGAGATTGGCAGAGGAGTTTTTAAAGTAAATTCAGTATAGGATGACTCGGCTGCGGGCGAACCGGGTTTTACTACTTCATTGCCCGCCTCGTCCACGGCTTTGGCGAAAATTTGATAATTGATTCCCGCAGGCGTAGTAATCCATGTCGGTGTTGAAATTCCGGTAGCTTCCCATGTATTGCCCGCAATATTCGCGTCATAAAAAATCTCGGTAGCGGAATCCCAAGCGCCGGAATTCCTGTTCCAATATTTCCCGATACAAACATCGGAAGCGCAATAATAGGAAACCCTTACCTTATCCAAAACCCCCGGCGCGGTATCCGAAGCCGAACCTGAACTGGTCGTGAGTCCCACATCTATTATTGAACCATTAGTCGGATAGGTTACTGTTGAAGTCGGAGCTGTAAAATCCGCCTTGATATCGGTTACTGTTGAATAAACCGCTTCATAATTGTCCGCATTATCTTTCACATACGCATTCATCTCATAAGTTTCGCCGGTTTGCCAAGGGTTAGTGTTTAATTGCCACCAAGTCGCATCGGGACTTAATGTGCCATATGTCGGAATCTCATTCCACACATCCGGAGCGTTTTCAACCGTCCAGCTTGAATCCGAAACCCGCCAATAATGATCAACATTCGGGCCTGTCGATTGCTTTATTCTCACATAAGCATTTTCAACCATGCCATTCGGCGTATCATAAGCCGTTCCCTCAATTTTTCCGGTTTGGCCGATATAGCCGCTATCATAAGGATAAGTTATTGAAGAAGTCGGTGGCGTGGTGTCAAGTGTAGTGGTTGAACCCAATACAAAATAATCGCCCCATACGCCGAGACTGTTCGCCGCTTTAACGCGAGCATAATATGTCGTGTTTTGGGAAAGGCCATTAAACGGAAATGTCAAATTCACTGTAGTTGCAGAGCTTGCTCTGCTTTCAAAATCACTATTGGTTGATATTTCCACATTATAATTCGCGCCGGAACCATTGTAGCCGCCAGTCGTCGTGCCCGACGACCAATTAACGGTAATGCTTGAGGTGAAGACATTGGCGAATACCGGCCCGGTGGATTGAGCGACAGCCGCCAATGTATAAGTTGACACGGTTACGGATTCCTCTGTTTCGGTTCCGTCTATATTTCTGGCTTTGGCTTTAAAATCATATTCCGTATTTGGGGCAAGCCCTGTGAATTTTTGAGCCACGCCGGGGTCATATTCTTCGTTTTTGTTATCTGATAAGCCATTCCCGCCAATCGCATAGAGCTTTCCGCCTACCGCCGCGGCGGACAATCGTTCACGCGCAGTTGGCATATCAGCCTTAGTCGTCCATGTATTAGCCGCAGGGTCATATTCTTCATTTTTGTCAGAGCTACTCCCGGTACACCCGCCGATAACGTATATCTTCCCGCCTACCGCCGCGGCCGCCAAATCATAACGCGCAGTTGGCATCACCGCCTTAGTCGTCCATTCATCCACCACAGGGTCATACTCTTCGTTTTCTTTCTGTGTTACGCCAGTCCCTCCAATCGCATAGAGCTTTCCGCCTACCGCCGCGGCGGACAAAAAGTACCGCGCGGTTGGCATAGCAACTCTGGTCACCCATGCATTAATCGCGGGGTCATATTCTTCGTTTTTGTCAGAGCTACTCCCTGTATACCCGCCGATAGCGTATATCTTCCCGCCTACAATAGCGGAGGCTAAACCGTAGCGCGCTGTCGGCATTACAGCCTTAGTCGTCCAGTTATTGGCCACGGGGTCATATTCTTCGTTTTCTTTCCGTGTTCCGCCATCACCACCAATCACATATATCTTTCCGCCTACCGCCGCGGCGGACAAAAGGGAGCGCCCGGTGGGCATATCAGCCTTAGTCACCCAGGTATTGGCCGCGGGGTCATATTCTTCGTTTTTATTTGGCCCAATCGCGTATATCTTTCCGCCTACTACAGCGGCGGACAACTGGTAATGCGTGGTGGGTATATCAGCTTTAGTTATCCATGTATTGCCTCCCATATGCCAGCCCGCATAAGTTTCGTCTATGGACACATTTGTGGCCGACTCCCCTGAATGCAAATTGCTGAAACCAGGCGTTGCCGTGTATGCCGAGGCGGTTATCGTGCCGCATGTAATCTCATCAAAAACAATATTGGTCGGAGTTTCAATCGGCAGAGTAGCAGTCGGAGGGTCTATATTGGCATAATCCGTGGCCATGCCTATCAGCGAACCTGCGCGCATATAATAGGTCGCGTTCAAAACCATATCCTGAACGGTCAGAGTCTCAAGCAGATTATCGCCTGTTGATGAGGAATAAAGTATCAAGCTGAAATCTGACACGGTGGAAACCTCTACCACATAGCCGTCAACATCCGCCACCGCGCCGTAACTTACAGTAACGCTTGATTTATATATGGCGGAAATGACAGGGTTGAGCGGAGCGGATGAACCGTTTGCAGTTGAACCGATTACAATATAATCGCTCCACGAGCCGATGCTATTGGCGGCTTTAATGCGGAAATAGAAAGTTCCCGGCGGACTCAATCCCTCAATCATGGCAAAAATATTGGCGGTCTCAGACGAGCCTGATATTTCACTGAAATTATCAAGCCTTGAAGTCTGGACAAGATAAGTCGTGCCCGATCCATTATAGCCGCCTAAAGCCGTGCCTGATGACCATGCCACTGTTACACTGCTTGGATAAACATTGCTGAATACGGCGGGGGCGGCAACATAAGCCATAGTATAAGTTGATACTTCCACACACTCGGCCGTTTCAACTCCGTTCATATCCATGGCTTTGGCCTTAAAATCATACTCCGTATTGGGAATAAGCCCTGTGAACTTTTGAGCGACTCCCGGGTCATACTCTTCGTTTATTGCTCCGCCCCCACCCATCGCATATATCTTTCCGCCTACCGCCGCGGCGGACAATCGTTCACGCGCAGTTGGCATATCAGCCTTTGTCGCCCATGCATCAACCGCGGGGTCATATTCTTCGTTTTCTTTTATTGTTCCGCCAATCCCTCCAATCGCATAGAGCTTTCCGCCTACAACAGCGGCTGCCAAATAAACACGCGCGGTGGGCATTACAGCCCTAGTTATCCATACATTGGCCGCGGGGTCATATTCTTCGTTTTCTTTCTGTGTTACGCCATTCCCTCCAATCGCATAGAGCTTTCTGCCTACAACAGCGGCTACCAAATAAACACGCGCGGTGGGCATTACAGCCTTAGTTGTCCATACATTGGCCGCGGGGTCATACTCTTCGTTTTTGTTCAGACTACTTCCGCTATACCCGCCAATCGCATAGAGCTTTCCGTCTACCGCCGCGGCAGACAAAGCATAGCGCGCGGTGGGCATAGCAACTTTGGTCACCCATGTATTAGCCGCGGGGTCATATTCTTCGTTTTCTTTTATTGTTCCGCCAATCCCTCCAATCGCATAGAGCTTTCCGCCTACAACAGCGGCTGCCAAA
>JAKLQJ010000137.1 GCA_022013385.1 Elusimicrobiota bacterium
CAAAGAAGCATAACCCTACCACTTACTTATGGCACTGTAAGCGCCATCATGAATACGCTTCGCAAGTAGGTGGTAAGGGTAACGGCTGCCCACGGGGTTTTTGCCACATTGCATCAAGTTAGACTTGCCTATCCCCTCGGTTTATCCCGATAAGCGGGAGGCAGAGAGGGCGCGGCTTCTAAAACCCGCTTTTTATTTGGTTTCGGCCGAATCAACTACTTCCGCTTGCGCGACTTCAGCTACATTGTCGCCTGTAATTTTTACGGATTCAACTTCATTTTTTTCTTCCGAATTTATTGTTTCAATACCGGAAATAATGTTTTTATTGCGATCTCCAATTTTAGCCGCTTTACCGGAAAGCCCTCTAAGATAATATATCTTGGCCCTTCTTACTTTTCCTCTTTTTACAACCTCTATCCGGGCGATTCTGGGCGAATGCAAGGGAAAAATTCTCTCGACACCAACGCCTGAAGAAATTTTTCTGACTGTAAAAGTCGCGGTCGGGCCTCCGCCTTTTTCCGCTATTACCACTCCGTCAAAAACCTGAATTCTCTCGCTAGTTCCTTCAATAATCTTAAAATGAACCTTAACGGTATCACCGGACTTAAAGTCAAATTTTCTGTTTTCCGCTTCCGACATGGATTCTACTTTTTTCATACTTCCTCCTAAGATTGGTCGTCGGTCGTCCACATAGCTCCTGCTCCTGACACATACATGTCCCGTGGCGCCTATGGCGCCACGGGAATGAACCATAACTTCCAATACTGGTTAAAAATTTATTCGTCTTTTTTCAATAAATCAGGTCTCATTTTTTTTGTTATTTCTAAAGCGCTGCTTTTCTTCCATTCTTCAATAAGCTTATGATTTCCGCTCAATAAAACTTTTGGAACTTTTAAATTTTCCCAAATTTCAGGCCTTGTATATTGAGGCGCTTCAAGCAAATCAAAAGAAAACGATTCATTTACAGTCGCATCTTTCTTTTTTAAAACACCGGGCAAAAGCCTGGTCACGGCATCTATCACCGCTACCGCCGCCGGTTCTCCTCCCGTGAGCACATAATCGCCTATGGACAGTTCAATATCAACGCACTTCCCGATTCTTTCGTCAATTCCTTCATAATGGCCGCATATGAGAATCAGATGTTTCTTTTTAGCAAGCGAAAGCGCCGTCTTCTGATTAAAAATCG
This sequence comes from Elusimicrobiota bacterium, assembly GCA_022013385.1. GTDB lineage: Bacteria > Elusimicrobiota > Elusimicrobia > Elusimicrobiales > UBA9959 > JAKLQJ01. The sequence continues at coordinate 1,187 of JAKLQJ010000137.1, forward strand.
CGCCTTTGGGCGAAAGAAGCACAACGACAGAATTTTTCTTCTTCACTTTTTTAACGGCATTGAAAACAGGCTCCGCCATCATAAGCATTCCCGTTCCGCCGCCATAAAGCTTGCCGTCAACGGTTTTGTGCTTATCTTGCGTAAAATCGCGGGGATTTTCAAAATTTAATTTCAGCAGTTTTTCTTTTCTTGCCCTGCCCACGATGCTATCCGATAAAGGAATATCAACCATGCCGGGAAAAAGAGTAACCACATCTATCTTCATAGATCAAACAATATCAATAAAAACTTTCTTGCCGGTTTTTTGAGCCACTGATTGAAGAAAATTCCGGATTGATTTTATAACTCTTCCTTCTTTTCCTATAATTCGCCCGCGATCAGAAGGGGAAAGATTTATTTTAAATCTTATGACATTTGCATCCTCATAAGAATCCAAATTTACTTTATCGGATTTTTCCACCAAAGAACCGACAATATATGTTAAAGCTTCTTTCATTTTCAACTCCCTAGGTCAGCACTTCCGAATAGATACATTGTGTTTTTTCAGACTTCCGAATATGCTTTTTTCCATTTTAACCGATTAATATCTTAAGCTTTAGGCGAGCTTAAAGCCGCTGATTTTTTGGCTTTTTTTATGAGTGAAGAAACCGTCGGAGATGTCTTAGCTCCATTTTTAAGCCAATACTCGATTTTCTCTGCTTTAATCTGGACCTTATCTTTGTCCTTTGCCGCTTTAGGATCATAATGGCCTAAAATTTCAAGCGGCCTGCCATGAGGCCCGCGATTCTTTTCAATGGCCACCATTCTATAATGAGGCTGAGTTCTTTTTCCGTGCCTCTGAAGTCTTATAACTACCGCCATAAAATTCCTCCTTCGGGAATATAAAATCCAATAACCAATTTTGCCTGTTTTAAAAGGCGTCCAAATCTATATATCATTATATTATATTTCATCGGACTATGGGAAATATATTAGAAAAAGCTTAAGAAAAAGTCTTTTTTATGCTTCTAATGAGTTTTGAGGGATTGGATGAAGAAAAAAAAGCATTGCCCATAACAAGAGAGTCGGCTCCGGCGCCAACCGACTTGGTTGCCGTTTGCGGATTAATTCCGCCGTCAACCTGAAGCCATATTTTACGGCCTGATTCATTTATCATTTCCCGAGCCTGACGAATTTTGGGAATTTGATTTACCATAAATTTCTGTCCGCCAAAACCCGGCTCAACGGTCATAATAAGAAGAAGGTCTATAAGTTTTAAATATTTCGCGATTTTTGAGACGGGCGTATTCGGTTTTATTGAAAGTCCGACTTGCGCGCCGAGACTTCTTATCTTTTTAATGTATTTACAGGTACCTGATTTTGACTCATAATGCAATGTAATCAAACCGGCTCCCGCTTCATAAAAAGGGATGATAAAATCTTCAGGATAAGAAACCATAAGATGAACATCAATCGGCAATTTTGAAGCTTTTTTGACACATTTGACGATATGAGGGCCGAAACTTAAATTGGGAACAAAATGTCCGTCCATGATGTCAACATGAAGCCAATCGGCGTATTTATCGGCAAAATGAAGACTTTTTTTTAAACAAGAAAAATCAGCGGATAAAACGGACGGAGAAAAAGATACATTTCCGCAAGGTTTCAATATTTTTTTATTCAGCCTTAGCATTCAAGCGCCTTTCTTCAACCATTATTCCATTAACAAATATCCTTACTTTTTCAATCCCTTCATGAGGCACGATTAAATCTATTTTTGTTCCGGGATCTCTAAGGCCGTTAAACACTTCCTTATCTCCTTCATGGCCAATAGCGACTATTCTTATATGCCTTTGAGAGCCGCTCTGAGATATTTCATAATGAATGAGATATTCATCATCCGGATTTGCCGCTATTTTCCGGCTGCTCACGGTTAAAGTAATTTGGGTTTTATCGTTTACAATGATATCTGACGAAGGATTTTGTTCAAGCACGGTTCCGTTGGGAAAAAGCGATGCAATATCTTCAGTTACGATAACGGTGAAATTATTATCCAACGCCCACTTATAAGCTTCATCCACTTTTTTCTGTTTAAAATCAGGCATAAGTATTATACCGCTCGGAGGAACGCCGGCTGAAACAACAATTTGCACCATGTCATTTTTTGAAACACTGGTTTCCTGATTAGGATCTTGAGATAAAACCGTGCCTTTTTCGGCCTTAAGCGAATATGCTTCGCTAACTTCGCCCAAAACAAGCATTCTCTGCCTTAAAAGCAATTCAGCGTTTCTTAGCGGCAATCCGACAAGATTTGGAGTAAAAACAGACTCTCCTCCTTGGCTGAATATCACTCTCACTATTTTATTTTCTCGCACCGTCATTCCGGCCTCGGGCGCTTGTCTTAAAACAGTGCCGATGGGAACGGCTTCATTGAATTCAAAGCCTTTGATTTTTAAAGCCAAATTATTTTCTGAAATAAGTCTGAGCGCCGCTAAAGACGATTTTCCTTTTATATCGGGAACTATTACTTCCGCCCTATGATGAATAACGGATTCCATCGCTATATAAAAAAAGAAATATGTCAAAAAAAATAGGGTTAACAACACAAGCGAAAGTTTAATGATAAACTTAAGATGTACGAAATCACTGCCGCTCTTATAATATTTGACTAACATTTCATTCATTATTTTATCCAAAAATCAGTTACTCATTAAACCGGATAGAAATTGAGCGATTAAGAGATTAAGTAATTGAGTTACAAGTCACCAGTTACCAGTTTCCTTATCGCCTTTTCTTACTGTTTGTTTTCTGTTACTTCTGTTCCTAGTTGCCTTGTTGCCTAATTTCCAACCCCCGAGGAGTCCTTGAAGCAACTCAACCAAGAAGTTCCGCAGCCACCTCGGGGGTATTTTAATCACTTTTCTGTTGCTATTTTATCCCCGGCTTTAAATCTCGCTCCGTTGATAAAATCAGCGGCATTCATCAACTTTTTTCCCTCAGGCTGAACCTGCCGTATAAAAACAGCCGAGTCCGTACATTGTATATAAAAGCCTTTGCCCCTTTCAATTGAGACTATGTGACCCTCGCTAATGTTTATTTTTTTTTCAGAAGAGACTCTTTCTAATGACGCTTTAATGATTTGAACGGTTATTTTTTTGCCGCCTACAAGAGAATTAAATCTGGCTTTAGGCCCGCAAACCAAACCTCTTATTTTATTATAAACAACGCTTGCTTCGTTTTTAAAATCAAGCCAAGAATCTTTTGACTCTATCTTGGGAGCGAATGAAGGCGTTCCGATCTGCGGAAGCTTTACGATATTTCCTTTTTTAATTTCGATTAAACAATGCGAAAGAAGATTTATGCCGGCCTGTGAAAGCTTTTTGAAAAGGGAAAGGGCGTCGTCTTGGAGCAAAATAGGAACTTCAATACTTGAGAAAATCGGACCTGAATCCATTTTTTCCTCAATCCAAAAAGATGTAACTCCCGTCTTTTCTTCACCGTTAATCAAGACGCGCTGGACGGGAGCCGCTCCTCTGTATTTGGGAAGAAGGGAAAAGTGAATATTCAAAAATCCCAATTTTGGAATTTTTAAAATATCTTTTTTGAGAAATCTGCCGTAGGCAATCGCAATACATAAATCAGGCTTTAAAGAGGATATCAGCTCCCTGATAGCCTCGTCGCTATCGGGCTGAAAAATGGGAATATTGAGTTTTAAGGCTTCTGTTTTAACGGGGGGGCATTTAAGACATAAACCGCGGCCTTGCGCCTTATCCGGCTGTGAAATAACGCCGGCCATTTTATATCCGTCGGCATAAAGCTTGCTCAGAAATCCGCAAGCAATTTGAGGAGTGCCGAGAAAAACTATTTTCATTTTAAAATCCCGCTCAACACAATAAACGGCGGGAATAAGAAAATACAAGAATATGCAATAAACAATTTCAAAATCATCTGTTTTTTTCTTTTTTTATCCGTATTATCTATCACCGTATTTTTATGTTCCCGTTGTTGTTTTTATCTACACTCTTCTCTATTATGTATTCTGACTTCTTCCCTTATTGCCCAATTGCCTAATTTCCTAATAGCCTTTTCTTGCTATGGCTTTGGCGCCACTATCTTTTCCCGACTGATTACTGTTCACTGATTACTGGTTACTGATTTGCCAGTCGCCAGTTACAAGTTACAAGTTACAAGTCATCCCGCCATAGAGGCGGGACAGGCCAGTTACAAGTTGTAGGTTTGCCGATTACTGTTCACTGATTACCGTTCACTGGTTACCCTGTCCCCTGTTGCCCTATTGCCTTTTCTTTGTTTTGATTCGTCTATCTTTGCCCATTCCTTCTTCAGTTTTCTTAAAACAGGCTTTAGCTTTATCTTTGTTATAAACGGGAGTTTATCAATAAAAAGAATTCCGTTAAGATGATCAATTTCATGTTGGAACGCTTTTGCCAATAAACCTTCCGCCACTAGTTCAACGGGCAATCCCTTTTCATTAAGAGCAAGAACTTTTACTTTGGTAAATCTTTTTGTTTTGGCAAAAAGCCCGGGCAGGGATAAGCATCCTTCTTCACTTACGGACGATCCCGATTGCTCGACAATTTCAGGATTTATGATAACTATATCTTCAAATTCTTCTTCGCTTTTCCTATACCTTACTATGGCAAGCTTCAAATCAAGCCCTATTTGATTTGCCGAAAGCCCTATTCCTTTCGCGGCTTCCATCGTCTCCAGCATATCTTTCAGTATGGATTTAAGTTCCTTTTTAACAGTCTTAAAATCCACTTGCTTGGTTTTTTTTCTTAATATTTTATCGCCGTATTTGCAAATTCTTCTAATCGCCATAATATTTTTTTATGAAAGTTGACAAGATAATTTTCTTCCTTCCCAAATAATTTTAGCTTTAATCTGCCTATTCTTTCCAGATTCTTCTTTTTTAAGCATGCCCCAGGCCATGGCAAACCGTTCAAGCTGAGCCTCAGCTCCCATAGTTCCGGAGACTCCCATTATTATTTCGTCAGCTTTGGCTGAAAGAGCAACTTGAGTTATTGAGTAAAACGCGTCATTGGAAAATACAATTAAAGGCACTATCTTTTTTCCATATTTTTCAGCCATAAGCACCACGGGAGTAAAGAGGTCTTTATCCTCATCGGTGATTGGATTAGAATCTATGCCGAATTCAAGAGCCTTCGTAACTTTAACGGACATCACAATTATATCAGTGGTTTCATCATCCATACTTTTCAAAACATGTTTAAGATGAATAAGATTATTGGGATTTCTTACAGGCACAAGGACTCTATAAGAATGTTTTAACTCAGGGAGCAGAATATTTATGTCCAAAGACTTCCGCAAATTAAGATGTTCGTCAAGCTCTTCATCTTCGTCTTCATAAAGCTTTGATTTTTTTTCATTCATTTTTTCAGAAATTTGAAAAATAATAAAAAACACGAAAGAAAACGCTATGCCCGAAACCGTCGCAATGTTCTTGGTTAAAAGATTCATGATACTGGTTATAAAAAGCGCCAAGAATACCATCATAAGCCCTATTGGCACATAGATATTTCTAATTTTTATGTTAAGAGGAAACATCCATTCTCTTTGAGTTTCGGTATCTTTGAACCTTAGTATTATGAGCGCCATGGTATCAAAAACCAAACTCCATAAAACGCCAAAAGCATATGCCTCTCCAAGAAGAAAAATATTGCCCATTGAAAGAAGAACAATAATTATTTGAGTAATGGCTATCAGGCTTATCATCCGGTATGTGGTGCCGTATTTTTTATGAATATTCCTGAACCAATCATGAAGAATGCCGTCTTCAGCAACGCGATTCAACATACCGTTTCCTCCGACAAAAGAGGTATTAACGGCTCCCACTAAAATGAGTCCGCCCGAAACAACCACAACTATCTGCAATAAGAGTTTGGCAATATAGGGGCCTTGAAGCTCAAGGGCAAGACCGCTTAAAAGATTATCCGCATACTTGGTGGCTATAAGGTCGGAAGGAATTATAAGCGATGACATAAAAGTTAAGACGCCGGTAAATATAATACTGAAAATAAAAACCATAGCCGCGGTCTTTTTTAAATTCTTCATTTTGGGATCTTCTATTTCCCTATAGACCTGCGCAAGAGTTTCAAGACCGCTTAAGGCGAGAATGGCATGGCCAAAAGCCATGAGAAGGCCGATAAACCCTATCGGTTTAAGCCATGACATGTGTTTTGTCCAACCAAGGGCTTCATCGCTAAAATTCAATGTAAACGGCGGCAATGTAAAACCTCTGACAAAAATGGTATAGGCCGACCAGCCAAGCAATATTACCGCGACAACCGCGACAATACCAACTATCTTAAGATTGCTATCGCTTGACTCACGAATTCCTTTTATATTAGCGCGCCAAAAATATGTTATTACTATAACAGCAAAAATCACCGCAAAAAAATTTGGCGGAATATGCCAGTTTATATTAATAAGCGGCAATAAACTCTGCAAAAGATGACCTATATATAATCCCGCGGCAATTGAGCTTATCGGACCTGTTAAAACAAAATCAAAGAGAAGAACTGAAACGGCGATTTTAGCCATAAACTTGCCCATGGCATGGCGAACCACGACATAAACTCCGCCACGCACGAACATGGCGCATGATTCCACATAAACCGCAAGCATGACTCCCGCAAATAACATAACTCCAAGCACAAACCACGGGAAAGCGGGGCCGAAGGCGTTCATCGCTATGCCGCCCGCATAATAAGCGCTGGAACCAAAATCACACACAACTATCGCGCCGGCGCGCCAAAAGGATATAAAGCTAAGCATAGCGGTGCTTAAAACCAATATCTGTTTAAACCTTGGATTTTTTTTATTTTCCGGCTCTGTAGGATTCATTCTGAAGTCTTGATCGCGTCCATAACTTCTTGGCCGCTTTTCATTGCCATGAGACTGTTTATAAAATCGGTTTGAAATAAGCCGGATAATTTAGCCAAAACATTCAAATGCTTTTGAAAAAAACTCGGTTTATTCGGTGTTAATAAAAGAAAACATGCTTTTACCGTCGTATTCGTATTTGGATCTAAAAAACCTTTTTTTAATATAGCAAGAGCGGAATGAAAATTGTCTATTTCGGCAAGTTTGGCATGCGGAATATAAAAACCGGTTTCAAGAACATTGTTTAATTTCTCCACTTCAAATATTCTGTCTAAAAGGTATTTGGCGGTAAACTCCTTTTCCACCTGTTTATGAATCTTCGCGGAAAGAAAGCGAATTATTTGTTCCTTTTCACTTTCCTCTTCAACAAAAAAAACATCCTCAGGCCTGAGGATGGAGGATAATGATACTTTGTCACTTTGTTCAATCATAGTTTAAGCGCTCTAAACGCTCTGTTTGTAAATAAATAATATCATTATGCCCCAAATATAGTCAAGCAAACAAAACAGCGCCACTAGGCAAACCATTTTCCACCTCGGAGGTGGAAAATGGTTTATCGACCACGAAAACAGACTTCACATAGCCCAGTTGCCAAATTGCCTACTTGTTAATTATCTATTTTATTTTGCCGATGATTTTATTGCCGTCTAAAAAACCGAA
>JAKLQJ010000138.1 GCA_022013385.1 Elusimicrobiota bacterium
ACTTCTTTACATTTAAATGCTTGTTTTTACCCCGTGGGTTGGGTAAACTTGGTTGTAGAAAAAACCCGCGGGGTTAAAACCACGACGCAAGATGCGTAAATAGTAAATGTCAAGTTATTTACGACGCACTACACTAGCGAGTAGTCACAATATATCTGTGGGGAAGACGGACTTCTGTCAAAAAAAGCGCCTGTTCCCCAGCATATCGCGGCTAATGCGACAAAAGTTATAGTTATAAAAGTCACTTTAAACCTCTTAGCCAATCACTGTAGCATATAATATGGAAGTCCGACTTCCGGAATAACGAACCTTTCGGTTCCCCCATACTTCGTTGGGGACAGGCATTAGGTGTCGGGAGCTTTGCGGACGACCTAGCGAGTAGTCACAATATATCTGTGGGGAAGACGGACTTCCTTCTTTCTTGTGACATGCAACTTAAGACTTGCAACTGCTGTTCATGGCGGAGGAAGCTGGCATGGGATATTTTTTTCGGTGAAGGGATATTTTAAATATTTTTTTATATCTTCGGCAAAACCCCATTCGTCTTCATAACTTAAAGCCTTATCATAATACTTAATGGCTTTTTTTCTGTCGCCTCTTAAATCATAAATATTTCCGATTCTTACTATGGACCAAACCGCCCATCTGGGAGCAATATCTTTTTCTTTTAAAGTATCTGCCGCTTTTGAAAAATATTTTTCAGCTTCATTAAGATTCTTTTCAACTAGATAGCCGGTCGCAACCGTAAGATATGCCCTAGGCAAATAATTTCTCGTGTATATGGTTTTTTTATCTTCTATATATTTAATGTATTTTAACCCTTCTTCTTTAACCCTTTTAATTTGGCCGTCTTCATAAAGCGAGGCGATGAGAACAAAATGCATAAGAGGATGCATGGGATATTCCGCCATTAATTCTTCCGACCATTTAACGGAAAGTTTGGGATATGAAAATTTGCCTTTATACTGAGTGTAGATTTCTATTAAAATCAATTTGGCCGCGGTTTTATTAAAATACCCCTTTTCGCTGCAAAGGGTCAAATATTGCAAGCCTTTTTTAGCATTGCCGCTTATAAAAAAAATTTTAGATAAAACCCCAACCACTCCGGGAAGCGTTCCTGCATAATATTCATATAGGCCAAGACCAAGATAGGCGTCGTAAAGCTTAGGATTTATTTTAACCGCTTTGAGCATATGATGAACGGCTTTTTTCCCGTCGAAATAAGCCTTAATCCATCTATGCTGAGTCACGGCAAGCCTGGCCCTTAAGCCGTAAATCCCGCCCAGACACATATGAGCATTTTCATCTTTAGGATGCTGTTTTAGCCAAGCCTCTCCTATTTTCGCGACATTATCGGTAAGTCTGACATATTCATTGTCCAGCTTGGCATTAGATCTTTCCTGCTGATACTCAAACCGCGCCCATGCCGTCATTGCCTTTCCAAAATGCCCAAACGGATGGTTGGGATATTCCTTAATAATCGCATCAACAGCCTCATCCGCTTCATCAATTCTGATAGCGTAAATATCGTCAAAAACTTTTTTAGTAAGCCGCGCTATATCTTCGGTCAAGGTTTCAGTTTTTACGGCGCTTATAAAAATATCATCTTTCCCGTCGGAAGCAATGGCAAAAGCCAAATTGATATTCAAAAAAATAATCGCAGAAACAATTAAAATAAAATTTTTTATCATAGCTCTATCGTATCAACTTCCATATAATCCCTTAATGCTTCGGGCACAGTTATAGAGCCGTCTTCATTTTGATAATTTTCAAGAATAGCCGCGAAAGTTCTGCCAACCGCGAGCCCGCTGCCGTTTAAAGTATGGAGATATTCAATTTTTTTGTCTTTTCTCCTAAATCTGGCATTCATTCTTCTTGCCTGAAAATCCATGCAATTGGAACATGATGAAATTTCTCTAAATTTATTCTCTCCCGGCATCCATACTTCCAAATCATATGTTTTTGAAGAAGAAAAACCCAAATCCCCGCTGCAAAGCTCTATCACCCTATACGGAATCTTCAATGCCCTTAATACTTCTTCGGCATCATTTTTTAATTTCATAAGAGCATCCATGGAATCTTCCGGTTTTGTCAGCCATACAAGCTCCACTTTATTAAATTGATGATTTCTTATAAGCCCTCTGGTATCCTTGCCATAAGAACCGGCTTCCTGCCTAAAGCAGGAAGTAAAAGCCGTATACTTGATGGGCAATTTGGCTTCATCAATTATGGAATCTCTATGAATATTGGACAAAGGAACTTCGGCTGTCGGCACAAGATACAGAGAATTATCTCCGGCTATTTTATAAAGGTCTTCTTCAAATTTGGGCAATTGGCCTGTGCCGATTAATGAATCGCTCTTAATTAAAAACGGCGGCAAAATTTCCAAATAATCATTTTGGACAGTATGAATATCCAGCATAAGTTTGATTATCGCTCTTTCAAGCTTAGCGCCCATCCCTTTCAATAATGCGAATCTGGAACCTGATAATTTGGAAGCGGTTTCAAAATCAAGTATATCCAAAGCCTCACCCAGAGTGTGATGATCCAAAGGCTTAAAGCTAAAATCCCTTTTATCTTCCATGCTCTCGCTTACAAGCTTATTATCTTTTTCGCTATTGCCGCTTGGAACGCTTTCATGAGGCATATTCGGCACAATAAGCGAAAGGGTTCTCATATCTTTCTCAATTTCGGAAAGCTTATCCTCTTTGGACTTAATAATTTCCTTTATCCTATTGGCCTCATCAAGAATATTTTGAGCCTCTTTATCCTTCTTGGCAATTTTTAAGTCTTTGATTTTTTTTGATATCTCATTTCTTTGGGAGCGCAAAGCTTCAATATCGGTTAAAAGCTCGCGATAAAACCGATCTTTATCCATTAAATCATTAAAAACTTCAAGGGCTTTTTTTCCTCTGTTTTTAATGGCGTTTTTTGATTTTTCGGGATTCTTGCGAATAAATTTAAGGTCAAGCATTATAAATTCCTCAATACTACCTTCAGCTCACCCCGCCATCTGCTTATCCTGCCTAAAAGCAGGACCAAAAAAACGAGTGGACCGCGGGCACTGGCTAAGGTCAGTGGAACATGGCGACTATGGCGCCACAAGCAGCGGGGCGCTACTCGGCGGTTATCAACGATTGATGTATATTTTTAGTTAAATCATCGCCTTTTCTCGGTTCAATCATTATTTCCATACCAATGGCGTCTATCCAAAACCCGTTATTTTTAAGTTTTTTCAATTCATTGCTTATGCCTGTATTTATAATCTTTACCGTTTGCGAACAGGAAGGACATATTTTGGAAATTCTTAATTCTTCAATACGAAACGGAACGGACCAAATGGCCGTATCATCCGCTGAATTCAGTTTTACTATTCTAAAATTGAGCGAGTATCTTAAAACCAAACCCTCAACAATTTTATCTCCTTCATTAAGAACGGACACAAGAATTCTAATTTTTTCACTGATTTTGCTTTTCGGTTTTATTAAAACCTTTTTCATCCCCACGAAAGGCAAGCGCTTTGTTCCTCTGGCTTTTGAAACTTGCCAATCAATATTCTGTATCGTGATTTGCGCTGACAAACCTGAAAAACATATAACAATCAAAGCTAAACACGACACTGCACTTTTAAATATTTTTTTACGCGTCATTTTGCTCCCGATTTTTAATCCGGTAAACCAAAGCCCCGCACGCCGTCAATCATTAAAACCTTCGGCTTATCGCGCCGGAGTTTTTCTACAAAACCTATAGCATAGCGCCATAACATAGCCAATGGGCCAACAAACGGCCAAAAGAGCGAGGCTTTATTGTTTTTAAACTCGAATTTAATCCATTAAGGCCTAACAGCAACAAGCGCAGACTAATTTTTTTTTCTTTTCTAATGCTTTCTTCTTAAGCATACTAACGGCAGTCAATTTTTCCCATTCAAACTTTGAATCATTCCTGCCAAAATGCCCGTAGGCGGCCGTTTTTCTAAATATCGGCTTTCTCAGCTTAAGATTTTTAATAATGCCGGCGGGAGTCAAATCAAAATTTTTGACTATAAGATCCACAATTTCCTCATCACTGATTTTACCGGTCCCATGACTATCCACAAAAAGCCCTACCGGCTTGGCGACGCCTATGGCATAAGCGATTTGTATAGTGCATTTTTCAGCTATGTCGGCCGCGACTATATTTTTGGCTATATATCTCGCCATATAAGCCGCCGATCTATCCACTTTGGTTGAATCTTTTCCGGAAAAGGCTCCGCCTCCGTGAGGCGCTACGCCGCCATAAGTATCAACTATTATTTTTCTCCCGGTCATGCCGGTATCGGATTGCGGGCCGCCCACCACAAATTTACCCGTGGGATTAATAAGGAACTTAGTTTTCTTATCTATCAATTTGGAATTTATAACCGGAAGGATAACCTTCTCTTTTATTTCTCTTTTGGATTTTTCGGTTATATACTTGCCCGTACTATCAAGTATATCCTCGGTATGCTGAGTAGATAAAACAATGGCATCAATCCTTTTGGGGCCATCGCCGTCATATTCAATAGTAACCTGTGATTTGCCGTCCGGGCCAAGATAATTAAGAATACCCTCTTTTCGCGCGCGCGCTAGATTCATGGAAAGCTTATGAGCGAGCATAAGAGATAGAGGCATATACTCGGGAGTTTCCTTACAGGCATAACCTATCATCAAACCCTGATCACCGGCCCCGCCCGTATCAACACCTTGAGATATATCGGGAGATTGCGTTCCGATCATGTTCAAAACAGCGCAGGTACTGTAATTAAAACCATACTTGTTATCGGTATAGCCTATTTCCTTTATCACCTTTCTCGCCAAAGTGTCAATATCAATATATGTGTCGGTCGTAATTTCCCCGCCGACGAGAACAAGACCTCTGGTTATAAAAGTTTCGCAAGCGACCCGCCCATTAGGGTCTTTTTTCATTATCTCATCCAATACGGCGTCTGAAATCTGGTCACATACTTTATCGGGATGTCCCTCGGTAACAGATTCCGATGTAACAAATTTTTTTCCTGCGCATTCCATAATTCCCTCCGCTGTTTTTTTATATATACGGCAATTATATCTTTTTGACCGCTTAATTGCCAAAAAATACTGCCATTAAACAGATAGAAATTGAGTAATTGAGCGTGTGGACTTGCCCGGCTCTTTTGGTTTCGCCGTTTGACGCACATAGTGCTATTGATACGGCAGAACATAGTTTTCAAATTCATTCCAAAAGGGCTGGACTTGGCTGTCCCTCTCCCCCCTTCCCATCAAAACACTGTTAGAAAATATGAGGGACAGATAGAAAATAAGCGGAAAGATACCTCTAATAAGCATTTTTCAAAATTCTATTCATGCTCTTTTTCCTTTGCTTTAGCTCATTGTTTTTGACACATGAAACTAAAACTTTCGTTTAACTGTTATTCTTTGGGCATTGCCCAGTTCCCCGAATGGCGTTACGGCATAATCTATCTGCGTTCCCATCATATTGAACCCTGCTCCCGCGTTAAAATTGTTCCCGGTCCCGAGCCCCGAACCGCCTGTCCCGTTTGTTATCATATAACCGCTTCTTAAAGCGAATCCCGGAAATACAGAATACTCTGTTCCAAAATTAAATATTGTTTGTCTGTCGTATATCGCTCTTTGCAAGTCAAATGCCATATTAAAGCCCGGTATTATTCCAACCAAAGCTCCTGCAGTTACTTTTAGAGGCAATGGGTCTTCCTGATTTATGAACTTCATTGATTTGCCAAAATTCTGAACCGATAAACCTATCATTAAGGGCAAGCTTCTTAATTGTCTGCTTAAGCCAAAGTCAACGGCTATTGAACTTGCTCTTTCTCCGGCGATTGTGCTTTCAACATATTTTACGCTTGCGCCTAATCTTGTATTATTTATTTTCTTAGCTCCGGCTATTGATATTGATTGATCGGCAGCCTGATATGTTCCTGTTCTGCTTCTGTCTATGCTTCGTGATTCTATAGAACCGCTCGTAAGTCTTGCTATTCCAAGACCCAAAACAAATGGATTTTGAACTCCCGAACTCTTTAACTCCCCAACTCCCAAACTCTCAATTGGCATGGCAAAACCTATAAAATTATGGCTTGAATCCAATAACCATTTAGTATGACTGAATCCAAATTCAGTATTTTTTATAGCGCTCATCATCGCGGGGTTATACATCATTGAATTCACGCCTTCGGCGCTGGCCACGAATGTTGAACCCATGGACACAACTCTAGCATCAGTATCTATTTTTAAGAATTCAGCGCCGGTTTCCAAAGCCTCGCTCATTTTGGTAGTCGGAACACATAGAAATCCAATAGCTAAAATCAAAATCCACGGCCTGCTCAGATAATAAACAATGTCATTAAAAAAATCTTTTTTTTTATTCATAATGCCTCTTTTAGAGTTTAAGAGTTATAGGGTTTTAGAGCTATAGAGTTAATTTTTACCCCAACTCTCCAACTCTTGAACTATCTCACCACCGCAAACTTGCCTGTCTTTTTAAGTTTTTGTCCTGATTTCTTTGCTTCTAAGAAGTCCGCACTTCCCCCTATATATTTTACTTCTCGCTTGGTCGTCCGCAAAGCTCCCGACACCTAAGGAACCGAAAGGTTCGTTATTCCGGAAGTCGGACTTCCCAAATATCGTTTATCGGACT
>JAKLQJ010000139.1 GCA_022013385.1 Elusimicrobiota bacterium
AATAACTTGACATTTACTATTTACGCATCTTGCGTCGTGGTTTTAACCCCGCGGGTTTTTTCTACAACCAAGTTTACCCAACCCACGGGGTAAAAACAAGCATTTAAATGTAAAGAAGTGTTGGACGCACTACACTAGCTACACTTTGAAATTCTTATACATTCAATTATAGACACATCGCCGGTTTCGTCAAATTTTGCCCAAAAATTTTTATTTTCTCTCGTCTAAGGATATTTTAAAAAAATAATATTTTACTTTTCGGTTGGCGCCCATCACTCCCAATCCACGCACGAGTAATGTCGCTGCGACTCGGAGAGTATTTATACATAATTGCTTTAAATACGGTAATGTTCCTATCGGAACGCAATCTGCGGGGTTATACAAAACGAGCTTTTTAAACCTTTTTAAAGCTTTTTTATATTACTTCAAACAAAAACTTGCAGAACGGAACCGCTTTTATTTTTTTGTCTATATTTTTTTCCTGATTGAATGTTACTATATAGCCTTCTTTCAAGGATAATTCATCCATTAAAAATGAAATGCCTTTTGTTTCCCTATCTATATTTGCATCCGTCAATTCATATGAAACCTGAATACCAATGTAATTTCCCCTTTTTTTAATCACAAAATCGCATTCTTTTTTATTCTGACGATTTTGGTAATAATATATTTCTTTTATTCCGTTTTTTAAAAACTCAGTAAAGACTAAATTTTCAAACAATTTCCCTTTATTCTCGGAAAATTTGAATGCAATCGCATTTATAAGTCCATTGTCAGCTATATATGCCTTTTTATTATTTCTTATCTGCTCTTTTATCTTGTATGAAAATTTTTTCACTTCATAAAACAAAAAAGCCTTTTCAAGCGAATTTATGTATTCTCTTACGGTATTTTCATTACTGTCAACAAACCTCGAGATACTATTGTAAGAATATAATGTCGCGGGATTGGAAATCAAATATAAAGACAAATTTTCCAGAAGTTTTATATCTTTCAATTTTTTATTTTCTAAACAATCCTTAAATAAAATTGTTTCGTAATAGCTTAAAAGCTGCGACCTCTTTAATTCTTCATCATCTGTTTTAAAAACTTCCGGAAAAGAACCGTATTTCAATAATTCTTCGGTTATACTCAATACCAATGGGGTTTCTTTTAATATGTCCATGTAAGAGTTGAGCCCTTTATACGATAGTATTTCTTTGAAAGACAAAGGATAAACGGTGTCATACACATATCTACCTGAAAGCAATTTGGAATAATCGGATTTTAATAAAAACGAATTTGAACCGGTTATAAATATTTTTTTGAAAGTTTCCATATCATAGGCGCTTTTTATGAAACTTTCCCAGTTTTTCACGCTTTGTATTTCATCAAGAAATAGATATTTGATTTTTTGGCCGGTAATTTTCTCGGCTGTTTCAATTATTGAATAAATATTTTTGGAATTTTTCCAAGCGTCAATATAAACGGGATCCTCTATATTTATATACAATATTTCTTTTGGGCGTATGCCCTTTTTTGTAAGTGAATTTATCAAAAGTTTAAACAAAGTGGATTTTCCGCTTCTTCTCACTCCCAAAATTATTTGTATTTCTTTCAAAGATATTTTCTTTTCTAAAACCGTCAATAAAAAACGCGGAATGATTCCTTTATATTCGGAAAACCAATGCTTATTTTGCAATATTAATATTTTTTCCATAATTTAGGCAGAGCAAGCCGTTGATACAAGACTCTGTCAGTGCCGTATCAGGCGCTATGCGTATCCCGCCACTACTGCATCTTCGCCACTACTACTTAGGCGAACCCACCGATGCCGTAGTGGAGGGGGCGGGCAGGCAGACGGCCAAATTAATTGTGTCCACGCTATACAGCATGACAGGCCAGCATACACAGGCAACGAAGCTATGCTTCATTCCCGCCACTACTGCATCTGCGGGCAGGCAGACGGCCAAGGATGTTAGTCCTGTGAACGAAGTTACACGGGGAGAACGGCCACGACACGATAGTGTAGTCCACTTGCCCCGATATGCATCAGGGCACCATGGGTTTATCCCAAGGTGAACACTGTTATGTGTCCATAGCGGTCCTTTGGTAGCCCAGTCCACGCTGCAGCTACAAAACAACTAAACTGGCTAAACTTTGAAATTCCTATACATTAAATTAGCCGTAGAGAATAAGGAGTAAAGCGCTTAATCCCTTTTTTACTTCTTGCTTGTGACTTGTAACATGTAACTTGTGACCGGTATTATTATGTACAGAAAAACAATATCCGACAAAATCTCTCTTGAAGGCATAGGCATTCACACGGGGAAAGTTTCAAAAATTACTTTTTTGCCGGCGCAAGAGCCGCTGGGAATACGATTCATAAAACAAAAAAAATACTCAAAACCTTTTATAATAAACGCCAATCTTGAAAATGTAAAAACAACCGCCAGAGGCACCTCTATCGGTGAAGGGACTCTGGTTATAAATACCGTAGAACATATTCTTTCGGCTTGCGCGGGACTTGGCATTGATGACTTGGATATTAAGATAAATTCCTGCGAACCTCCCGTCTTGGACGGCTCATCAGCGGAATTTACCAAAGCCCTGCTTAAAGCCAATATAAAAGAAAAAAAGGGGCAGACTAAATTTTTTCTAAAATTCGGCAAGCAATTTGAATTTAATGAGGGTAAATCATTTTATAAAACAAAACCGCATCACGGCCTAAGATTTAAACTTAAATTTGCCAACAAACATAAACTGGTCGGCTCACAAACAATTGAAGTTAATCTCAATAGCGAGAGCTACCAAAAAGAAATAGCTCCGGCTAGAACTTTCGGCTTTAAAAACGAAATAGATTGTCTTTTAAAAGCCGGGCTTGCCTTAGGCGGATCATTGAATAATGCAATTATAATAGATGATGAGCAAATATTGACATCTTCGGGAAAGCTTAGATTTGACAATGAATTTGCCAGACATAAACTGCTTGATTTAATAGGCGATTTAAAACTAACGGGTTTTGATTTCAAAGATATATTTATAGAAGCCGGATATACGGGTCATAAAACAAATGTGGATTTTGCTAAACTATTGAAAAGGAAAACCGTAAAAACGATTTAGGAAAAACAACATAGATACGGAAATATGGAAAATAAATAAGGAAATTCCGGAATAGTAAGCATCCGGTTCATTGCCGTATTTACATATTATTTTATTCTCGTTGTTGGAGGATTTTTATGAATGAAGAAAGTATTCCTCAGAGCGCTCCTCTTAGGGTTATACAAGCCCAAGAAATCCTGGAAATTATCCCTCATCGCTACCCTTTTTTATTGGTGGATAAAGTGGAAATATATGAAGAAAATCAATTAGCCGTGGGCATTAAATGTGTAAGCGCCAATGAACTGTTTTTTCATGGTCATTTTCCAAAAAAACCGGTAATGCCTGGTGTCTTAATATTAGAATCAATGGCGCAAACCGCGGCGGCCATGATAATGGGAATTAAGGAAATGAAAGGGAAATTTGCCTATTTCGCTGGCATAAAATCAGCTAAATTTAGAAGACAAGTTCTGCCCGGCGATGTTATGAAACTGCGCGTAGAGATAATAGCCTTTAAGAGAAATGTTGGAAAAGTAAAAGGCGCGGCTTTTGTCGGCGATGAAATATGCGCCGAAGCGCAGTTGATTTTTGCAACAGATTAAGTAAGAAATAAGAGTTGAGAAGCAAAAAAAATTATGAGCGTTAAAATTCACACAACCGCTATAATAAATCCAAATGCCGAAATTGACGAAAATGTTGAAATCGGGCCATATGCCGTTATAGGCGCGGATGTTAAAATTAAAAGCGGAACTTATATAGGGCCGCATTCCATAATAGAATTCTCAGAAATAGGCAAAAATAATTATTTCACGGGACACGCTTTTATCGGCACTCCTCCCCAAGATTACAAATATCACGGCGAAAAGACCAAGCTTATTCTGGGCGATAATAATATTATCAGAGAAGGCGTTTCTCTGCACAGGGGCTCGCCCTCAACCTCAGTCACAATTATCGGAAATGGCTGTATGTTTATGGCTAATTCTCATATCGGACATGATTGTAGAGTAGGCAATAAAGTAATCATGGTCAATTCCGCCGCAGCATCCGGACATGTATACATAGAGGATAGCGTCACAATCAGCGCGTTTAGCGGTTTGCATCAATTCTCGCGAATAGGAACTTTGGCAATGCTTGGCGGAGGCTCAATGGTGAGCCAGGATATTATTCCCTATGTTCTCGCTCAAGGAGATAGGGCAAAACCTGTCGGTCTAAATATTGTCGGGCTTAAAAGAGCGGGGATATCCAGAGAAAGCGTAAAATCAATCAAATATGTTTTTAAAACGCTTTTCCTTGAAAAATATCTTTTAGCGGAAGCTTTAAAAAAATTAAAAAGCGAAACACTATCGCCTGAAGCGGCGCATATGGTTGAATTCTGCGAAAATTCCAAAAGGTCGATATCCAGACCAAAAATGAAACTTTCCTCTGAATGAGCTAGGGTTGAAAGAAACGATGATTAAAAAAAAAATCGGTTTAATTTCAGGCGGCGGAGCATATCCTGTATTTTTTGCCAGAGAAGCAAAAAAACTGGGCTATGACGTGTTTATAGTCGGTCTTAAAGATATTACGCCCAAACAAATTGAATTTTATGCCAAAGAAATAAAATATTTTAAACTGGGACAGATAAACGAACCCTTAAAATTTCTAAAAGACAATAAAGTAATCAAAATTCTTATGGCCGGCAATGTCCCGCATATATCAATATTCGGCGGCAATATTTCCCCCGATTTTAGAGCTGCGAAAATGCTTTTTCTGCTTAAAGATAAAAAAACAAATTCAATTTTAGGCGCAATAGCCGATGAACTTAAAAAAGACGGCTTTGAACTGATAAATTCCGCCACTTTTCTGGATCATCTTCTGCCAAATAGAGGATATTTAACTTCGCTAAAACCCAATAAAAAACAGAACAAAGATATTCATTTCGGCTGGAAAGTGGCAAAAATTATGGCGGATATGGATATAGGACTCACGGTTGTAATCAAGGATAAAACAGTGGTAGCGGTTGAAGCAATGGAAGGCACCGATAAATGCATCCTAAGGGCCGGCGATGTTTTTAATAAAATAAACGCCGAAAAAAAATATCCAAAAAAAAATATGGTTGTGGTTAAAGTTGCCAGGCACAATCAAGATATGCGCTTTGACCTGCCCGTAATAGGCGTAAAAACTCTGGAAATAATGAAAGACGCCGGAGCAAATGTTCTAGCCATAGAATCGCGCAAAACGCTAATATTGGAAAAAGAGCTTTTCATTAAGAAAGCCAATGAATACAATATAGCGGTCATAGCCATTAACCCCGCCGATATGCTGTTTCAATAAAAAACCTCATCCTCATAGATAATGATAATGTCAATAATGAAATAATGGGGTCAGCCACCAATACTAATTGGTGGCTGACCCCATTATCTATTATACAAACGGGCAGGCTACAAAACGGCCGGGGGATTTTTCTTTTAGTTCGGGAATATGTTCGGCGCATTCTTTTTTTGCCATAGGACACCGCGTCCTAAATCCACAACCTGACGGTTTGGCCAATGGGCTCGGAACATCTCCTGTAAGAATTATTCTCTCCCTTTTTTGCCGGGACGGGTCGGGATGAGGGACAGCGGATAAAAGAGCTTTTGAATAAGGGTGAACGGGATTTTTATTTATTTCTTGGCTTGTCCCGATTTCAACCATGTTTCCAAGATACATTACAGCTATTCTATCTGAAATATGCTCAACTACCGAAAGGTCATGCGCTATAAAAAGGTAAGTCAGTTTGAATTCATCCTGCAAGTCCTGAAGAAGATTTATTACCTGCGCTTGAATGGAAACATCTAAAGCGGAGACAGGCTCATCAGCTATTATAAATCTCGGATTTGTCGCAAGCGCTCTGGCAACTCCGACTCTTTGGCGCTGTCCGCCTGAAAATTCATGGGGATATCTGCTAGCCTGCTCGCCGCGCAAACCGACTTTCTCAAGTAGCCATGCCATTCTTTCCTTTCTTTCTTTATTTTTGAGTTCCTTACTATGTATGAGAAGCGGTTCTTCTATAATGGCACCAACCGACATACGAGGATTTAAAGATGAATAAGGGTCCTGAAAAATCATCTGAATATCCGCCCGGTACGGACGCATATCAGACCGGCTTAAATTCGCGATATTTACTTTCTCACTATTTTTATTTGCGAACATTATTTCACCGGAAGTGGATTTAACAAGGTTTATGAGAGCTTTTCCGACTGTTGTTTTTCCGCAACCCGATTCTCCCACAAGGCCTAAAGTTTCTCCCGTTTTCAAAGAGAATGACACCCCGTCAACGGCTTTAACCTCGCCTATCCTTTTAAAGAAAAGTCCGCCATGTATCGGAAAATGAACTTTTAAATTTGAAATATCAATTATGTTTTTTTCATTCATTATATTATCTTCGGCTTCTCCGCAGTAAGAAAATTTATCCCAACCTCGCGGGTGCTTAACTAATTACTCATTACTCTTTACTAATTGCTACTTAGGCAACAAGTTAATTCGGCAATCCCGCCTATGGCGGGGCAACAAGGAACAGCGTCCCCCCCGCCATAGCCAAGAAATCCTGAACACCCAACTACTATAGTTGCAAAACTTTTTTGTCAAGATACTACTGTATTCTTGTGCAGCCAGCATCGCACTTTCCGTCCCGCGCTCATCTCTTTAAGTTCAGGCTCTTTTTCACGGCAGATATCCATTGCCTGCTCACAGCGATTATTAAATTTACAGCCTTTTGGAAAATCCATAATGCTCGGCACTATCCCTTCAATAGTCGACAATCGTTTTTGTTTTTTGTCGCCGAAACCGGGTAAAGATCTCAAAAGGCCTTTTGTATAAGGATGAAAAGGCTCGGCAAATAAAGATTTAATATCCGATATTTCTTGTATCTTTCCGCCATACATCACGGCCACTCTCTGGCATGTTTCCGCCACAACCGCCAAATCATGAGTAATCAAAAGCATAGCGGCATCATGCGTTTTCTTCCTTACCTTAAGCATTAATTCCAAAATTTGAGCCTGAATGGTAACATCCAAAGCCGTAGTAGGTTCGTCAGCTATCAAAAGAGCGGGATTGCACGATAGCGACATGGCTATCATAACCCTTTGGCGCATGCCGCCGGAAAATTGATGCGGATAATCTTTTAAACGCCTTTTGCCGCCCGGTATGCCCACAAGAGATAGCATTTCAATAGCGCGGTTTTCTATTTCTTCTTCCGTAATTCCTTTCTGATGAAAACGGATGGCTTCTTTAAGCTGCCAGCCTACGGAAAAGACGGGATTTAAGGAAGTCATGGGCTCCTGAAATATCATAGATATATCCTTGCCGCGTATATCGCGCATATCCTTATAAGATAATTTCAGCAAATCTTTTCCTCTAAAGAGAATTTCTCCACCCGCTATTTTTCCCGGCGGATCGGGAATAAGCCGAAGTATGCTGAGAGCTGTTACGGATTTTCCGCAGCCCGATTCTCCCACAAGGCCGAAAACCTCATTTTCATTAATATGAAAATCCACGCCGTCAACCGCTTTGGCTGTTTTGCCTTCAATATCAAAATAGGTTTTAAGGCCTTTAATCTCTATAAGTTTTTTATTTTCTTTTCCGTCCGTCATATTTATCTCAACCTTGAAAACACTTTCGGATCAAACGCCTCGCGGATCGCTTCTCCGATCATAACTACCGTAAAAAGAGTAAACGCGAAAGCAATTGAAGGAATAATTATGAGATGAGGATAATATTTAATGTACTTCATGCCCTGATCCAATAAACTGCCCCAGCTTGGCGTGCCTACCGGCAAACCAAAACCCAAATAATCCAATGAAACCAATAAGCCTATATAGGAAACAATACCAAAGGGCGCGAAAGTTACAAGCGGCACCAAGGAATTGGGCAAAATATGCTTCATCATAACCGACCATTCGCTGGCGCCCATGGCAATAGCCGCCTGAACATAATCCTTGGCCTTTTCTCTGTAAAACTCTCCGCGAATATAATATGTTATGCCTATCCAACTGCGCAAAAGCACCAAGAGAACCGCCAATAATAAAAATTTCGGCTGAACTATGGATGCGATTATCATAATGGTAAAGAGAAAAGGAATAGAACCCCATATTTCAATAAACCGCTGAATGGCAATATCAATCCAACCGCCAAAATAACCCATAATACCGCCAACAATTACGCCCACGGAATAGCCTATAAAAGCCACTATAAGCGCGAAGGCGAGCGATACCCTAAAACCGTAAAAAAGCTGGGCCAATACATCCGCGCCTGAATCATCAGTTCCCATGGGATGGGCAAGATAGGGTTTGTTGGGCGGCCTTTGGGGCAAATCAAGAATATGTTCATAAGGAGAGTAAGGATATATCGGCATAATTATCCATGCCTTGCCGCTTGAAAAAATTTCCATATTCTCTCTAATCTCGGCTATTTCTTTCTCAATATTAACCACTAAAGTTTTGAGATCATTATAATCGGCTATTTCTTCTTTGCTGGCGTATTTATCGGGGACAGGAGTATCTTTAAGCTCGTCTTTTAAATCTTCTATTTCCAATTTTTTGGTTTTTATGGCTTCATTGGCAAAATTGGGGTTTTTGCACCTTTCGGCAAAAAGCCTATAATCAACACTATCGCTTCCTATTTGGCCGAAATCGGATTTCTTGTCAAAAACGGATATTTTTTTAAAAAATATAAGGCCGTCCAACCAATCCATAACCGCGGGCATGGATATATTTTTGTCATATCGGATAATCAAAGGCTTATTGTTTACATAAAGCTCAAGGAAAAGAGACACCACAAATAAAGTGGTAATGATTATAAAGGAATAGTAACCCCTCTTTATGCTTTTAAAACGATTTATCCTTTTTTTCCAGATGGGAGTCATTTCCATTTTAAAACCGAGTTTTTTCCCGGTTTTGATAAAAAACCAAGACAATAATTTATGCGTAAACGCATAACCCGCGACAAGTAGAAGAATGATTTCCATTATTTTGATAAACATGAATTATTTCCCAAACCTTATTCTGGGATCTATAAGCGCCCATATCATATCGGAAAAAATATTACCGGTTAAGCGAATGAGAACAAGGAAAACAAGAGTTCCGAGAATTATCGGATAATCCCGTTGAATAATTGAGGT
Organism: Elusimicrobiota bacterium; assembly: GCA_022013385.1. Lineage (GTDB taxonomy): Bacteria > Elusimicrobiota > Elusimicrobia > Elusimicrobiales > UBA9959 > JAKLQJ01. The sequence goes on from JAKLQJ010000139.1 coordinate 9,215, forward strand.
ATAACCCAGAAGCCCCATACCGGGAATATTGCAAGTCTTTTCTATTAAAAATGAACCGGCAAATAAAAGCCCGATCGCATGGCCCACGCCGGCGGTTATCGGAATAAGCGAATTTCTCATAGCATGGACAAAAATAACTCGTTTCTCGGATAAACCCTTGGCAAACGCGGTGCGAACATAATCGGAGCCGAGATTATCCAATAAAGAGTTTTTCATTAAAATGGTCATTGTGGCAAAACCGCCTATAAGATAGCCAAAAACGGGAATGGCGGTATGATGAAGCTGATCCATAATTTTAGCGAAAAAACCGAGTTGCGCCCAATTATCGGATCTAAAACCGCCAAGCGGGAATATGTCAAGAAAACTGCCGCCGCCCAAAAGAACAAGCAAAATTAAGCACGCGACAAAACCGGGAATTGAATAGCCTATAAATACCAAAACGGATGTGGCCGTGTCATAGGAGGATTTATGTTTTATGGCTTTTGTCACGCCCAAAGGAATACAAATAAGCCAAGAAGCGAAATAGCCTATAAGACCGAAATATATGGATATTGGGAATTTGGAGATTATGACTTTTAATACGGGCTCGCCATAAATATATGACCTTCCGAAATCTAAATTCACTATTTTCCAAAGCCAATTTGCATAGCCCACCGGTATGCTTTTATCCAAATGATAATATTTCTTCAATTCTTTTAGAGCTTCTTCCGGAATCTGCAATTCCCCCAGAACATCAACAATGCCGCTTGAACCTCCTTCCTGCATGGCGGCCATTTTTATCTGAAGCTCAGCTTGCTCTATGGGCCCGCCGGGAACAAGACGCAAGACAGTATAAACCAAAAAGGTTATACATACAAATGTAATCGGCACGAGCAAAGCGCGCCTTAAAAAATAAGTTGTCATTCCATGCATTGTCTAATGTATCCTAACAAATAATTAGAAAAAAGTTTCAAGTCACCAGTCACAAGTCACAGGTCACAAGTCACAGGTCACCAGTTACAGGTCACCAGTTGCAAGTCACAAGTCACAGGTCACCAGTTTCAAGTCACCAGTTTTAAGTCACCAGTCACCAGTTATAAGTCACTAATTTCCTTACTAATTGCTTTATCTCTTCTCCAAAATCTCCCTTATTTTCTATTGTTTCCTGTGACATGTGACTTGCAACTTGTGACTAGTGTAGTGTAACACGAATAACTTTACAGTGGCCACGACCATACAGTCATTGTAAAGCCGTTACTGTTACACTACACTAGTTCCGCCAAAGGCGGAACTATTTCCACGGCCTTTGAATGGTTTCTCCTATAGGCAAACTCTTATTATTTTTTATAGCCTCAGATAAAGCTTTTTCTTTTTCAGAATCAAACCACCAAAGAGTTTTTATGTCGGAATAATCGCCAATTCTCGAAAAATACTCTTTCGGATGGCCGAATTTATTTTCATAAAGGATGCGATTAAAATTGGCGTACCATGCCAAAGCATAGGGATGATTTCTGAAAATTATGCCGTCTATTTCCCTTATTATTTTTTTCTGCTCCTCGTGGTTAAATATAATATTATACTTTTTGCACAATTCATCCACCCTCGCGTTTTTAAATCCCGCTATGTTATTATTGTGGTTTTTATCGGCAAGTTCCGATGACCACATACTGGCAGGGTTTGGAAATAAAGAAGCGCCCCATGATTGAAAATGCAAAGTAAAATTGCGTTCACTGATTTTTTTCATTAAAGTCCTGGGGTCAATCAATTTGAGATTAAATTTAATTCCCGCTTTTTCTATATCTTCTTTGATAACTTTATGAATTCTGGTAGAACCCTGCGAGCCGTATTCCAGAGTTAATTCAAAAATTTCACCGTCTTTATTTACAAGCCAGCCGTCTTTATTTCTGGTTGTCCAGCCGGCTCTCTTAAGAAGCATGGCGGCCCTTCTCGGATTATAACGAATTTTGGGATTATCGGGATTTCCCCAATCTCCGCCGGGATAATAATTGTCTATGTGATTATATTCGTCAAAAAAAAGCTTATCCAAAAGTCTTTCGCGATTCACAAGAAAAGAAAAGGCCTTTCTGACATTTCTGTCATTAAAAGGAGGTTTTCTCATATTAAAAACAAAACCGCTAAAACCTTCCGGCGCTTGAGTGTAAATTTTACGCTTTTGAACCCAGCCCTTTTTTATTTTGTCAAAATCGCATTCCTCAAGCCATCTTTGCGCCTTGCCGACAACATAATAATCAATCTCGCCCTTTTTAAATTTTTCAAAGGCCAATTCTTCATCTAAAATAACCTTCCATAATATCTTGTCAAAATTATTAATGCCGATATTCCTTCTTTCATTCTCGGCCCAATAATCTTTGCGTTTTGTAACAAATAGATAATGGTCCTTTTTTATATTTTCCGCCTTTAATTCATAAGGCCCCGAACCCATTTGCATTTTCCAATTATAATCCTCAAGGTATTTATCTCCGGTAAGAGTTTTCATCTCTTTTGCCGGATATATATTCATATTGCCAAAATACAAAAATAAACGCCAATTAAGCTCTTTTGTCTTTACCGAAACTATATACTCGCTTTCCGCTATCGGTTTTTCAAAACTTCCTCCCCAAAGCATAACGGAATAGGGATCTTTTATGTCTTCACGAACTCTAAATTCCCAAGTGGACACAACATCTTCGGCCGTAACCTTGCTTCCGTCCGCCCAGCGGGCATTTGGATTTATATGAAATGAAAACTTGGTTTTGTCAGCGGATATTCTCCAATAATCGGCAAGACCCGGAATATATTCCATTGTTGTGGGATGTAAATTGACTAATGATTCATACATCAAACCTTGAACTTCTCTCATAGTGGAAAGATTTGAATTTGGGCCGTTTGTTCTTAATGTGGGAGGATTGGACATCCAAAAAAAACGAAGCTCGCCTCCCTTTTTGGCCTGCGGCGAACCTATAAGAGGAAAATTATTATTGCTGTCCCAGCCTGCGGGATTAAACGCATCTTCCGCATTTATGCTTAATGTTCCAAATATGAAAAATATTCCGGCTAAAATAATATTTTTTATATGCATTTTTCACCTCATTTTTAAGAATTTCTTTTGCCGTTTTTAAGCTAAATCTTAATCTAAATCTATCCCTATCGCTAATAATAAGTTAGCAAATGCGAAAACTTATTAAAAGGAATAACAACCAGCGCGCTGATTACTTCCACGGCTTTTGAATTGTTTCTCCGATAGGCAAATTCTTATTTTCTTTTATCGCTTTAGAGAGAACTTTTTCTTTTTCCTCATCAAACCACCAAAGGGTTTTTATATCTCTAAAATCTCCGAACTTTGAAAAATATGTTTTTGGATGTCCGAACTTATTAAAGTAAAGAATGCGGTTAAAATCAGCATACCATGAAAGAGCGTAAGGGTATTCTCTAAAAATTACGGCATCCATTTCTTTTATAATTTTTTTCTGCTCCTCTCTATCAAATGTTTGGTCATATTTCGCGCATAACTCATCCACTTTGGCATTTTTAAATCCGGGTAAGTTATTATTGTGCTTCTCATCCGCAAGTTCAGATAACCAGCTAATAGCCGGATTTGGAAACACTGAAGCGCCCCATAGTTTATAATGCAAAGTAAAATTGCGCTCATTTACTTTCTTCATTAAAGTTCTGGAATCAATCAATTTAAGATTAAGCTTAATTCCGGCTTTTTCTATATCTTCTTTGATAACCTTATGAATCCTGGTCCAGCCTTTTGAGTCGTATTCAAGATTTAATTCAAAAACTTCTCCGTTTTTAACAAGCCATCCATCCTTATTTCGCTTTTTCCAGCCTGCCCTTTTAAGAAGTTTGGCGGCTATTGCCGGATTATATCGCACTCTTGGATTATTCTCATTTGCCCATTGCGCGCCTGGAAAATAGCTGTCTATATAATTGTATTCATTGAAAAAAAGTTTGTCTAAAAGCTTTTCACGGTTTACAAGAAAAGAAAAAGCCTTTCTGACATTTCTGTCATTAAAAGGCGGCTTTCTCATATTAAAAGCAAAACCTAAAAAACTTTCCGGAGCTTGAGTATAAATTTTTCGCTTTTGGATCCAGCCTTTTTTTATTTTGTCAAAATCGCATTCCTTTGCCCATCTCTGCGCTTTTGAAACATAATAAAAATCAATATCGCCTTTTTTAAATTTCTCAAAAGCCAATTCTTCATCCAATATTATGAGCCACAGTATTTTGTCAAAATTATTAACGCCGATATTCCTTCTCTCATTCTCGGCCCAATAATCTTTCCGTTTTGTAACAAACAGATAATGGTCCTTTTTTATATTTTCCGCCTTTAATTCATAAGGCCCCGAACCCATTTGCATTTTCCAATTATAATCCTCAAGGTATTTTTCTCCGGTAAGAGTTTTCATCTCTTTTGCCGGGTATATATCCATCCTGCCGAAATATAAAAACAAACGCCAATTAAGCTTTTTTGTTTTAACCGAAACCACATATTTGCTTTCAGCTATGGGTTTTTCAAAATTATCGGCCCACACCATAACGGAATACGGATCTTTTATATCTTCGCGAGTCCGAAATTCCCACGACGCAACAACATCCTCAGCCGTAACCGGGCTTCCGTCAGCCCAACGGGCTTTCGGATTTATATGAAATGAAAATTTTCTTTTGTCATCCGATATTTTCCAATAATCGGCAAGGCGGGGAATATATTCCAAAGTTGCGGGATGAAGGTCGATTAAGGACTCATAAACAACTCTTTGAATTTCCTGAATGCTAAAAAAATTAGTATTAGGGCCGTTTGTTCTTAATGTGGCGGGATAATTACGCCAAAAGAAGCGCATAGTTCCGCCCTTTTTGGCCTGCGGCGAACCTATAAGAGGAAAATTATTATTGCTGTCCCAACCCGCGGTATTAAAAGTCTCCGCTAGCGCGTTTGCGCTTGTCTTATCACTCGCTTGCGGCATGGTTAATGCCCCAAACAACAATATTCCAAAAAAAATAATATTTGTTTTACGCGTTCTATTCATCCGTCGCCCTATTAAACAAAAGACATTCATGGTCGGTTCTTAAAGACGGAACTTTGGTCGTTCGTATAGTTACCGATCCCGCTAAGGCGGGACCTGTTTATAAATTATTGAGTTTAAAATACCAAATAAGAAGGGCTATTGTAAGCGAGATAATTTTGATTTGCCAATTTTTGGTTATAAATTCAGGAAGATTCATTATGAGTTCCTTGATTGCCTTCTAAGCAAAGTCTTTTCCGATTTTGAACGGTAAAGAGTATAAAGCATGTTTTCAAGTTTATCAATGTCCACCGATTGCTGAAGCTTGCCGTTTCTTGCCAAAGCAATCTGTCCGGTCTCCTCAGATACCACAATTATAATGGAATCACAAATCTCGCTGAGACCAATCGCCGCTCTATGCCTCATGCCAAACACCATCGAAAGCTCTTTTTGTTCGGTTAAGGGCAATATACAGCCGGCCGCGATTAAGCGATTATTGCTTATTATTACCGCTCCGTCGTGAAGCTGAGTCTTATTAAAAAATACTGTAAGCAAAAGTTCCTTGCTTACTTCTCCGTTTATCATAATGCCGGTATCCATAATATCTTTAAGTCCCATATCTTGCTCAAGAACAATAATCATTCCCATCCCGGTATTTGAGGCGGCCTTTAAAGCGCTTATCATCTCTTTTATGAATTTATATTCCTGCGGCATTAAAATTCTTCCGAGAGGATTAGTTCCGATATTGGCGAGAGCGGATCGTATTTCAACCTGAAACACTACGATTAAAAGAAAAATGCCGGCAAGCCAAAATTGCTGCATCATCCACATTGTGGCAGACAAATTTAAAAGTTTGGCTATGGATGTGATAATAGCAAGAATAAATATTCCCCATATCACATGCATGGCTCTGGTGCCCTTGATAAGGAGTATCAAGTTATAGACTATATAGTAGACGACGGATATATCTATTATGTTTTTTATATACTGAAGATACATTGATAATCCTTATTATTAAGCGGTTTCAGGCGCGGCTTCGCCATTGACTATCATGTCAATTTCATCGGATCCTAAAACTTCTTTTTCTAAAAGCCTTTCGGCCAAAGAATTTAGCAAATGTCTTTTATCGAGCAACATTTCCTTGGCCTTCGCATAACACTCACTGACTATTCTCTTAATCTCATCATCAACATTCTTAGCCGTTTCATTGGAATAACCCGGTTGCTTGGCGATATCCCTTCCTAAAAACACTTCGGAATCATCTTTCTTTAAAGTAATAAGGCCTATTTTTTCACTCATGCCGAATTCAAGAACCATCTTTTGCGCGTAGTTGGTAACCTTAGACAAATCATCCTGCGCTCCGGTTGTAATTTCATTAAACTCTATTTCTTCAGCCGCTCTGCCGCCCAGAAGAATTGAAAGCCTATTGATAATTTCACTTTTAGTGGTTAAATACTTGTCTTCGATAGGCAGTTGAAGGGTATAACCCAGAGCCGGCCCTCTGGGCGCTATGGAAATTTTATGCACGGGGTCAGCATGCGGCAAAAGCTTGGCTACCAAAGCATGTCCCGCCTCGTGGAAAGCTATAACTCTTCTCTCTTTTTCAGATATTATTCTTGTTTTTCTCTGCGGCCCGGCTATCACTCTCTCTATGGATTCTTCAATATCTTCCATCTCAACAAACTTTTTGTTTTTTCTGGCCGCAAATAAAGCGGATTCGTTTATAATATTGGCGAGATCGGCTCCGACAAAACCCGGAGTTCTTCTCGCTATAATTCCAAGATTGATATCGGGAGAAAGTTTTATTTTTTTAGCGTGAACCTGCAGAATTTCTTCTCTGCCCTTGATATCCGGAGCGGGAACATTTATGCGCCTGTCAAAACGGCCCGGCCTAAGCAATGCGGGATCAAGAACATCCGGCCTATTGGTCGCGCCTATTAAAATCACATTTTCATTGCCGTCAAAACCGTCAAGTTCGACCAATAGCTGATTTAGAGTCTGTTCTCTTTCATCATGCCCGCCGCCTATGCCGGCAAATCTGCGCCTGCCGACCGCGTCCAATTCGTCAACAAATATTATGGCGGGCGCGGTTTTTTTGGCTTTTTCAAATAAATCCCTAACGCGCGATGCCCCCACGCCGACAAACATTTCAACAAATTCAGAACCCGAAGAGGTGTAAAAAGGAACTTGCGCCTCTCCCGCAACCGCTCTGGCAAGTAAAGTTTTACCTGTTCCGGGAGGGCCGTACAAAAGAATGCCCTTAGGCAAAACACCGCCCAATTGCTTATATTTTTTAGGAGTTTTAAGATAATCCACAATATCGCTCAACTCTTCTTTGGTTTCATCACAGCCGGCAACATCCTTAAAGGTAACTTTCTGTTTAGTTAAATCCTGTTCTTTCGCGCGCGAACGCCCAAATCCCATAGCTTGTTTGCCGCCCATCTGAGCTTGTCTTAAGAATAAGAACCACCATAAAAATATAAAAAGAAAAATCCAACCGACATTCAAAAGCAAACTAACAACCCAACTTCTATCCGTCTCGCCGGAAAACGATTTAATTCCGCTTGCTTCCATATCTTCAATAAGCTTTGAATCGGGAAGAGGCAATGTTTTAAATTTAATGTCCGCGCCGCCATCCTGCATCTCGCCCTTTATCAAATCCGGCGCGATAATCACTTTTGTTATTTTCTTGGACTTCAATTTTTGTTTGAATTCCGAATAAGGAATTTGTTTTACGGTTTCCAAATTTTTAAAGTTGTGATAAAGCGTAATAAAGAGAAGGAAAGTGATAATCCAAAAAAGGATTTGCCTATTGTTTTTATTTAGGGGTATTTTGTCAGATATTTTTTTTAGCGGCATGTCTTATCCTTTTCAACAACTGATTTTTTAATTACTCCGATATAAGGCAAATTGCGGTAAAGCTCATTAAAATCCAAACCATAACCGACTACAAATTTTTCAGGTATTTCAAAACCTGCATATTTAACCGAAATATTCACTTTTCTGGCAGCGGGCTTATCAAGCATTGTGCATATTTTAATTGATTTTGGGCGCCTACTCCTAAAGTTATGGAGAAGATATTCCATTGAAAGACCGGAATCCACTATATCCTCCACAATTACAACATCCCTATCCTCTATGCTTTCTTTTAAATCCAAGACTGTCCTTACAATTCCCGTTGATTGAGTGCCTGAATAAGAAGAAAGACACATAAAATCAACATTGCAATCTATGGTTATATGTTTTAAAAGGTCTGAAAGAAAAAACACACATCCTTTCAAAACGCCCACAAAAACGGGGCATCGTCCTTTATAGTCTTTAGATATTTTCTCGGCCAGTTCTTTGACGCGAACCGAAATTTGTTCTTCGGTTATAAGCACCTCTCCTATATCGGTATGCATAAAGCATATTTTATGTTTTTTATAGCAATATTGCCATAAAAACAAAAAAAGCTATATAAATTTAGGCATATAAGCCCAAAAGCTCATGTAACTTTTCACACTCGACGGAGTTTTTAAAAAAGCTTTCACCAGAATGATGAAAAATACTCCGACGGGATATGCGCATTATGTGAGCTTTTGGGATATAAGACATAAATAGGCCGCAGGTTGCAGGCAACGGCGGAAGGGTAAACTAAAATGCGGGAATATTTTTTTCTACATTCTTTGCTATATACTCTCTAATTCTGCCTTTTTAATCCAAATCCATGGGATTAATCGGTTTTGAAGTATCGCCGGAATCTTTAATCCTTTTCTTTTCTTTTTCAAATTTATCCAAAAGTTCTTTCTTTTTATTCTCCAAGGAAGTTGTAGCTCCCGAAAAATAATCATCCAATTTATTTTTATTATCCTTAATCCCTTTAAGAGCTTTTTTAAAAGGATCTTCCCCCTTTTTTATCTTAGGTTTTTCCCAATGCTTTATAACTTTACCCGTTCTTCTCTCCACTTCAATCCTTGCTTCACATAAAGGGCAATTTATTAAAAAGGTTTCTTCGCTCATAAATTCCTCCAAAAATCACAAGCAACAACGAAAAAAAGGTAATATGGAAATACAAGAATATGTGAAAACAACTTTGCAAGTATCTGTTTTTTCCATCCGTATCGCCCTATCATCGTATTTTTATATTTCCGTCGTTGTTTTCTTTCTTTATTTTACTCCCCATATCGGATGTTGCTGAGATAAAATCTTAAACCTGTAAAGCTGTTTCAAAGCCAATGACCTTATCTCACAAATAATTCTATCATTTGGCCGCTTAACTTGTTTATTGCCATTCTCCGATATTCTTTCCGTTACAGGCTGAATAAAAACAGGCATTTCACGAAAAACCTTATTCACCAAATCAAACGCTTTTTGAATTTCATTCAGCTTTGAATTTGAAGCAATGATAATTTTAACAAAAGTTTTTTTAGGCGCTATTTTTAGAAATTCCTCATGTTCGCTCCAGAGAGAATTTCCGATAGCGCTCGGAAGCTTTATATCCGCGGCAATCACATCCGCCATTTTAGCGATTTTTTTAAACTCCCTAAATAAAACTGCATTTGTTTCCAAATGAATTTTAAGCCCCGTTTTTTTAATCATCGGCATAAGTTTTTCTATAAAAACCGCCTGCAGTAGTGGCTCTCCGCCGGTTAAAGAAACAGCTTCAGGATTCTCTTTTTTTTGCAGCAATTTGATTTTTTTAATAACCTGTTCCGGCGATTGCAAGGAAAAATTACCACTACCCATAGCTTTGGTTTCATCGCAATAATCGCAGGCAAGATTACAGCCCGCGAATCTCACAAAAATCTGTTTTTGACCAAGATATAAACCTTCGCCTTGAACTGAACAAAATATTTCGTTTATCTTAGCTCTAATCATCCTAATAGAGAGGGATCTTTAATACCCGCCAGCGCAAAACCTTTGGCTCTCAGCTTGCATGAATCGCATTTTCCGCATGGGCGCTTTAATCCCGAATAACATGACCAAGTATATTTGAGCGGAGCTTTTAATTTAATTGCCAGCCTCACAATGTCCGCTTTGCTCATCCTAATCAATGGAGTAAGCAATTTTATTTTACCGCCCGAACTTCCGATTTCCGTGCCATAATTAACCGCTTTTTCCAAAGCATTATAAAATGCCGGACGGCAATCGGGATAACCCGAATAATCAACTATATTCGGCCCTAAAACTACAGTATTCGCTCCGATGGAATCGGCCAAAGAAACGCCTATGGCCGTGAAAATCAAATTTCTGCCCGGCACATAAGTGGAAGGAATTGTTTTGCCATTTATTTTAGAAACTTTAAAATTAGGAATCTTTTTATTTTTATCAATCAATGAACTGCTTTTAAGCCATGGCAAATCTATGGCCAAATCAAATAATTTTACTCCCAGCAATTTAGCTATTTTATGAGCGCTTTTTTTCTCTCTAATATGCTTTTGACCGTATGAAACGGTTATCGCGCGGCATTCATAGCCTTCATTTAGCGCCCAGCACAATGCCGCTGTTGAATCAAGTCCGCCCGAAAACATAATAACCGCTTTTTTATTTTTTCTCATCGTATATATTCCAGCTCTCCGCGAAAACTCCCTTTATAACGGCTTTCGGCAAAACTTTTATCGTTCCTTTCTTCAATACCATTTCAATATCTTTTCTTCCGGTGTCCGGCCTTAAAGCGATAAGGTCAAGAACTCTGGAACTCTTATGAATTTCTTCAAGAGCCGCGTGGAATGTATCTTCTCCATTGAAAGCGTCTTGCAAAGCGCGCGAACAAATAAAGTCTTCCGTATGATTTCTATCATAAAAAAGACATGCAGGAGCAATCAAGGTATCCATCTTGTTTTTTAGAACATATTCGCAAAGACAAGGCATATTGGCAAAACAGCCTATGATTATTTCTTTGGCGCTTACGGAGGCCATAACCGTTTTTGACCCTGAACGGGTTACTATGATAGCGTCTTTACAAGTTCCCGCAAGATTCATGGCAAGGTAAGGCGAATTATCCCACCACCCGCTTGCGGCGTCACAAGCGCCGCCCATTTTTTTCAATCGCCCTTTGGGCGATAAGCAGGTGGTGGGATTATCATAATAATTGACGAATGGAAAATCCATTTCGGAAAATAAATCAACATTTTTTTCGATTTTTTTAGCGGCAATAGCGCATTTGGGATCTGAGTATATTCTTATATTTTTTCTTCCGCTTGCCATAAGAGCGCAAACGGTATTTGAAAACCTGAACAAATCCACAACAATAATTCTTTCCGTCCACCTTTTAATCTCGTCCGTGTCATATGCCACGCGAACTAAAAAATTATTTTTCTGCTTTTGAATGGTTTTTGGTAACATATTTTATGGCTATGCCGGCTAAAAAAACTTTCCCTCTATCCTCGGGAAAAGAAGTTCCGCTAGGAACCGCCTTCTCAACCAGTACTACCGCGTCAGCGCCTATATTCGCGGCCATTTTTTTTGCCTTTTCAATCTGTTTGTTTATGTTTTTTCTATCGGACGGATAAAATTTCTCGCCGCGAATGACAGCTATGGCAATACTAGGCTTTTTAATTTGCTTCCTTGATACAAAATACTTAATATCCTTCGCATCGCGCTTGTCAGACCATGGCCCCGTTTGAATAATATCCATTTTACGCGCGCAAGAGCAAAGGAAAATAAAAAAAAGCAAAACTAAAAAAGATTTCATCCCGCCGTTTATCCGCGAAATTGCAGACGCGCTTTTTGTTTTTAAATTGCCTATGAAATAATAAGCGGACAATGGGATCATCTGACGGGTTTTACGCCTAAATCCTTGCATATTTTTTTTGCGGTAAAATCGGCAATTTCCGTATGTCTGGTTACCGGAATTTCTTTTTCGGTTTTGGAATTAACAAAAATGGAATACTTACCGCCTTCCCTTAAAAGTTTGCAACCTTGCTGCATAAGATGCTTAATCAATGCTTTTCTCTTCATATAAACCTCACTAACCCTACCACTCGCTTGCGAATCACAAGATTCGCCTTTCGGCAAATAAGCGTGTGGTAAGGGTAACTAAAAACATATTCTATCAAATTTAAAAAACTCAGCAAATATTATTACCGCATATTATTAACGCCCAAAAATCCTCAAATTAAATTAGCCACCCAAGGGGCTGCGGCTACACTTTGAAATTCCTATACATAAACTTAGGCTCTGTGACAAAATTAAAACCGTTTAATTTTTAAATTTTTAATTCTAATATTAAGCAGCTCACCCGCAAGCGCCGTAAATTTTTGCGGATCATCACTTACTATAAAACGCTCATGCCCTTTCTTTGATTTATTGAGCAGTTCTAAATCGGATAATTTTTCATAAACAGCCGCCGCCGCTTGAGCGGAAGAATTAATAACGCGTATTTTTTTGCCCATCACCCCTTTAATAACCTTTTTCAGCACAGGATAATGCGTGCAACCTAATATAATGGCGTCAAACTTCTTTTTTTTTAAAGGCAATAAATATTCCTTAACTATTTGTTTGGCAAAATTCTTGCCTGCGCAACCCTCTTCAATAACCGGAACAAAAAGAGGGCAGGCTTTTTCATATATTAAAAGCTTCTTGTTTTTTTTTCTTAATTGTTTTGAATACGCGCGGCTTTTGATAGTGGAACTTGTCGCGAGAATGAGAATTTTTTTATTTCTATCGTCGCTACAAACGGCATTCACACTCGGCTCTATAACCCCTATTACCGGCACTTTTATACTTCTTCTAAGTTCATCAAGAGCGAGAGCGCTTGAAGTATTGCATGCCACTACCAGTATTTTAATTTTTTTTGATACCAAATACTCGGAAATTTGCGCAGAAAAACTCACAACCGAATCCGCGGATTTGGTCCCATAAGGAACTCTGGCGGTATCGCCGAAATAAATAATATTTTCGCGAGGCATCAATTTTCTAATGGCTTTAAAAACGGTAAGTCCTCCAAACCCCGAGTCAAAAATTCCTATGGGGCTATTTGAATTTACGCGTGATTTTTTGTTTTTCACTTTCATTTTTTAAATTTAAGGATAAAAAACAGCGCCGTATTGCCGCGCCGTTTAAAAGACAAACTGTCGTATTATTTCCAATTAAGCAGAGTCCGAAACGCCGGCGCAGCGCGCATCCACATTTTGTCGGCGTCAAAACTTTTCTTTTCCGCCACGCGATAATAATCCAACGCGATGCCTTCTCCGTTTTTATCGGCGTAAGCTATCGCGCTTAAACCGAAATAAACGGGATATTTTATTTCGGAGTAAGCGATTTTAAAAAAACCCTCTTCCCCCCATTTCTCGCTCCAACTGTTTTTCACTATAAAATACTCTTCTTCATCGTTATAGCCGATCAAAAGCACCGCGTGACCGCCTAATTTTTTGCCGGTAACACGCGAATATATGCCTGATTTATAATGCATAAAATCTTCATAAACCATCATGGCGGTTGCCAAAGGTCCGTATTTGACCAAAGCCGATTTTAAGGAGGATAAACTTTGTGATACTGAACCCCAATCCCCTATTTTATAAGTTTTATCCTGCCAACCCTCAACCGCGGTTGAACAAGCGCCGTCGGTGGCTGTGTAAGGATAAAATTCTTCAGGGGGCAAACCTGTTTTTTCCAAATAACTCGCGTTTAATCTTCCTCCCTTGCAAGAACCAATGCCGCTGCAGGAAAGCATCACTTGCTCGGATAAATCAAGATTCAATCCAGGTTTCTTTTCACTCAGCAAAACATATGATTCAAGCGCGCCCGTCATGGCGAAAGCCCAGCATGAACCGCATTTCGCTTGACTTCTAATTTCCGTCACATAATCGCCGCCGGCAGTTCTCCAATCCAAACTCGGAGGAAGCTCAATATCCTCCATATCGGCGATAGGAGGGACATTAACTAAATCAAAAGATAAACCCACATAATTTTGCCACTCATTCCATGATAAATTTGAAAGAGATGTTTCACCGGCCACCCATTTTGCATGGTTCTGATTTATTAAAGCCTGAATTGTATCTATTGTTTCTTTGGCGTTTTCTTCATTCTTTTTTTGGCTGAAACCCTTCGCGTCAAAAAACAATATAATAATCGCGACAAACGCTACTGTAAAAATTGAACTTTCCTTAATCCTCTTCATTTATACGCCTCCCTTGAGTTGATGTATATCAGATTATTCTTTATTGTAGCCTGCTTTTGATAGTATAGTCAAAGGCTTAACCGCGAAACTTTCTATTCATCTCCACTTTTTAATCTTCAAACCTGATTACGGAATTTTTATAGTTGAATCAATATTCGTATACTCCGGAAATTGAATCCGCAAAAAATACTTTTCCTGCCTGCGATTGCCCTTTGCCATTTCCAATCCGCCTTTCAGTATTTTATATATCTGACCATGACTAAAATTTGTTATTGGCTTAATTTTCAATCTGTCCAAAATAACACTCTTTAATTTAATATTAATTCTGGAGAAATCCTTCCGCATGCTTGCATAATCGCCTATTGCGTAATATAAAAGCGCTCGATTAACTAATGCAAAATCATAATCCGGACGACTTTTAAGTATAAAATTCAAATGCTCAAACGATTCATTAACTTTGCCTACTGTTCTTAAAATTTCCGCCATCCACATCATGGCTTCAATATCCTCCGGCAATTTTTTAACAACATACTTTAAATCTTTAAGCCCCTCTTGAATATGTCCCAATTTAAAAAGGGCTGCGCCTCGCCAGCACAAAGCGAAAGGGGCGTTTAGCTGAACAGCAATTTCAAGGCTTTTAAGAGCTTTCTTATATTCTCCCGTCATAAGATACATTTCGCCTTTCCATGCTTCTATATCACCCCTTTCATTCTTATTAATACCAATTGCGATTTCAAATTGCTTAATTCCATCTGTTGCTTTTCCAATGCACACCAAACCTTCTCCGTTTTTACAACGCACCATCCCATCCTGAGGAACGCAGTCAATAATAACTTGCAATTCTTTCAATGCCTGTTTCAAGTCATGCCTGAACAAGTGGCAAGCAAGCGGGAACCTCATCCATCTATAATCCCCCGTAAATTGAGAACATATTTTTTTAATTTCAATCAAACTTTTGTCATAATTTAGCATTCCCTGAAGAACCATTAAATAAAAATATCTCCAGATTTTATATTTCCCTTTAACTTCGGTGTTCGACAGTATCAAAAACTGCTTTCTCCAAAATGATTGTGGCGCAATTATATCGCTCAACCACGGGTTACAGAACATAGTTACAGTATTGTCTATATTCTTTCCGGAAACCAGCCCTTCCGCTATTTTAAAAGCTTCAGAATATTTACCAAGACCACAATATGCCCGAAAACAACTGATAGAAATTCTTTCTCGCGGCGGAGTCGCTTGTATCAATTTATTCAAAACTATCCTCAAGTGTTTGATATCAGCTTTTTCACGGAAATATTTAGCGAGGATGCCAATACATTTACAATAGAACTTACATTGACAATTTGCCGCAATTTGACTGAGTATTTTTAATGCTACGCGCGTATTATCATGTTTTTGCGCAAGCAACAATAAATCAAAATACGCCTTTGAAAAATCCGATTTTATCTTAATTGCCTTCATCAACGCTTCTTTTGAGCCGGCATAGTCGCCTTTTTTCATTAAAATCTTTGAGAGAATATAGTAGGATACATGCCTGTTTTGGCCCATCTTTGCAGCTATTTTAATTGAATTAAGCGCTGCAATTGCATTGCCATTTTTAAGCATAATTTCAGCTATTATCTCATGGCCGTGAGAAATCTTGGGATTTAATTTTATAGCCTGCTTTGCATCT
This sequence comes from Elusimicrobiota bacterium, assembly GCA_022013385.1. GTDB lineage: Bacteria > Elusimicrobiota > Elusimicrobia > Elusimicrobiales > UBA9959 > JAKLQJ01. The sequence goes on from JAKLQJ010000139.1 coordinate 24,975, forward strand.
TTTTCAGCTTGCAACAACAAACCTTTTTCTTTATAACAATTAGCGCGATTAATCCATCCCTGAAAACACTTTCTATCTATTTTTATCGCACGACTATAGAATGATATAGCATCATCCAAATTTTTATTCTCGCATTCTATGTCTCCCAACAAAATATATGC
>JAKLQJ010000140.1 GCA_022013385.1 Elusimicrobiota bacterium
CGTTACAGCCCGATGCTTCCCGCCCCTTAGCTTCATATACTCTGTTACCATTGTATATGTAAGGATTGGCGCTGAGTTGGTGGCTAACCTTTACTCAGACCAGACTTTCACTGGCAAGAACTAATACACTTTTCTCGGCGCACTCATAGACTCTCCCTCTCAATTCATCACCCTTACCTTCTCAGAAGCCACATGCAATGCTTTTGTCCTGCCTTCATAGATATTCTTTCTAAGTGTCATAGAAACTGAAATTATACCCATATCGTCCGAGCGGGGGAAAGTAAAAGCGAGATAACAAAGATTTTTGCTGAGTACGCGCTTAACGCCGTTTATGACCTGATAGAGCGACTGCCCTTCCTGCTGGAACACAAGGGTATCACCCTGTTCCTTGGTGAAAGTTATTTTGGAATAAAACGGCTGATTGGAATTGGCGCGGTTTATGAGGATGCTGTCACTCCTCGCTTGGCGCAGATTACGGGTAAACACATACATAAGGCTGCGCGCTTCCTGTTGCAGTTCCACCTTAGCGCGAGATAAGATGAAATGCTTATTGGCCTGATTAAGGATAGGCGCGGCTACTCCAAACAACACGGAAATTATGGCCACCACCATCAACAACTCCATTAATGTCACACCGCGGCGCTCTACCATGAGAAATCCACCCCCGAGATGGTCTGCCCTGAAACCACGCTGATATTGGCCGCAGAGGAAGAAATCATAGTAACCGATGTTTCTGACGGAGTCGAGTAATAAGCGTAGACATTGTATAACTGGGCGGCGCCGCGCACCTCGGCCAAATAATAACCATTCTCCATGCTAGAAACCATATAAAACGGCGAACCTGCAAGAGTATCCAAACTGATGTCCGGAGGCGCAGGAGGCGAGCCAGTAAGGGTCACTGTTGTGACAACAACAAGCACCCCGCTTTTAATCGGTTCTCCGTCCAATTTTACGGCGCCGGTTATATACCCTAGCGCTCCTGATATTGTGAATGTAGAGGAAAAAAGTGTCTCACCCGCATTAAGAATGGTTACCGTAGAGGTATTGGGAACGGATGCCTCCAAAGAGCCTAAAGCCGGCGATACGGTATAGTATCCCGTTGAAATGATCACGGAAGTAAAACGCCCGTCAGAATCGCTCACCTGCTGATCGCAAGCCACGGTGTTGGCGTCCAAGATAGTCACCGCCACCCCGGGCAACCCGTTAATCCCGTCTCTGGTAATATAGCCGCTTATTCGCCCTCCCTGATAAAGAACAAAATCAACTCCCGAGTGAACTTCCCCATTTTGGACCGGTATTGTATTGGATGATGCCGTCACATAGGTGGCAATTCCGCCCACAGCCGGGTTTGCGATTATATCTATTGTGCCGGTACTTGTCCTTAGCCTATAACGCCCATCCGGGCCGGTATTGGTGAAGTTTGAACCGCCTGAAGTTACAGCGATTCCGCTAAGCTCCACCCCCGTAACATCTACAATGCGGCCCGTGATTATTCCTCCGTCGGAACTTTGAGTCAGAAAGGTGGAAGTGCTTTGGAAAGTATAAACCGAACCGGCGGAAATAACGGGAACCGTCGCCGATTCAAGGTTGTAAATGCCGCTTGTTATGAGCACGCTCCAAGACCCTGTGGCGACATCCACCAGAGAAAAGTATGCGGCTGGGGGACTGCCGGAAATGACAGCTTCAGTGGAGGCGGAAAGTCCGTCGGAAGCCGAAACCACGGCTCCAATCGCAGGAGTGCCGGCTATCACGGTTCTCAATCCTGATAATGAACTGTGCGGTCCTTCTACTATGGAAGAAGAGTAGCCGTAGAAATCGGTACTATTATCATTGGAGTCATAGGCAGGGCCGTAATTCCAATCTACTCCGCCTGCATCGGAAGTGCTCGAAAAACGGGCATAAAGCTCATTGCGGGAAAGACCTGTCGCCTGTGGAATGGCAACCAACTCGTAAAACGGAGCGGGATACAATGTTTTATTCCAACCCACGCTATCAAGAATGGTTCCATCTGACATGCTGTACAACTCTATGGCTCCGCCGCCTTCTCCGCCGCCATTTTCATCAACAGGAATTACATTGGCCTGCGTGGCAAAATATGGAAAGTTAAAAGTCGTATTGGCATCAGACCATACGGCATCCGCGTCAACATTTTGCCCTGCTGCCACAATGGTTGTGGTATTGGCGAAAAGATAATAGCCGCCGCTGGCAATTTCATCATTGAAATAGTCTATCTGTATATCTTTCTTTGAAACATCGGCGGAGCGTTGGAATTTAAGACCGATATTCCCGTCCATTGTCCATGTATAAGTGGTGGGGTTGAATACTTCCACATATTCTTGGTCGAAATTAGGGGTAACCGAGGTATTTATGGTACTGCCCACTACCTGGCTGATGACAAGGTGATCTATCAGCCAAGGATAACCCTCAATTCTGCCCGTGTCTATTTTGACAAGACTAAAATCGGTAACCTGTGTGGTGCCGGCTGCGGCGATAACACTTTGCAAGGATGTGTAATATCCGTGGGACGACACCATCAGGGTATAAGTTCCGGGACTGGCATTTATACGATATTGACCCAAAACATCGGTAGTATCGCTACAGCCGGGAGACTCTACCAAACTTGCCAATGCTCCTTCTAAGGAAACCGCGTCTGTGCTAAGAACCGTGCCGCTGAAAACGACATTAGACATTACTGTATCAGGATTAGCGACAATACTGCGCAGAGTAATCTTGCGCTTGCCATCGCCGTGTCCCCAAACCACATTTATCGTAATACGTTTAAGGCCTCTATCAGGAGTGTTAGGCGCCAAATCTCCGATAACTCCCGAATTCTCGGTTATGGCTTGTATATATGTGTAACGCGTGTATGTCGCGCCGCCTTCCATGATATTTTCAGGCGGGAAATAACCCTCATCATACGCCAATGACTCGGGGGCAAAATCAATGTCGTTATGGGAAGGATCGGAAGTGACCAAAATTTGGTAATACGGCTTTTGCTTTAGAATCTGCATTTTTTCCTGTGCTAAATTGGACGCCATTGTTCTGTTTTTGGAAAGCTGTATGGCCTTTTGTATAAAACCGAAAGATTGTGATAGAGCCACTACGCCTATAGTAAGGACAGACATCGCAATCATCAATTCCACAAGCGTTACACCCCTTCTGAAAGAATAACAAAACTGAAAATATTCGGAAGTCCGACTTCCGCAATGTGAAGGCATTATATATTTGAGGAAGTGCGAACTTCCTACAAGCGTTACACCTTTTTTTAGGGGAGAGGATATAGGGGAGAGGGTATAGGGGAGAGGGTATAGGGGAGAGTGGACTACGCTATCGTGTCGTGTGTTTGTAGGACACCCATCAGTGTTCAAGTGGACTACGCTATCGTGTCGTGTGTTTGTAGGACACCCATCAGTGTTCAAGTGGACTACGCTATCGTGTCGTGTGTTTGTAGGACACCCATTAGCGTTCAAGAAAAATGAATGACGGGCAACAATGGGTAATAAGTAACGAGGAGAGGAAAAAAACCTTTTGAATATTTTTTTGAATTTTGCAATCATCTTTTTTATATTACAAATACCCTCGTTTTATCCCCGAGTCACCAGTTACAAACAAGTTACCAGTCACCAGTCACAAGTTACAAACAAGTCACAGGTCACAGGTCACAGGTCACCAGTTTACTGTTTACTGTTCACTGATTACTGGTTACTGGTTACTGATTTACGGATAATATCCCATATCTTCGTCTTCCGCCGGAACAGATTCAAGAAGCGAGGGTTTGGGCGCATCGGCTTTCGGCTGTTTTGCCGGCTTGTTCGTTTCGGTTTTTACAGCCTTTTTCACTCTTTTGCGCTTTATTCTTTTCCGCTCTTTTGGGAGCGCTTTTTGGGGAGCCATTTTCTCCTCTATCATCCTATCAAAAGCTTCCTTTTGCTCTTCGTCAAGATAGTCTCTTATCACATTGGGAATACCCATATTTATCCTAAACATTTCATATCTTAAATTATTCATTTCTGAACGCCATTTTTTTTCTTTTTCCTCAGCAATCCGATAATCGTCAAAAGTTTTATCAAATTTACTCGTCTCTTTTTTCAGAGCATCCGTTATCCGTTCCTCCTGTTTGGCGCTAAACTTAAGTTTTGTTGAAACGGAAAGCACTATTTTATCAGCTTCAGGACGACTGATTTTAAGATTCCTATTTTCCATAGGGTCCCTTAAAGGCTCTCTTATTACTTCTCCGCTTATCACGCCCGCGGGCAATAATATAATTCCCATCAACAAAATTGTCTTTTTCATCCTTATCCTCCAATTCCCTAATTACCTTGTCACCAGTTACCAGTCACCAGTCACCAGTTACCAGGTCACAGGTCACAAGTCACAGGTCACCAGTTGCAAGTCACCAGTTGCAGGTCACAAGTCACAAGTTGCAAGTCACCAGTCACAAGTTACAAACAAGTCACAGGTCACAGGTCACAAGTTTACTGTTCACTGATTACCGATTACTGGTTGCCCGTTACCCATTACTGACTATATCCTCTATGCTTACCTTGCTTTGATGATCCGTTATGCCCCATACGCCACTGCTTCTAAATACCCCCGCCAAAAAAACGGGAATTCTAAGAACACCTAGAACCGGCTGAAGAAAATAAGCCGCAAGCATATCGAATTCGGCTTTTTCGCTTATAAGCACCGCAAGCGGATACAAAATAAGGGGAACAAAAGTGAGAATCTTAATCGCGAATTCCGTTCCCGGCAAAATATGGTAAAACCAGACAATAAGATTAAAAGAATCTCTTGTATAGTAAATCAAAAAAACCGTTAGCGAAGCAACTGAAAATCCATATACATTTGAACAATATAGAGCGCCTTCAAGGGCTTTAATATCGCGTTTGCATAAAGCTGCGCGAAAAAGTCCGACTAAATGTTTTCTCGCGGTATCCAAAGAACCTCTTGTCCAACGCACAGCTCTTTTAATATGTTGACTGATTTTAATCGGCTCTTCGTTATAAATAATGGCGGACTCAGACCATGTTATTCTTATGCCGCCGGCAATAAGTCTCATTTGCATTTCAAGGTCTTCCGTAAGACATATTTCGTCCCAAAGGAATTGTCTTGCCATATCGGCGGAAAAACACATTCCTTTTCCGTGAAGCGTTCCGGAAAAACCCAAAGCGTATTTCGGACTTTGAAAAAAAATATTTGAAAGCAGATGTCCGACGGCAAGTATTTTCGGCAGCCATCCGTCTTTTTTGTTTTTAGCGAGCTGCCGTCCCTGAATAACTTTTTCTCCGTTGTTTAAATGTTTATTGATCTCTTCAAGAAAGTCCGGATGAGCGAGAGAATCGGCATCAAAATAACATATTGCGTCATATTTGTTTAAAGCGAGGGCTTTCTCCGTAGCCCATTTCATAGCTCTTCCTTTACTCTGAAAACCGCCGCGGACAAAATGTTCCATAACTTCAATATCCATTGAACGAGCTATCTGAACGGTGTTATCGGTGCAATTATCAGCCACCACATAGACGGAGAAACAATCTTTCGGATAATTCATTTTTTTTAGGCTATCTATTGAAAACCGAATTACCTTTTCTTCATTGCAGGCGATTATAAAAACCGCGAATTTATTGTTTTTTTGCGATTTTTTGGGGTGTTTCTTAACAATGATGGCGGCAAATACCAAAAAAAGATAAAACATTCCCCAACAAAGCATAAACAGCTGAATAATATTCGCGGCAAAAACGGCAATATGTTTGAACACTATTTGAGCCATGCCAAAAAATTTTAGCATATTAAAGGGGGTACACCTATTTTTCAAAAATAGTATAATTTATGCTTATTAGGCTATGTTTTCGGACCGATATTATTATGGAAAATAAGAAAAATGGCTGGAACTACGAAGTCCGTCTTCCAACAGATATACTGTGACGACTCGCTAGGAAGTCGGACTTCGGAATATCGGAATATTATGGAAAATAAGAAAAGCGGCTGGAACTACGAAGTCCGTCTTCCAACAGATATACTGTGACGACTCGCTAGGAAGTCGGACTTCGGAATATCGGAATATTATGGAAAATAAGAAAAGCGGCTGGAACTACGAAGTCC
>JAKLQJ010000141.1 GCA_022013385.1 Elusimicrobiota bacterium
AGCCTGTCTATTTCGCGATTGCTCATAGTTAAGTATTCCTCCATTGTCGCCTCCTCTTGAGATTATCAAAAGAAGGTTTTAGCATTTTAACCATGACATTTCTACTTGCCGCTATCATGACATTTTAAAAAATTCGCTACAAGATGTTACAAGGGTATTGACAATGGTCAAAAATGGTGTTAAAATAAAATTGTCAGGGCTGCCTCCCTCACCTACCCCCCAAATAGGCAGCCCTGCACAATTCTCCTCTTTTTTTTTCTGAATATTAAAACGCTATAAAAACGATTTTGTGAATCATCAAAATTCGTATTTTTCCTTTTTAAAAATATAAAATATCTATGTATGCCGGAGTTTATAAAAAATTTAATATTGCGCCGTGACTTTAAAACTACTGCAGGCATTTTTCTATTTTTTCTTTTTCTTGGCATTTATGCGTATACTTCATCGGCCACAATAGCCCCATATCGCGATACAGGGGAGATGGTTTGCGATATCGCAACTCTCGGCATAGCTCATCAGCCCGGCTATCCGTTGTATATACTCTTGGCCAAAGCGGTAACTTCGCTTATTCCAATTGGCAACTTAGCTTATAAAGCAAATTTTTTCTCCGCTATTTGCGGAGCGGGAGCCCTTTATGTGTTTTACCTCCTTTTGACCAAATTTACGCCTGTATGGATCTCGTTTTTTGTTTGCGCTTTGTTTGGCTTTAATTTCACTTTGCATACGGTTTCCACCGTCTCAGAGATGTATTCATTAAATATCTTGCTCGCGCTCATACTGATTTATACCGCTTTTAGCATTTTTGAAAAGTATTCATTCAAAAAGATAATTCTTCTCTCCTATCTGTTGGGTCTTTTTATGACAAACAGAATGGATATATTGCTAATCGCGCCGGCATTGGGGGTTTTGCTTTTAAAAAAAGTTTATGTCGATTTAAAAACCGATTTTTTTAAAAAGTTTTTAATATCGTCGGTGTTTTTTACTTTAGGGTTTTCGCTTTATCTTTATTTGCTTGTTCGCTCCAATTCAAATCCATTGTTTGATTGGAGTCATCCCGCTGCTCCTGCCACTTTTCTGGCCGTAATAACTCGAAAAAGCTATGGCTCCACTTTAGACTTAATATCAAAGAATTACGCCATAGGAGAGTTGTTTCTCCCCAATATGAAGTATTATTTTCTTCATCTGTTTTCAAATTTTAATTTTGCCCTATTGTTGATTCCTTTCGGCCTTTATAAATTCTATTCAATATCCAAAGAAAGATTTTATTCAATCTTAACTTTATTCATTATTACGGGGCCGCTCTTCCTTTTTTGGGCGAATATGCCGCCCAATCCCCATTCTTTGGCTGTCGTGGAGCCTAATTATGTCGTGCCCGATATAGCGATTATTTTTTGGATAACCTTTGGCGCATTTTATTTTTATGAGCTAAAACTAAAAAAATATAGTATTTTGATAAGCGTCGTATTGATAAGTTCAATAGCTTATACTGCTTTTTATAATCTTCCAAAATCAAACAGAAGATGGCTTTTTTTTAGCGAAGATTATGCCCAAGATGTTTTTAAGAGTATTCCGCCCGGCGGCATTGTTGTTGCCAAAAAAGATGTTCAGCTTTTTTCGCTCTGGTATTTGCAAAATATTAAGCATATAAGGCCGGATATAAAGGTAATAGCGCAAGGTCTTTCGGGTTCTGCATGGTATCAGAATTCTTATAAAATTTGGCATGGCGGATTTTCTCCTTTAAACTTAAATTCCGGCGACATTTCAAATTGGCGCGATATGGCTGAAATGAGCGGCAATAATATGTTTATCACTATGGATGTCGCTATGCCTGATAATGCCCCTTCCATTCCTTGCGGCATGATTAGCGAAATTTATCCAACGCGAAAGTTTTCAAAGGAAAATTCCGATTTATGGCATTTTTTTAATCTTGAATGGCTTGGCAGGCCCTATAATGATTTTTTTATTTTGGACCTTGCCGATTCTTATATTCAGGCGGCAGTCGGTCTTTCCGCTTATTCCAGCTCGCATTCTAAAATGGATGAGGATATCAGAGACAAGCTCTATATGTGCCGTCTGGCCGATAGCAGCAAAGCTCAGCCTTATCTTTATCTTGGTTTTTATTATACTTCCAAAGGTGATTGGGAAAACGGCAAGAAATATTTTAAACAATCCGCCGAGGCTCATGAAAATCTTCTTAAACTTGCCGATGATTACCGTTCTTTTAAAAGCGCCATAACCGGGATTTCAAAATCCGCGGCTTATTCGTGGCTCAATTATGGGGTTGCTCTTGAAAAAACGGGGTTTTACGAGGAAGCTGAAAAGGCATATTTAAAAGCTTTACTTAGAAATCCAAAATTTGCCCAAGCTCATTATAATATGGCCATTCTTTATTGGCGTAAAGATACCAATAGGGTTATTAAAGAATTAAAGGCCGCTCTTGAAATAGATCCAAATCACGCTCAAGCGGCTTACTATTTAAAACAAATAGAAAGTCAGCGCGGCAGATAAGAAAACTTGTTTACCGATGCTGGTGTCCGCGCTATACTCATGGGATAAATCATGGGATAAATCATGGGATAAATCATGGGATAAATCATGGGATAAATCATGGGATAAATCATGGGATAAACCCATGACCATGCCCATGACC
>JAKLQJ010000142.1 GCA_022013385.1 Elusimicrobiota bacterium
CTAATTTTCCATCTCGCTCGCTAAAAACCCGCCATTGAAATTTATCTTAATCACTTCTTTTTTATCTCTATCCAAAAGCCGCATATACCGCATCTTAATCAATTAATTAGAAGTGGTTTTTTACCCCGTAAGTGGCTGCAATACTTCTTGGCGCTTTTCTGCGAAAGACTCTTGCGGGGTAGAAAACTATTGGAGATGTTTTCCCATCCCAAATTTTAATCAGAACCGCCCCCTTAAACAATCAATCCAAACCAGTTTCTTTTAATACTTGATATTCATCAATTAATTAGAACCGTCCCCTTAAATTTTTGGCAATGATACAACAAAAGTGATTGAGGTCAATGTATAAGAAATATATGGGGAATTGGCCTTATCTATAAATGATATATGAGAAAATGACGCCAATATATGGCCAATATATAAAAAAACAGGGTGATATATGAATAAATACAATCCATTCAATCCAAATTCTGTTGTTTCCACAAATCTTTTTGCGGGAAGAAAAGATTATGTTTTAAGAATTTTAAAGAAAATGGAACAGGTTAAAAAAGGCATGCCCGCCAGTTTCTTTCTTTTCGGCGAAAGAGGTATTGGAAAAACGGCGTTAGCTAAATTAATTATGCATATTGCTGAAAATCCCGATCAACTTTTAGGGAATTTAAAATTTCTTACTTCGTATTATTCGGTGGATAGAGGGCAAAATATCAACGATGTGTTGCAAGCCAGTTTAAATGAGCTTACGGATAAGATGCCGCCCAGTGTTTTGCAATATCTTGGAAATAGATTGGGTTCTTTGCTTAAAAACGGCAAATTTACAATCGGAGCTTTTTCATTGGAAATGAAATCGCAAAATGAACGGAATATTGTGGTGAGGGACCAATTAATAGCGATATTATCGAATTTAATTGATGCAATAAAAAAAGAAACCGAAGATAAAAAGCATGACGGGGTATTGATTATTCTTGACGAAATGCAAAATATAAAAGATATGAGTATGTGCGCGCAATTACTCAGGGGGATTATTACCACATTAGATGTAAAAAGTTTAGGCAATATAGCATTTTTGCTTATTGGATATGAGAAGGTTCACAAGGCTTTGTGTGCGGTCGATCCATCGGCAAGAAGACAGTTTGCTTCCGTTAGTCTTGGAGTGATGCCGACTGATGAGGCGGAGGATGTGTTAATTAAAGGATTTAAGGAAGCTAAAGTATTATGGAATCAGGATGCTTTAGACAGTAATATTTTAGCCACAGGAGGATATCCGCATTCTTAAAGGGGACGGTTCTAATTTTCCATCTCGCCATGCGCATTATCTATGTTTCCCTCATCAAACTTCTTTTAAGCTTTTTTATGAAACCTTCTCCCACTAAAAAACTGCCATTAAAATTTATCTCAATCCCTTCTTTTTCATCTCTTCCAAAAGCCGCATATACTGAATATTCAATTAATCACTGTCCCCTTTAATTAGTTATAACCGATTCCGTTTATAATATTAAAGAAACAAAGCAACGTCCCGCTCTCTAAACTTCGCCTACTAAAAAACTGCCATTGAAATTTATTTTAATCCCTTCTTTAAAAAAATTCCTGTAATTCCTTTCCCTTCTTTTTTATCTTCTCAAAGAGTCGCATATACTGGATATTCAATTAATCAACAACCGTCCCGTTTAATTGCAAGTCTTTGGTTTCACCTTTTTTTTGCTTGTTTTTTCTTAGTTTTCATTAAGAAATTATATACATATGGAATAACTAATACGCATCCGACCACTACAAACATTTTTTGACCGCTTGTCAGACCGGGTATCATACTCGCACTCACTCCTATAGTCGTACCTATTATAATACCCACCAATTGTCTGTGAGTTTCAATTTTCATAATCTTTACCCCTTTTTTAAATGTTTATATTGATGTAACTTTAAGATTTTTTTACATTCAAACTACTCGCTTCACTTTTCTTAATTCTTGTGAATAAGTATTACTCTTATGATTTCCCGGCAATAATAAAATATAGTTTTATGCGCCGGATACGAATTTATCTAAATAGAAAACAGACAAGTTGTAAGTGAAATGTACAGAGATTGGCACCGCAAGTCCACCAGATTTTACATAAAGCAAGGTTAATACTAAACCCAAGACAAAAGTTATAGGAAAACTGTATGGGTTAAGATGCCCAAAAGTGAATAAAACCGAGCTCCATAGTAAAGCCTTTTTTAAGGAGCTTTTCCGTCGCATATAATTGAATATAAATCCTCTGAAAGCCAACTCTTCGATAACAGTAAGGAGTAATAAGCTGCTCCAGAGCGTTGCTATACCGTAGAACTCTCCGGTTTTAGCCCAATCAGATAAAAATTGTGTATAGCCTGTAGTTTTTGAAGCAAGCAATTTGGCATATTGCATAGGTAAAAACATTTTAAAAGCAAAGGTATATATTTGCACCCACATAAGACAGGCAAGTGTCCCTGAGAAAAAAAGAAGAATATTTTTTTTAAACTCGTCTTTTCTAGGTAATTTTACACCTATATCCTTATAGTTCATTCCTGATATTTTTAGAAATTTATTAATTACGGCAAGGCAAAAAATAAAAAGTATTACTGGCAGTAAAATTGCTCTAATTTTAATCGGAATACTTTCGGTAAGCCATATTGCCAATGCCGGCAATACCATTGCTAATTCTAAAAATATAAAAAATACGATAGTCATATAGCACCCAGTTCTTATTTACGAAGAAAATACTTCTCTGATAAGTGGAATTATCATTCCCGCCTGATTGTCATGAAAACATATTCTAAATATTTTGCCAGCTCCGTTAATATCGGGAGCTGGCATACGATTTGGTCTATTTTATCATTTTATATACTTCATAATTAGGATTTGAATCATCTTGATGATTGTGATATGTATCATTTTCATCATCTTCAAGTTGCGTTACATAATCCATAACATCTTCCCTACAATCTGCGTTAACAGCACATCCAACAACCACCCCCCATGCAGTCTGGCCAACAAAAGACCAAATTTTCATTGTTTGATTATTTGAATAAGACCTCATTTTTTTAACCAATTCTTTGTCCTTGGTAATAAACAGTTTTTTTCCATTTATTAGATGCACACTTTCATTATTATACAGGATTATAGTTTTTGTATCTTGTGCAATATGGAAGATATTTGACGAGGAATTATCATAAGTCTTGAAATAGTCCAAGATTATCTTTCTTAGTTCATTCTGCGCCATAAAATATCCAGTCAATCGCTTTATAGTCGTCTGATCCATAGATTCGTAAAGATATGATTCAGATAAAATAGGAATATAATCGCTTCGTCTCCATTGTGTATCAATGGAATATAAATCCTCTGTTTTTTTCGACACTAATATCCCCTCCTCATCTTCATAATACTTAACTTCTCTTTTTGGAACAGGGATATTATACTCAATATCCGAAAACGCTTCGGGCATTAAAAAGTTTTCTATATTTTGAGTATTTTGAACAGCGTATTCCCCATCGAAGCTAACTTGAACATCTTGTGCTCCTACATACGCTACCCCTAGAAACATTAACGAAAATACTACTATTCCAATTTTTTTCATTTTTGCCCTCCTTTTTTCATAAAAAAAGGGAAAGCATTTTTTATGCTTTCCCTGGATTCACCCAGTTTACGGCCGGGCCGTGGATACTTCGGCGCCATATTCGCCAAATTACAAGGACTACTCTGAAAGTATAATCAGCAATTGATGCTTTTTCAAGTAGCTTAAGACCTATTAGCAAATAGGACAAAAGACCTATGTTTTAACTTTTTTGTCTATCCAAAAGGAAGTATCAATAGAAGAATACTAATTTTCTATTTTGCATGGTTTGCCATGTGCATTATCTATATATTTTCAACACCAAACATCTTTTCTATATTTTTTATAGAACCTACTCCCACAAAAAAACTGCCATTGAAATTTATCCTAATCCCTTCTTTAAAAAAAATCCCTGTAATTCCTTATCTCTGCTTTTTCATCTCTTCCAAAAATCGCATATACCGCATATTCAATTAATTAGAACCGTCCCCTTAAACTGCTCGGTAATTCTTCATGTCCAATCATCTTCCCCCCTGGATTTATCCTCTTATCTATATCTTCACACCTGAGCACATTTTCATGAGGTGAGATTGCGGTGTAATTTCCGTTAGAATCTTGTCTAGACCCTGATATCAAGCCTACTTCGCGAAGATAATACAATGCACGCTTAACAGCAAGTGGCTGCAACGCAATCTCATCTTTAGGAATTATTGCTTCAAGCGCGAATTCAGCGAGAGGGTTGCTCATGTAAAGCCTTCGCAGAGTTTTTAGAATTTTATTGGCGATTCTTTTTTCTTTCCGCCATAGATCCAAATCCTTAAAAAATCCGAGGGGGATTTTATACTTCTTTCCATCATATAGGAGCATCTGTATTTTTTCCAGATAATCGATATCGTCCAAGTATTCCGCATGTGCGGCCCGAAACACCTTGCGATTCGGCATATCACCAGTGTTTATAAAATCCACAACAACATCTTTGATTATTCCTTGATGTATTTTTGTTAGCTTGTTCATCAAATTAACACCGAAGCGTTTTTTTTACTTCGGCGACCTCCCTCTCTTGATATAACAGTAATTCCTTTCCCCTCTTTTATTATCTCTTCCAAAAGCCGCATATATTGCATCTTCATCAATTAATTAGAACCGGTTTTTTACCCCGTAAGTGGCTGCAATACTTCTTGGTGCTTTTCTGCTAAAGACTCTTGCGGGGTAGAAAACTATTTAAAATGTTTTCCTATCCCATTTATAATATTAAAGAAACAAAGCAACGTCCCGCTCTCCCCTTATCACCGGTAACAGTTTAGCTGTTTGTAGCTGCAGAGCAAGGCTCTGCCTCTAAAATAGATAAACCACCATTTGTTTTGATGGCTAAAGCGGTATAAGTTTACGACGGAAAAATAACCGGACTAAACTGTTACCTCTCCCAGCGCAATCTTGCGCGAATAAAAAACCGGATTTCCCGGAAAACGGCCTTTTAGCCGTTTCAGAGAAAAAATTAAAATATGTTATATAACAAAAAAATACACCGAATAGGGTTAGGGAAAATTCATATGATTATGCTTTTTTTTAAAACATCAGTACATGTAACCTATTTTACTTCCGCTTTTTTACTATAATTAATTACACATACAATATTTATATTATTAGTTTGATTCAATAAAAAGGGGTGTTGTTATGAAAAATAATAATTTTTTTAGATATATAGTTTCTTGCGTGTTGGCATTTACGATATTTTTTGAAAATATAGCTTTTGCAATGTCCAATATTATATCTTCAGAGGATTCACAAAATAATAAATCACAAAAAGATAATAAAGAAGCTGAGGAACTAAGGCTCCTATTTTCTAAAAGTAATTTATCAGAAAAGTCTGTAGATAAAATAATTGCTTTGACAACTATTGTGGAAGGTATTTTTGATGATTATGAAAGTAGAGGTTTTTTAAGATATCAGGTTTTGGAGGATTATTTGAATGAAAAAGGTGTGAAAAATATTAAATTAGAACGAGATTCTAAAGAATTTAGGATAATAACAGCTTTTTTAGATTCTAATGTTAGAGATGCTGCGAAGTCAGGAGATGTTAAAAAATACATAGATTTGTTGGTAGAAAAAAAGGTGTTAATTGGTTCCAATGAGATAAAAAAGATTTTAAGTCTTAAAAATTTTAAAGGGGATCAAAGAAGTGATGGTAAAGAAGATGATAATTCAAATATTGGAGTGGTTGTAGCAGTAGTTTTGGCTCCTGTAGCAGTAGTTATGACTGTTGTTACTGTTGTTACATTATATGCCTATCTTCAGGCAAAAACTCATGTAACAGTTGAAGGAGATGGAGATAAACCTGAGGATAAGTTCTCATTAGAATTTAAATTAGGTTCTATCCTTAAAAATAAAGCTTTTACTAATAGAGCCCTAAATAAATATATGGAAGAAAATGTTGATCCAATAGTGGATGGTTTGATTAATAATCTTTCTATAACTGAAAAAAATAAAATCAATAGAGCTGATTTAAGAAATAAAATTCTGGAAATAGTGTGCAATCAAAATCTAATATAAATAATTTAAGCCGTTCTTTTTCAAAGAAATACGGGCCGAATACATTATCTATCATTACAACATATAGATGTACATCAAAATGTGAAGGGTGTTGTTTTAATTGTGGTCCTGATTTACCATTTTATCCAGAATTCGATAAAATAAGCGGTTTTATAAATATAGCTTTAAAAAAATTTAAAACCATCAAACTTGTTGTTTTTAGTGGAGGAGAATGTTTTTTGTTGGGAGATGAATTAGTAAAATTGGTGTCATTTGTAAGCGCAAAGAAGATTTTTACGAGATGTGTAACAAATGGTTATTGGGCAAATACTTTGGACAATGCATTTAGCGTTCTCAAAAAATTAAAAGAAGCTGGTTTAACAGAAATTAATTTCTCAGCTGGTTTTGCCCACAATAAGTATGTTCCAATTGATTTTGTGGTTAATGGAATAGTAGCATCTGCTCGCTTAAATATTACTACAGTAGTTTCAATAGAATCCAATTCAAAATTTAATGAGAAGGTTTTTTTAGGCAGCAAGGAGTATAGGGATTTCATTTACAAATATCCAGAAAAATCAAAATTAATTAAAATAATTTCAACGGGGTGGTCTTTACTTAAAAAAAAGGATAGAAAATATAATGTTTTATCTATTGATAAGGGTTGCGAAACAATACTAGATACTATTTTGGTAACTCCAGATTTTAAAATAAAATCATGCTGTGGGTTATATGTAAATAGAATAAAGGAAATGGATATTGGAAAAGCCTCAATTAATTTTGACAAGCCGTATTATGAGCAATTTGATGATTTTCTTAAAATATGGATAAAAGTAGAAGGTCCGATTAAAATAATAAGATATATTAGCTCATTGGAGGCAGATTTAGATGAGCCTGTTTTTAATCATATTTGTGAGGCATGTCTATATATATACTCAAACAAGACATTTAGGAAAGCTATCGCTAAACATTATAAAAATAAAATAGAAGATGTGGTTTTTAAATTTTTAATAAATAAAGAAATTAATTACAGAAGTGAAAAGAAACTTATTGGATACGGTATATGATTCAAAATGTTTACAAAAATACATGGGGTGCGAAAGTTTCACTTATAACAGGTGTTGTTGTATCTGCATTGTCTTTTGCGGCAGTAAGTTCGGTGGACTTATTAAAGGGTGCCGATAATTCTGACAAAACACTTGGGCAAGCAATGTTAGTTTTAATAATTACTATTGTTTTGCTTGCGTATTTTTGGAGAACCACAGAATATATTCTTGATGAAAAGCATCTTATAATTAACCGACCAATAGGTTCTATTAAAATAGAGTTGGCTAGAATAAATGGGTATGAACGCCTGGATGAAAAATCTATTTCTAATGCATTGATGCTTTTTGGTTCAGGCGGGTTGTTTGGGTTTCATGGTATATTTAGTAGTGGGCTATTTGGGAAATATTATGCTTACTATGCCAATTCAGATAATCTTGTTTTGGTAAAAGCTGATAAAACTATTATTATTTCTCCTGAAAATCCACGAGAGTTTATAAATGATTTAAAAGAGAGGGTGGAAAAATGAAAATTTTCAAATGGATTCTATTGTGGATATTGATGTTTATAACAACTTTTACGGCAGCTGAGCAGGTAGAAAAGTTCTCGTTGAAAAGTTTTGACGGATTTAAAATGGAAACTGTTGTTGAAATGCCTGACGGGCTTAAAAATTCTGATATTAAGCGAGTTGTAATTTTTTTACATGGTTCAGGACCACAAAATATGGATGAGGATTTAACTGAAGTATCTGCTCCAGGAGTAAAAAATCTTTTTTTTGCGGATGTTTCGAAAGAATTTGTTAAGAATGGTTTTACCGTGATTCGCTATAACAAACGATCATTTGAAATGGGGAAGAAAATTCGCGTTGACAAAGATTTTATAAAATCAAAATTCCATAAAAAATTTATGAAGAATCCTTTGAAGTATTTCGTAAAAGATGCGAGACATTATGCCAAATGGGCGCAGAAGCGATTTCCAAAAGCTTCAATATATTTCTTGGGTCACAGCCAAGGTGCAGGGGTTGGGCTTTGGGCAGCTAATGAAACCCCAGAAGTAGATGGAGTTGCACTTATAGGGTTTGCTCCTCAGTCTTTAGATACGCTTATGTTTATTCAAACAGTCTATCGGCCTCTTTGGATTTTTGAATCATTAGATAAAAATAATGATGCAGAATTGGATAAAAATGAGCTTAAGGGAGAAAATAAATATCAGAAAACTTTCTTATTGCAGATGCCAATCATAGATCTCAATAAGGATGAAAAGTTGCAGAAATCAGAATTTATGGCAGGTAATTTATCGAATATATTTCTTGATATTAATCCCACTTTAAAAGCCTATAGAACAGATATTCTTTCCTATCCATCACAGGCGGAAATTATAAAAAATGCTAAGTTTAAAATAGCTTTTTTTCAAGGTGAACTGGATAATCAAACGCCGTCTTATAATGCTAAAACTGTTCAACTTCTTAATAACATTGTTTGGAAGAAAAATAATTTAATTTTCCATTTTTATTCTGGATTGGGTCATGCATTGGATAAAAGAAAAGATTTTAATGATTTAATTTTTCAGCAAATTGATTCTATTGCGTTGAAAGATATGGTTTCTAAATTAGATATTTTTTGGCAATAGCCCAACCGATCCTTGGCTTTCCATTTAGTTTTAAAATATCAAACTTCCTTATTTTTCCACACTTACGACAAAAATTATTATCTCATCTTTATTATTTTCCATAATAATCTCCTTGTTACTTAAAAAAAGTAATTTTTTCATCCATTAGTTTAGCCTAAATCGCTCTCAAGAATTGCCATAGCGCTTCCGGGATTATCAAAGCCTTGCTTGTCCATCATCCCACGAATACTTCTTTCTAAGCTATCAGGATTGTTTTTTGCCATGCGATATATCCCCGGCATGACGGATTTTTTAATTTCTTCGTCCATAAAAATTATTGTTTCTTCTTTTTCTTTTTTGTCTTTCATAATAACTCCTTTTTTACATTTAATATCCCTGATTTTGTTTTAATTGCCGGCGATTCGCTTTAAAAGAATTTTGTATTTCTTTTTTCATTTCTTTATCAATAGAATACTTATCGAGAACATCTATACTTTCTTTAGCGATACATAATCCCGTATAAATAACAATATCCGGGTTTCCGCTATGGTTTGCTATTAGCTTTGCGCCGTCTTTTCCATTAAGCACATTTTCAATTTCTTCCTTTTCATTTTCAGAAATCTTAATAGTGTATAGTGCCTCTGTTAATTCCTTTTGTGTATTCTTATATTTTTCCGTCAAGTCATCTAATCCTTTAACTTCTTCCATAAGGAAAGGATTATCTATTTCATATTTCTTTTTAAGATAAATTTCATTTTCTTTCCTTTTTTCTGTTGTTTCTTCCTTTTGAACAATTGGTTCATCTCTTTCCATATCTATTGTATCTCTGGCATGGGTTTTAACTTCGGCCAATTCTTTTAGATCCTCAATATCATCTGTGAATATTTTAACACTATCGCGCGCCCTGGTAATGTTCACATATTGGTTACGCATATCACTAAGCACCGGTACAGCTGTGTCTGACTCTATAACTACATTGTTATAAGTTTGGCCTTGGCTCTTATAAGTTGTAAGCGCATAACCGTGTTCGAAGTTTTTATATTCGCTTGTGTTTATATCCAATATCCTTTTATCTTCCGTCATTACTTTTATATTTCTTTCACTGTTTTCTAAAACTTCGGCTTTTTCGCCGTTTCGGATATCGTATTTTTCATAGTCGTTTCGTGTGAAGCTGATTATGTCGCCCTTGGCAAGACTAATCTGGTCAAAGGGGACGTGGTCAAAGGGGACGGTTCTAATTTTCCATCTCGCCATGCGCATTATCTATGTTTCCCTCATCAAACTTCTTTTAAGCTTTTTTATGAAACCTTCTCCCACAAAAAAACTGCCATTGAAATTTATCTTAATCCCTTCTTTAAAAAAAATTC
>JAKLQJ010000016.1 GCA_022013385.1 Elusimicrobiota bacterium
ACTATTGAAACACCGACAACCATTGTTTTTGACGAGATTACATACAATGCGATAACCGCTTCGGCTTATGCGGCCACGCCGGGGTTTAATAATCTTCAGTCCGGATTATCGGGCATAAATGTGGCCATAGACGGAGCATACGCGGGTTGGCATACGGGCGGAAATATATGGATAACTAAGACTGTAATGCCGACAGGGCGCGACCGATTGGCCGTTGTCGCCGTAGGCGGGAAAATATACGCTGTCGGCGGGGCTGGCGGAACACAAAAACAAAACGAAGAATATGACCCCGTAGCCAATACTTGGACGACTAAAGCGGATATGCCAATAGCGCAGTACTGGTTGACCGCCGTTGCTGTAGGCGGAAAGCTCTACGCTATCGGCGGATATGATGGGGGTGGCCTAAACACAAATCAGGAATACGACCCCGCGGCCAATAACTGGGTTACTAAGGCGGTAATGCCAACAGCGCGCTATGGTTTGGCAGCCGCCGTAGTAGGCGGTAAGATATACGCTGTCGGCGGAGTTGGCGGAACACAAAAAGAAAACGAAGAATATGACCCTGAAACTAATATCTGGACGACTAAGGCTGTAATGCCAATAGCGCGGCACTATTTTGCCGCCGCTGTAGTAGGCGGGAAGCTCTACGCTATTGGAGGGGAGTACTCGGGTTATCTGAGCGCAAACGAAGAATATGACCCCACGGTTGATGCATGGGTGACTAGGGCTAATATGCCCACCGCGCGCTACCAATTGGCCGCCGCTACTGCAGGCGGGAAAATATATGTTATCGGCGGATCAGGTGGAACAACAAGAAACGAAGAATATGACCCTGGAGTCGCTCAAGAATTTACAGGGCTTATTCCCAATACGGAGTATGATTTTAAGGCCAAAGCCATGGATATGAACGGAGCTGAAACTGCCGAAACAGTAACCGTGTCAACCTATACCATGGCTTATGTTTCCGGCCCCGCTTCATTCAGCGATATTTACCCAAGCAGTATAACAGTGGCCTGGTCAACAGGCTCGGCTTCTATCGGCTACAATGGACCGGGCGCAACTTACCTTGTCCAGGCTTCCATGCTTGATAATTTTGCCGAAATATCAGGCTCGTCACAGACTGCCAATATTTTTGCCGCGGTTGAGGGATTGTCTCCGCCGAGCACTTTCTACTTCCGTGTTAAGGCCGCCAATAGCCTTGGCGCGTGGGGCGATTATATTGTGCTCGGTTCAACGGCAAACGGTTCTTCAGCTCCGATAAATCCTGTCATTGCCGCCGTATATAAATCAAGCATTACGGTAAGTTATGGCGCGGTGGCGGGCGTGGACGGCTATGCGATAGAGGCTTCCATAAAATCCGATTTCAGCTTGATACTTTATTCCTCATCAACAGGCAATAATCTGCTTGAGACCCTGACTGTTCAGAACATAGCGCAAAACGCGACATATTATATGCGCGCCGGTTCACTGATAGGCATGGCCACGGATTATGCCAATACCGCGCCTCCCACCGCGACCCTGACTATAGAGACGCCTAAGGATATAGTTTTTGACGAGATAACATACGGCGCCATAACCGCTTCGGCTTATGTTGCCACGCCCGGGTTCAGTAATCTTGAGTCGGGATTATCGGGCATAAATGTGGCTAAAGACGGGGCTTATGCGGGCTGGCATACAGGCGGAAATACTTGGACGACTAAGACTGTAATGCCAACAGGGCGCGCTGGTTTAGCCGCCGTTACCGTAGGCGGGAAGATATATGCTATAACCAGCGCTAAAAACGAAGAATATGACCCCGCGGCCAATACATGGACGACTAAGGCTGTAATGCCTACAGCGCGCAACCAATTAGCCGCCGCCGCTGCAGGCGGTAAGATATACGCTATCGGCGGGTATGCCTCCGGTTATCGGAACACAAACGAAGAATATGACACCGTAGCCAATATATGGACGACTAAGGCTGTAATGCCTACAGCGCGCAATAATTTGTCCGCCGCTGTTGTAGGAGGTAAGATATATGTTATCGGCGGGTATACTGGGAGTAGCTCTAACAAAAACGAAGAATATGACCCCGCGGCCAATGCTTGGACGGGTAAAGCGGTTATGCCCACCGCGCGGTATGCATTGGCCGCCGCCGCAGTAGGCGGGAAGGTATACATTATCGGCGGATATAGCGGAACACAAAATGTAAACGAAGAATATGACCCTGTAGCCAATGCCTGGACGACTAAGGCGATAATGCCCATTGCGCGTCACGCATTGGCCGCCGCTACTGTAGGCGGAAAGATATATGTTATCGGCGGGTATCGTCCGCCTACTTATCCGTATCTGAACACAAACGAAGAATATGACCCTGCGGCCAATATATGGGCGATTAAAGCGGATATCCCCACCGCGCGTTACAGTTTGGCCGCTGCGGCTGCAGGCGGGAAGATATACGCTATCGGCGGGACTGGCGGAACAAATAAAAACGAAGAATATGACCCGGGGGTCGCGCAAAAGTTCACAGGGCTTATTCCCAATATGGAGTATGATTTTAAGGCCAAAGCCATGGATATGAACGGAGCTGAAACTGCCGAAACAGTAACCGTGTCAACCTATACCATGGCTTATGTTTCCGGCCCCGCTTCATTCAGCGATATTTACCCAAGCAGTGTAACAGTGGCCTGGTCATCAGGCTCGGCTTCTATCGGCTATAATGGACCCGGGGCAACTTATATGGTTCAGGCCTCCAACCTTGCCAACTTTAATACGATAAAGGGGTCGTCTGAGACCCTTAATAGCTTTGCCGCAATTGAGGGATTGAGCCCGCCGACCACTTACTATTTTCGCGTTAAGGCCGCCAATAGCCTTGGCGTATGGAGCGATTATATTGTAATCGGTTCAACGCGAAACGGTTCGGCTGCCCCCGTTAATCCTATTATTGCCGCCGTATATGAATCAAGCGTTACAGTAAGTTACGGCATTGTGGCGGGAGTTGACGGCTATGTGGCGGAGGCTTCCACGACGACTGATTTTAATTTTATAATTTATTTCTCATCGGTCGCAGGCGACTCTGTCAGCGCTTTAACTGTGCGGAATATGGAGCGAAACGCAATGTATTATATGCGCGCGGGTTCATTGATGGGGCAGGCTACGGAATATGCCAATACCGCGCCGGCCGCGGCGACTTTCACAATTGAGACGCCGACAAATATAGTTTTTGACGAAATAACATATGGCGCCATAACCGCTTCGGCTTATGCTGCTACTCCGGGTTTCACCAATCTGCAGTCGGGCTTATCAGGCATAAATGTGGCCAAAGGCGGTTCTTACGCGGGCTGGCATACAGGCGGAGATGCCTGGACGACAAAGGCGGATATGCCCACCGCGCGCAATAGTTTGGCCGCCGCTATTGTAGGCGGGAAGATATACGCGATTGGGGGGCAAGGCGGAACACAAAAAGAAAATGAAGAATATGACCCCGTAGCCAATACCTGGACGACTAAGGCTGTAATGCCCACCGCGCGCAATAGTTTTGCCGCCGCGGCAGTGGGCGGAAAAATATACGCTATCGGCGGGTATGAAGGGGGTTATTTGGATATCAATGAAGAATATGATCCCGTAGCTAATGAATGGACGACTAAGGCGGCAATGCCAACCTCGCGCAACCAACTGGCCGCCGCGGCTGTAGGCGGAAAGCTCTACGCCATCGGCGGGCAAAACGGAACAACAATAAACGAAGAATATGACCCTGAAACCAATACATGGTTGACTAAGGCTGTAATGCCCACCGCGCGTTATCAATTGACCGCCACGGCGGTCGGTGGAAAGCTCTACGCGATGGGAGGGGAGTATGGTACTAGTTTGAACACAAACGAAGAATATGATCCCGCGGCCAATAGCTGGACGACTAAGACGATAATACCCACAGCGAGGCAATATTTTGCCGCCGTTGCAGTAGGCGGAAAGATATACGCAATCGGCGGATTTGTTGTTCTGAATATTAACGAAGAGTATGACCCCGCGGTTGATGCATGGGCGACTAAGACGATAATACCCACAGCGCGCCGTAGTTTGGCTACCGCGGCGGTAGGCGGAAAGCTTTACGCTATCGGCGGATATGGCGGAACGCAAAAAGAAAACGAAGAATATGACCCCGGCGTGGCGCAAAAATTTACAGAGCTTATTCCCAATACGGAGTATGATTTCAAGGCCAAAGCCATGAATTTTGCCGGAACTGAAACGGATGAATCCATAACAGTGTCAACTTATACCTTGGCTTATTCCGCGGGTCCCGCTTTATTCAGCGATATCTATGCAAGCAGTGTAACAGTTGCATGGTCAACAGGCTCGGCTTCTATCGGCTACAATGGCCCCGGCGCGATTTATCTTGTCCAGGCTTCCAGACTTGAT
This sequence comes from Elusimicrobiota bacterium, assembly GCA_022013385.1. Lineage (GTDB taxonomy): Bacteria > Elusimicrobiota > Elusimicrobia > Elusimicrobiales > UBA9959 > JAKLQJ01. The sequence continues at coordinate 4,396 of JAKLQJ010000016.1, forward strand.
AATTTTGGCGAGATATCAGGCTCGTCACAGACCGCCAATATCTTTGCCGCGATTGAGGGATTGAGTCCGCCGAGCACTTTTTATTTTCGCGTTAAGGCCGCCAATAGCCTTGGCGTGTGGGGCGATTATATTATAATCGGTTCAACGGCAAACGGTTCGTCAGCTCCCGGTAATCCTGTCATTGCCGCCGTATATGAATCAAGCGTTACGGTAAATTACGGCGCGGTCGCGGATATTGACGGCTATATAGTTGAAGCTTCCTCAGTGTCAGATTTCAGCGTGATACTTTATTCCTCCTCAACAGGCGATAATCTGCTTGAGACTCTGACCGTTCAGGATATGGAATTAAACACAACTTATTATATGCGTGCGGGCTCATTGATAGGTCAAGCCACGGATTATGCCAATACCACGCCTCTCTCGGCGACCCTGCCGATTGAGACGCCTAAGGATATATTTTTTGACGAGATTACATTCAGCACCATAGCCGCTTCGGCTTATGTCGCAACGCCCGGGTTCAGCAATTTGCAGTCGGGATTATCCGGCATAAATGTGGCCATAGACGGGGCTTATGCGGGCTGGCATACGGGCGGAAATACTTGGACGACTAAGGCTGTAATGCCCACCGCGCGCTATGAATTTGCCGCCGCCGCTGTAGGCGGAAAAATATACGCTATCGGGGGGGGCGGCCCAACAAATAAAAATGAAGAATACGACCTCGTGGCAAATACATGGACGACTAAGGCTGAAATGCCCACCGCGCGCAGACTTTTGTCCGCCGCCGCTATAGGCGGGAAGATATACGCTATAGGCGGGGTGGAGGTTACTTATTCTAGCAAAAATGAAGAATATGACCCCGCGTCCAATACATGGACGACTAAAGCGGTATTACCCACCGCGCGCCGTGAATTGTCTGCCGCCGCTATAGGCGGAAAGATATACGCCATCGGCGGGCAAGGCGGAACAAGAAAAGAAAACGAAGAGTACGACCCTGAAAATAATACATGGACGACTAAGGCTGTAATGCCCACCGCGCGCCAAGGATTCGCCGCCGCGGCGGCAGGCGGAAAGCTTTATGCTATGGGCGGGAATACCGCGACAGACAAAGAAAACGAAGAGTATGACCCCGCGGTTAATGCATGGACGACTAAGGCGGCAATGCCCACTCCGCGCTACCTGCTGGCGGCCGCGGCGGTAGGCGGAAAGATATACGCGATAGGCGGCAGTATAGGTAGTCCTTTGTGGATAAATGTGAACACAACCGAAGAATATGATCCCGTAGCCGATGTGTGGGTGACCAGGGTTGCTATGCCCGCCGCGCGCTATAATTTAGCCGCCGCCGCGGCGAGCGGTAAGGTATACGCTGTCGGCGGGGCTGGCGGAACACAAAAACAAAATGAAGAGTATGACCCGGGCGTCTTTCAAGAGTTCACAGGGCTTATCCCCAATACCGAGTATTCTTTTAAAGCCAAAGCTAGAAATGTGGCCGCAACCGAAACAGCCGAAGTAACCGTGTCAACTTATACCCTTGCTTATTCTTCCGGCGCCGTATTCGGCGATATTTATACAAGCAGTGTGGCTGTATCATGGTCGAGCGGCACGGCTTTGCTCGGCTACAATGGCTCGGGGGCGACTTACCTTGTAGAGGCTTCAAGGCTTGCTAACTTTGCCGAAATATTAGGGTCATCTGAGACACTTAATATCTTTGCCACTATTGAGGGTTTGAGCCCTCCGGGCACTTTTTACTTCCGCATTAAAGCCGCCAATAATCTGAATGTCTGGAACCAATATGTCGTTTTCGGTTCAACATGCACCGGTTCGGCGGCTCCCGTCAATCCTGTCATTTCCGCCGTATATGAATCAAGCGTTACGGTAAGTTACGGCGCGGTGGAGGAAGTTGACGGCTATGTGGTGGAGGCTTCCACGATGACTGATTTCAGCGGAGTAGTTTACTCTTCATCAACTGCTAATAATCTGCTTGAAATTCTGACTGTTCAGAATATGGCGCAAAACGCGACCTATTATATGCGCGCGGGTTCGCTGATAGGCATGGCCACGGATTATGCCAATACCGACCCTCCAACGGCAACTTTGCCGATTGAGGCGCCGACCGATATAATCTTTGACGAGATTACATTCAGTACCATAACCGCTTCGGCTTATGCCGCCACGCCCGGATTCAGCAATCTGCAGTCGGGATTATCGGCGACAAATGTGGCCATAGACGAAACTTATGCCGGTTGGCATACAGGCGGAAATACCTGGACGACTAAGGCTGTAATGCCAACGGCGCGCGCTTATTTATCCGCCGCGGCTGTAGGCGGGAAGATATACGCTATCGGCGGTACCCCCGGCCCAACAAATAAAAACGAAGAGTACGACCCTGTGGCTAATAACTGGGCCACTAAGGCTGATATGCCAACCGCGCGCAACTGGTTTGCCGCCGCTACTGTAGGCGGGAAGATATACGCTATCGGTGGGGATGCAGGAACAAGAAAACAAAATGAAGAATATGACCCCGTGACTGATGCATGGGCGACTAAGGAGGTAATGCCCACGGCGCGCTACTTTTTGGCCGCGGCGGCGGTAGGAGATAAGATATACGCTATCGGCGGGGATAGCGCAACAGATAAAGAAAACGAAGAATATGATCCAGCAACTGATGTATGGACAACTAAGGCTGTAATGCCAACCGCGCGCTATGGTTTGGTAGTTGTGGCGGTGGGCGGTAATATATACGCTATCGGCGGGATTGGCGGAACACAAAAAGAAAACGAAGAATATGACCCTGAAACTAATATCTGGACGACTAAAGCGGTAATGCCAACAGCGCGCTATATTTTAGCCGCCGCCGCGGTAGGCGGGAAGGTATATGTTATCGGCGGATATGGCGGAACAAAAAAAGAAAATGAAGAATATGACACTGTGGCCAATACATGGGTTACTAAGTTTGATATGCCCACCTCGCGGGACTATTTATCCGCCGCCGCGGTAGGCGGTAAGATATACGCGATTGGTGGTTCCCCCGGCCCAACAAATAAAAACGAAGAGTATGACCCCGGTGTCTTGCAAGAGTTCACAGGGCTTATCCCCAATACTGAGTATGATTTTAAGGCCAAAGCCAGGAATATGGCCGCAATCGAAACAGCCGAATCCATAACCGTGTCAACTTATACCCTTGCTTATTCCTCAGGCCCAGCTGTATTCACCGGCATTTATCCAAGCAGTATAGCCGTATCATGGTCGTCGGGAACGCCTTCGCTCGGCTATAATGGCACCGGCGCGACTTATCTTGTCCAGGCTTCAAGGCTTAATGACTTTGGCGAAATATCAGGCTCGTCACAGACCTACAATGCCTTTGCGACGATTGAGGGATTGTCTCCGCCCGGCACTTTCTACTTCCGCCTTAAAGCCGCCAATAATCTCAATGTCTGGAACCAATATGTCGTTTTCGGTTCAACGGCAAACGGCTCATCCGCCCCCGTCAACCCCGTCATTTCCGCTGTGTATGTGTCAAGCGTTACTGTAAGCTACGGAGCTGTGGCGGATGTTGACGGCTATATTATTGAGGCTTCCACAAAGGCCGATTTCAGCGGAGCAATTTATTCTTCAACAACTG
>JAKLQJ010000143.1 GCA_022013385.1 Elusimicrobiota bacterium
ACTCCACTTGCCCCGATATGCATCAGGGCACCATGGGTTTATCCCAAGGTGAACACTGTTATGTGTCCATAGCGGTCCTTTGGTAACCCAGTCCACTCTGCGGCTACAAACCGCTAAACTATTACACTGCGGGGGACTATACTCCCGCAGTTTTAATTGTAACAGACTGAAATCAATAGCGCGGGGGCAATGATATTCAATGGAATCAAAATCAGATATAAAGCCTATAGTCATAATGGGAGCTAATGCTTCCGGAAAAACATTTCTTGCCATTGAAATGGCCAAAAGGTTTAACGGCGAAATTATATCCGCGGATTCCAAACAGGTTTATAAACATCTTTCGGCAGGCACTTCAAAACCATTGGGAAAATGGGAAAAGAAGGGGAATAAAAAGTTTTATATCGTTAATGATATCCCGTATCATTTGCTTGATATTATAGATCCGAAGGAATCCTATGACGCGGCAATGTTTGCCAAAAATGCCACAAAACTTATTGAGGATATAAAAAAAAGGGGGAAACTTCCCATTATAGCCGGCGGGACGGGCATGTATATACAGGCATTATGGAATGGTTTGGATAAAATGCCGAAAGCCAATATTGAAATACGAAATAAACTCGCGGCATACGCCGGGAAATTCGGCAAAACGGCGCTATATGAAAGACTTGAAAAAGTGGATCCTGCCGCCGCTATTAAAATTCCGCCGGCCAATATTCAAAGAGTAATCAGGGCGCTTGAAGTATCGGAAGTGACGGGCAAACCGATTTCAAAGCTATGGACGGGCAAATTTTTTAATACTCTGCCGTCGCATCTCGCAAATTTTATAATGCTCTCTTGGCCCAAGACGGAACTTTCAGAAAGGATAAAAAAAAGAACGGCTGAATTTTTTGACAATTGGGCAGAAGAAACTCAAATGCTTATAACAATGGGTTATGCGAGTGACTGCCCCGGTCTAAAATCACTGGGCTATCCGCAAATTTTAGACTATATCTCGTCTAAAATATCCAAACAGGAAGCTATGCATAGAATAGTAAAACTCTCTCTTTCGTATGCTAAAAGGCAAAACACTTGGTTTCAAAGATATAAAAACATTTTAAAGATAGAGATTGAAAATCAAGCCGATTATGATATGGATAGGATAATAAGGCTTATATGCCCCAATAGACAATAAGTAACAGAAAAGAGTTTAAGAGTTGAGAGTTGGGGGATTTGGAAACATAATAACAAACGATTTTTAGATGAAAAAAATTAATGCTCTTCTCATTTCCGTAAGATTAAAAAAAGATCGCGTCCGCAAAAATTCTTTGGAAGAATTAAGGCGCCTTGCCGAAACGGCTAATATAAAGGTAACGGAAGAAATCAATATCAATATCCAATCATATAATCCAGCCGCTTTAATAGGTTCGGGCAAAATAGATGAAATAAAAAAAATAGCCGCCGACGGTAATGCCGATATGGCGATATTTGATGATGATATAAGCCCCTCTCAGGAAAGAAATCTTGAAAAACAGCTCAACTTAAGAATAATAGACAGAACCTATCTTATACTTGAAATATTCTCGGCCAGAGCTCAAACTTATGAAGGAAAACTGCAGGTTGAGCTTGCTAAACTTTCTTATAAACTTACTCGCCTTTCAGGCAAAGGCCGCCAGCTTGAACAACAAAGGGGGCTTATCGGCGCAAGGGGGCCGGGCGAGAGAAAATTGGAATTTGAGAAGAGAATTATCCGCAAAAAAACAAATCAATTAAAAAAGGAACTCGCGGGCATAAAAAAAAGCCGCTCCGTGCGGAGGGAAGGAAGAAGCGCTTTGCCTATGCCGCAAATTTCAATAGTGGGATATACAAATACAGGGAAATCAACTTTATTGGACGCGCTTATCACCGCGAAATATACTGTGTATTCGGACGATAAACTTTTCGCCACATTGGATACTTTAACCAAAAGAGTAAAATTACCGTCCGGCGGTTACGCTCTTTTTACCGATACTGTGGGATTTATACAGAAATTGCCGCATAGCCTTATAGCGGCTTTCAGAGCCACGATGGAGGAGATAGCGCAATCGGACTTAATACTGCATGTGCACGATTTATCCTCGCCGTTTATGAATGAGCAGCATATTGAAGTTGAAAAAACTTTAGACGAGCTTAAGGCTAAAAATATTCCTCGAATAAATGTTTACAATAAAATTGATGCGGCAGGCGATTTAAAAAATTATAAGATTCTGCTTTTGGGTTTTGCTCCCGTATTTATATCCGCTGTCAAAAAAATCGGATTAAAAGAGCTTCTTAGAAAAGCGGAGGAAGAGCTTAGAGGCAAATGGAAAATCCGCGAAATTGAATTGCCTTCGGAGGCAGCCGGTTTTATGAAGGAGATATATTTATCCTGCGTGGCGGTGAAAACCGTTTTTAAAAGCAAAAAAATTAAAATTTCTTTTAAGGCCACCGATGAAAATTATAGGCGGATACAATTGAAACTCAAAAAAACGCTTAAACAACAAGCATTGCAGCTTTAAACTTTTATATAATTTACCTATGGAAATAATACGGACAATAGAAATAACGGCGCTTATGGTAATAAGTTATATTCTCGGCGGCGTGCCCTCCGGTTATATTGTGGGAAAATATTCAAAGGGCATTGATATACGGGAATACGGCTCCGGCAATCCAGGCACGGCCAATGTCTATAGGATATTGGGCAAATGGGCCGGAATTACAACTTTTTCCGCGGATTTTCTAAAAGGCTTTGTCCCGACTATGATCGCTATGGGCTTTTATCTGCGCGCCGGGCATTGGTGGATACCTGTAACAGCGGGAGCGATAGCAATAGCCGGACATATTTGGACTCCGTTTCTGTGTTTCAAAGGGGGAAAGGGCGTCGCAACATCCGCAGGAGTTTTTGCCGCTATCCTGCCTATTCCAATTTTGGGCGCGCTTACTGTTTTTATAATCACGGTCGCTATTACAAAACATATCTCTTTGGGTTCTATGGCCGCTTCCATTGTTTTGCCTATTTTAGGCTTCGCGCTTAAGTCGCCTTTGCCATTATCCATAATGGCGCTTATCGTTTGCGGACTTATCTTTTATACGCATATTCCGAATATTAGGAGAATACTCTCAGGAAAAGAACTTTCTTATAAACATAAAAAACCCGAAAATGCCGAAAAAAATTAAAATCAGTGTTTTGGGCGGCGGCATATGGGGCAGTGTAATAGCCGATATCCTCGCTTCAAAACAATCCAATGAAGTTATCGTCTGGGAATTTTTTAAAAATTATGCCTATATCCTGAATAAAAAACGCGCACATCCCAATTTTAAAGAACTAAAAATAAATAAGAGAATTACGATTACAATGTCGCTTGAAGAAGCTTTGAAAAAAGCCGACTTATGCGTGATAGCCGTTCCCTCTCGGCATGTGCGAACAGTAATCGAACAGGCTCGGCCTTTTGTTTCTCGCAAGATGATTTTTTTAAGCCTTTCAAAAGGCATAGAAGCCGATACCTTAATGACGGTGTCTGAAATCATTGAAGATGAATTGCCCGGATTAAAAAACAGAGTTATGGCTTTTTCAGGCCCCAGTTTTGCCATGGAAGTGGCGCGAAAAATTCCGACAAAAATTATTTTGGCGGGAAGAAAATCTCTTAGTATCTCAAAAGTTTCCAAAGTTTTCAATATTCATCCTTTGGGCATTGAGATATCTCATGACAGAAAAGGAGTTGAACTTGGAGGCGCCCTCAAAAATGTGTATGCCATCGGCGGCGGAATAGTAAAAGGATTGACGGGAACGGGAAAAAACACAAAAGCCGCGTATTTAACGGCAAGCCTGCAGGAAATGAAAAAGATAATAATAAAACTCGGCGGGCATAGAGACACCATTTGCGGATTATCAACTACCGGCGATTTAATTCTTACCAGCACATCCAATATGTCCAGAAATTATAGGTTTGGGAAAAAATTGGCGGAACATAAAAATCCCAAAAAAGCGCTGCGTGAAATAAAAACAACCACTGAAGGTTATAATTCGGTGCTGAGCGCAAAACGATTATGCCGAAAAAATAAAGTTAAAGCGCCGATAATAAATAGAATTTGGAAAATCATTTATAAAAACGCGAAACCCGAAACAATTCTTGACTCAATAGGCCTTAGAATTGGATAATAGAGCATAGCGCGACAGTGCGGCACAGTGATACACAGTTCGACAGTGCTACACAGCGCGACAGTGATACAGGCTACAGGGTTACAGTAACAGCAATACAGTGCTACAGCGATACAGAGCTACAGCGATACAGTAACAGCAATACAGTGCTACAGCGATACAGAGCTACAGTGATACAGTAACAGCAATACAGTGCTACAGCGATACAGAGCTACAGTGATACAGTAACAGCAAAACAAAACTTAGCGCAACAGAGCTCTACAGCGCGGCAGGCTACCATAACAGCAAAACAAAACTTTAGCGCAGCTTGTCCCGCCAAAGGCGGGAGTAGCGATACAGCGATACAGAGCTACAGCGATACAACGCGGCAAGGCTAAGAAGGACAAACTTGCAACCTAATTTGGGGGAATTAAAGGAAATTTTATGAAAAAAGAAAAAACCGATGAAGGTAAAGAAATTGAACTGAAAATATATTCAATAGCTACGAGTATTGCCGAATCCATAATATTTTTGGATGAAAGCGAGGGGTCAAAAATATTACCGATATGGATAGGACCTGTGGAAGCGCAAGCAATCGCTATAAGGCTTTCGGGCTTTCCTTCGCCAAGACCGATGACTCATGACCTTATTTATTCAGTTCTCGACAGTTTAGGCTATAAAATCAAGAAAGTGAAATTGACAGATGTTATCAAAAACACATACTACGCGATGCTCTATATTGAAGACGCCAAAGGGAAAGTGGTTAAGAAAATAGATTCCCGCCCGTCAGATGCCATTGCCATGGCGGTCAGATACGGCTGTCCCATATGTATTGATGAAAAAATATTAAATAAAGTGCAGGTTCTAAACAAGCCTATAACTGAAGGTGAAGTATTAAAATTCAAGCATGAACTTAAAACGCTTAAGCCCAAGGATATTATAGAGCAATTGCTGAATAAGAAAAAAAAGAAACGCAAAGATTCAAATTCCAAAGATGATGAGGATGAAAAAAAAGAGGAGGACTGATTAAGATGAACAAACTGGATATAATAAGAAAACTTTCCAAAAATATGCCTACTGAAACAGAAGCTAAAACAGCGGTAAACAAAACCTTTGAGATAATAGCGGACGCGCTAAAAAACAATGACAAAGTGGTAATATCCAATTTTGGAACATTTAGGATAAAAGAACGCCGCGCCATGCAGGCGAGAAACCCTAAAACAAATCAAAAGGTTATGGTCGGACCGAGAAAAGGGATTAGATTTAAGGCTTCTGAAAAAATGCTAAAGCTAATGTGATGAGCGAAAAAAGCTATTACACGATAACCGAGATTTCCCGCAAGACCCAAATACCGCCGCATACTTTGCGCTATTGGGAATCAAGATTTAAACTCTTAAGGCCGCTGCGCCTTAAAAGCGGACACAGGCGTTATACCAGACGGGATATTGAAATACTAAATGATTTGAAAGATTTGGTGCTTGTTAAAGGCTATTCGCTGAAGGGAGCGAAAAAACTACTTTTTAAAAAACCCTTGGCAAAAGCCAAATTGACTGAAATACAAAATGAAGATTCTTTGAAGCTTCTGAAAGAAATAAAAAAAGAACTTTTGACAATAATAAAATCCGCCGATTAAGAATAACCAGTCACTCCCGCCCCCTCCACTACAACTTTGGCGGGCAGGCTTCGGCGGGTTTCCACCACTAAATCCCGCCACTACGACTTCGGCGGGCAGGCTTCGGTGGACTTCCGCCACTACAACTTGGCGCCATAGGCGCCATGTAGTACTGGGGAGCGCCTAAGTAGTATTGGCAAAAAAGGCGGGACAAGTCACATGTCACAAGTTGCTTTGTCTTGCTATAGCTCTGTTGCACTGCTCCCGCCAAAGGCGGGACAGGCTGCACTGTATCGCTGTCGCGCTGTAGTACTGCCGCGCTATTTCGTTTTCCGTTTTCCGCTATCTTATTTGCTATAATTGAAAAGTCTTAAACACCGATTATCGGGGTGTGGCTCAATGGTAGAGCGTTCGCTTGGGGTGCGAGAGACCCCGGGTTCGATTCCCGGCACCCCGATATTCCAGGCCTATTACAGCGACAAAGTAATTATGCAACAAGGAGCGCTTTTACCCCGTGGGTTGCTGCGTAACTTCTGGTGCGGTAGCATCTAGAGCATCCCGCGGGGTGAGACACTGGGATGGTTGCAAAACTACTTTGTCAAGACACTATGACCATATCGCCGTTTTATCTTTTTCTTAAGATTCTTATCCGAGCTTTATATACTAAATTAGAAAGGCGACAAGGTAATTAGCAATCCCGCCTATGGCGAGACAACAAGGAATACGGAATAATTTCCGCCAAACAAATCGGCGGATCTCCGCCACACGGCATCTTCGCCACTACTACTTAGGCGCTCCCCAGTACTACATGGCGCCTATGGCGCCAAGTTGTAGTGGCGGAAGTCCGCCGGAGATTTAGTGGCGGAAACCCGCCGATGCCGTAGTGGAGGGGGCGGACAGGCTACCTCTGGCGAAAAAGAAGTAGTG
>JAKLQJ010000144.1 GCA_022013385.1 Elusimicrobiota bacterium
ATTCTTGACCCGGCTTGCGGAAGCGGCGCTTTTCCTATGGGCATTCTGCATAAACTTACGCATATTCTGCATACACTTGACCCAAGAAATGAACTCTGGGAACAAAAACAGCTTGAGAAAGCTCTACTGCAAGATGATATAACAATAAGGGAACACTTAATTGTTGATATAGAGGCCGCGTTCAAAAATAATGAATTGGATTATGGCCGCAAACTGTATCTGATTAAAAATTGCCTTTATGGTATTGACATTCAACCCATTGCCATACAAATTGCAAAACTCCGCTTTTTTATATCACTTATCGTTGACCAAAAAGTGGATATTTTAAAAGAAAATTTTGGCATACGGTCATTGCCCAATCTTGATTTTAAATTGATTTGCGCCAATACGCTGATCGGCGCGCCCAAAGAATGCGAGTTAAAAAAAGAAAACGATTTGGGAATGGAAATTATAGACCCTTTCTTTGAAAAATTTAATTCCTTGACCGATAAATATTTTAGCGCTTATCTGCCGAATGAAAAAAAGAATATAACCGGCGAAATAAAAAAATTGGTAAATAAAAAAGTACAAGATAAAATTGCCGAAGCAAAGCGTCTAGGCACACATCTTGGCACGCATAGCAATAAACAGTTCAACAAGTTTGTCGCCAACAAATACAAAAATCAAATTGAACAGAAAAAAAGGAATGCTGAATTATGGCAGAGCTATAATAATCTGTTTAAACATGAAAGTGTTGGTTTTTTTGAAACCAAATATTTTTTTCCAAAAGCAAAAGACGGCTTTGATATTGTAATCGCCAATCCGCCGTATGTAAGAGCCGATGATCCAAATATCAAAAATCAGCGCGTGGCAATAATGAATTCAAAAACTTTCCGGACATTATGGGAAAAATGGGATTTATATGTTGCTTTTATAGAAAAGGGATATGGATTACTTGCTCATAATGGAATTCTTGAATTTATTATTCCTGATGCGTATATGTCATCTAAATATGCAGAGAAATCTCACGAATATTTCCTGCAAAATGCAACGATTAGTCGGATTAACTTTTGTTCGGATTTAAAAATATTTGAAGCGGCGGTTAGAAATATTATTATTGAATTTACTAAAAATACAAATCCTGATTATATTCCGCTAAGAATAAGGCATAAAGATACTTGGGATAATCTAATTTTTCTACCGTCAAAAAAACAGTTGGAGATGGGCGAAAATACATTCAAATTAGATAGCGAGAATAAAATTATTGGAGACTTATCAAATACTTTGATATGGGTTGAGATTTGTTATGTAAGTAAAGGGATGGTTTTAAATTCAGACGAAAAACAATACAAAAATGAATTTCAAAAAATTGACCTAATCTCTGAAACAAAAGATGAAATCCATTCAAAGCTATATATAGAAGCCAAATGGATAAAGAAATATTTTATCGAAAAAGTTAAATATCTTGAATGGAACACCCCCAGAGTTCCCGAAAAAATTAGCCGACCTACATTTCCCGAACTTTATGTACCACAAAAAATAATAAAAGGAAGAATGACACCAGCGATTTATGATGACAAAGGTCTATTCTGTAATGATAGTTGTTTTGTTTGTGTCTTATGGAGAGATTTAGCCAGTCTTAAGAATAGAAGTATTAAGGGAAGCATTAAAAAGGATTTCCATATAAACGACATACAATCATTCAGAAAACAATTGGAAAAAAATTCAAGCTTGTTTAATTTAAAATATTTATTGGCAATTCTCAATTCAAAATTTGCTTATAAATTTTTAGATTCTGTTAGGCGAAGTCAAATCGGATTCTATCCTGATGATCTGAAAAAATTACCAATCAAAAAAATCTCTTTAACTGAACAAAAGCCATTTGTTGAAATCGTTGATAAAATCATGGCAATTACCCAATCCGATGACTATTTGGAAAATCCCGCAAAAAAAGAAAAAGTAAAAGAATACGAAAAACAAATTGACCAAATGGTTTATAAACTCTATAATTTAACCAATGAAGAAATAAAAATCGTGGAACAATCAATGAAACAGGTGGAAAAATGAATTTCAAACCTGATGATGAGAAAACATATGCCATGGCTAAAGATAAGGAATTGATAGAATCCCTGATACATGCAATGGAAAGACAAAAGCCCGCGATACTTGGGGAACTTATATTACGTTTAAAAACATCAATTAATGATTTGGAAACATCAAACCATAAGCAAGCTTTGATTATGATTATCCTTACAGGTGCTTTGGTGGCGTTAACTCTTATGTTAATAGCCCTGCCTTTTTACTTGGAATACACCAGCAACCCCAATGTCTCTCCAGAAGAAATAAAAATCGTTGAAAATTTTATTAACTAAGAAACAGAGTCCAATTAATATTTCAGCTAAAAATTTTAGTTGACAGCTAAAACCTTTCTGTGATAAAATATATGTAAGTTAGTTGAAAAGGTTCTTTCTCCCAATAATGACGAGAGTAGTCTTTGACTGCTTGTGATTTGGCTTGAATGCTAAATCAAAATCTTAAAAAGAGCAATAAGCATGACGCTAATAGCCCGCAAAATGTTAAGACCGCACGGGAAATTAAAGTTCAGCAGTAATCACAATTATTAGTGTTAAAAATGCTCTTTCCCCTTCTCCGTTTCGTTTGGGAGCTGGGTATAAAGGGTGTGTCGTTAAGTTAACCACTGAACCGAATCTCCAAGGGAGCAATCTAAGTTAGTGAAACTTAGATAAAGGAGGTTTAAAAATGAAAATTAAGTTGCAACTAACCCAGTGGTTAAAAACTATCTTCACTGTTAAAATAGTGCAGAAGATAATCATAAAAGTCGTATTTAAGTTAATTGATATTTTCAATGGATAGACGATACACCTTTTAGACTTTTTGATAATGAATACATTAAATAAAGCATTAAGATTACTTAGAGTTTTTAACGATAAAACTCTTTCAAAATTAGCTGGTGAAATGGGTATTTCTATTGGGTATTTATCAGAAATAGAATCAAACAAAAAAACTCCTTCTCTTGATGTAATAAAAAGGTATGCTAAAGTTTTTAAAACTAAGGAATCGTCAATATTATTTTTTGCCGAGAAACTGGACATAAATAAACGAAATAATTTCAAAGATAATATGAGGAATAATCTAATAAATTTTTTAGAGACGATTGAGAAAATAGAAATAAATGAAAAGAAAGCTATATCCAATAGAGCGAAGCCCCCTTTATAATCTTTCCAATAAACGAACTTTAGCTCAGTTGCTTAATACCGATTATAAAACCAGAGAGCGGGACGCCAGAGAGCGGGACGTTGCTTTGTTTCTTTAATATTATAAACGGAATCGATTAGAATTAATTAAAAAATTGGATAAACACTTTGTAAAAGGGACGGTAATTAATTGATGAAGATCGGGTATATGCGATTTTTGGAAGAGATAAAAAAGAAGAGTACAGTAAAAAGGTAACAGGTGCCTTTTGCATTGGGAAATTGATAAATGATTTAATAAAATAATAGTTTTTACAATACAACAGTTCAATTTATTAAAAAGGTATAATTTAGATTTTGAAGGAGCCTATGATGCAATGTAGATTTATAGACAAAATAGAAATACATGGATTTAAATCCATCCGAGAACTTGTTCTTCCTTTAAATACAATAAATGTACTTATTGGGGAGAATGGGGCAGGTAAATCAAACTTCATAGAAACCTTTTCGTTATTAAACAACATAGCAAAAAAAAGACTTCAACATTATGTTTCTGAGCGAGGTAGCGCAAATTCTTTATTGCATTATGGTCGAAAAACCACAAGTGAAATTAGAATTTCGATGATTTTTGGGAATAATTCTAATGGATATGAATTTACATTAATGCCGGATGATAAAGATTCGCTGTTTTTTGCGAAAGAATATGCTTCCTACAATAAGGCAGATTTTGTAAAAAGTGGAATAATACATCACCTATTAGGTTCTGGACATCACGAAACAAAACTTGAAATAAAATCCAAAACAGAGAAAATGACCGAACATGTTTGGCATGATTTGCAGAATTGGAAAGTTTTTCATTTCCATGACACAAGTTCAGGTTCGCCGATGAAGCAAACAAGCCAGATTTCCGACAACAGATCTTTAAAACCTGATGCGGCAAATCTTGCGGCATTTTTGTATTTTCTTAAACGCAACCATATAAGTAATTATGAAGAAATATTAAAAGCTATTAGACTGGTTGCGCCGTTTTTTTTAAACTTTTTTCTTGAACCAAATCCTGAAAATCCAAATACTGTTAGACTGGAATGGCAAGATGTAAAATCAGATGCCTATTTTAATGCTAACATGCTTTCCGATGGGACATTGCGTTTTATATGCCTTGCTACGCTTTTGTTGCAATCACAATTACCTTCAGTGATTGTCTTGGACGAACCGGAATTAGGTCTTCATCCTGCGGCGATTTCTCTGCTTGCAGAAATGCTTAAAACTGCATCTCAAAAGTCTCAAATTATTATATCAACACAATCTGTAACGCTAATCAACCATTTTTCTCCGGAAGATATAATTGTTACGGATAGAAACCCTGAAACGGGCGAAAGTGTTTTTAACCGTCTTAATAGTGAAACAATAGCCAATTGGCTTGAAGATTACACCCTCGGCACAATATGGGAGAAAAATATAATTGGGGGCCGACCATGAAAAAAGTTCTTCTATTAGTCGAGGGACAAACTGAAGAAAACTTCATTAAAAAAGTTTTAAATCCACATCTTGAAACAAAACAAATTATTGCAATTCCCACTTTAATTTTTACAAGCCAACTGAGCACCGGACAACGGTATAAAGGTGGTTATGTTCGTTATGCTAAAATAAAAAAAGATATACAAAATTTACTTGGAGATACCAGCGTAGCTTGCGTAAGCACAATGATCGATTTCTATGCCATGGATTCCAATTTCCCAGGGAGAGCAAATCCACAAGGTCAAACAGCGCAGGAAAAAGCCGTATTTGTTGAACAAGAAATTGCCAACGATATTAACCACCCTAATCTAAAACCTTATATTTCTATGCATGAATTTGAAGCATTATTATTTTCAGAATCAAACATTCTATCCGAAAAATTAGGCGTTACTCCAAGTAAAATTACAAATATAACTGACAGATATTCATCACCTGAAGAAATTAACGACAGTTCAACAACATCACCATCCCATAGGATTGAAGCCATTTATCCGGGATACCCCAAAATCCTCTTTGGGTATGAAATATCAGCCGAAATAGGTTTGCCTGCAATTCGTAGTAAATGCCCACATTTTGACAGCTGGCTTACAACTTTGGAAAATCTATAATAATCAAAAAGGACCGGTTCTGATTAAATTTATGGGGGGGATGAGTCTCCCTCCACTAAATCTTCGGTGGACTCACCTATGTAGCAATGGAGAGCACCGATGTAGTAATGGAGAGCGCCAAAGAAGTAATGGCGGGAAAAATACAATGAAAGAATTAAAAAAGCCAAGCCATCTTGGACATCGTCAAAGAATAAAAGAAAAATATAAAAAATCCGGAATGGATGGTTGGTTAGATTATGAAGTCTTAGAGTTAGCTCTATCGTTTGCTGTTCCACGCAAGGATACCAAACCAATAGCCAAAGATTTACTTGGCAAATTCAAAACATTAAACGGCGTTTTAGATGCCGATATAAAAGATATTCAAACCGTCAAAGAGATATCAGAACATTCCTCATTGTTTTTAAAATTCTTAAAGGATATTTCAATCTTATATATGGAAAAGGGTATTTATAATCGGGATTTGCTTTCATCACCTCAGGGAGTATTTGATTACTTAAAAGTTTCGCTCAAGGGTTTGGCTGATGAAGAATTTAAAATGTTATTTTTAGATACCCGCAATCAGCTCATAGCAATGGAGACATTCAAGGCCGGAACAGTGAATCGTTCAGTGGTGTTCCCCCGCAAAGTTGTTGAACGAGCCCTTTATCATCACACAGTAGGAGTTATTATTGCGCACAATCATCCCGCAGGCTCATTAGAGCCTTCCATAGAAGATAAAGCCATAACAAAGGCTATTCGAAATGCGCTTAAAACAGTTGATATTAAATTACTTGACCATATCATTATCGGCGGAAATAAGTATTTCAGCTTTATTGAAAACAATTTTTAAAAAAATCGTGGAAAATTTTATCAACTAAGAAACCGAGCACAATTAATATTTCAAGCTAAAAATTTTAGTTGACAGCTAAAATTCTTTTATGCTAAGCTGTGTATAGGTTATTTGAAAAGGTTCTTTAACTCCGATAATGATGAGAGTAGTCTTTGACTACTTGTGATTTGGTTTAAACACTAAATCAAAACCTTAAAAAGAGCAATAAACATAAGGCTTACTAGCCCGGAACGTTGTGCACCACATAGGCTTATAAGAATTAGTATTACAAATGCTCTTCACCATCTCCTGCTTAGTTTTGTTAGGAGCTGGGTTTAAGGGGCATTTCGTTAAATTAACCACTGAGCCAGAATCCACCTCCGTTAGGAGCTCTCTAAGTAGCAAACATAGAGAATAGGAGGTGACAAGTATGAAAGTACGAATAACCAAGTGGTTAAAAACTATCTTCGCTATGAAAATAGTGCAAAAGATAATCATAAAGTTAGTATTTAAAATGATTGATATTCTAATAAGATAGGCGATATGCCTTTTACACTTTTGATATGAATACATTAAACAAAGCATTAAGATTACTTAGAGTTTTTAACGATAAAACTCTTTCAAGATTAGCGGGTGAGCTAGATATTTCTATTGGGTATTTATCAGAAATAGAGTCAAACAAAAAAAACCCTTCTCTTGACATAATAAAAAGATATGCAAAAGTTTTTAAAACAAAGGAATCATCAATATTATTTTTTGCCGAAAGACTAGATAATCAAAACAGTTTTAAAAATAGCATGAAGAATAATTTAATAAATTTTCTAGAAACAATTGAGAAAATGGAAATAAATGAAAAGAAAACTATATCCAATAGAAAGAAGTCCGCTCTATAATCTTTCCAACAAACGAACTTTAACCAAATTACTTAATACGGATAAAAAAAGTATAGAATCCCTTCTAAAAAACACTGCCTACAAAGTTTACCTTAATAAAAAGAAAAGATTAATCGAAGAGCCTTTCCCAGAATTAAAAAAAATACAATCCAAACTAAATAATCTACTACAGAAAATTGAAACACCTTCCTGGCTAAAATCCGGAAAAAAAGGAATGAAAATTACTGACAATGCAAATATTCACATAAAAAATCCTTACATTGTATGTGTAGACATTGAATCTTTTTATAAAAGCGTAGCTAGGGATAAAATTTTTCAGAATTTTAAATACACCTTTAAAATGACTGACGATGTTGCATGGTTATTAACCAATATAGTTGTTTTCAAAGACCAAAAACCTAATAAATACGGATCATATTTTTATATTCCAACTGGGACCCCATGCAGTCAATTAGTTGCCTATTGGACATATAAAAAAACATTTGATGATATTTTGGAGAGCGGGACGTTGCTTTGTTTCTTTAATATTATAAGCGGGATCGGTTATAACTAATTAAAGGGGACAGTGATTAATTGAATATTCAGTATATTTAAGGGGACGGTTCTAATTAAAATTTGGGATAGGAAAACATCTCCAATAGTTTTCTACCCCGCAAGAGTCTTTCGCAGAAAAGCGCCAAAGAAGTATTGCAGCCACTTACGGGGTAAAAAACCACTTCTAATTAATTGATGAAGATGCGGTATATGCGACTTTTTGAAGAAATAAAAAAAGAAGGGAAAGGAATTACAGGAATTTTTTTTAAAGAAGTGATTAAGATAAATTTCTCTGGCAGGTTTTTAGGGAGAAGTTTCATAAAAAAAATTGTAAGTTATCCCCCTGCACAATAAGATTTCTCCAGCCGCCGTTCTTGATATCCCCAAAACAACGAACATTCTGAAGCGGCGCGGCGCCGATACCGGCTCCCGCTTCTGCCAGAATCGCTGACTTGGAGCGCTTGCCGGAGTATTCCAGAGTAGGAATTTTGGCTCTATCAAGCGCCTGAATGTCAAACTTCTCGGCAGTGCCGGGAAAAAGCTTTGGCAATAGATCCGGTGACGGCTCAACGCCCTTATTCAAAGCCTCGATAATGCCGGCTTTTTCTTCCTTTGTAAGATTAATTTTAGCCATTTATCCTCCACGCGCCGCTACGGGCGGAACCGACACGCGCTATTGCGCCTTTTGCTTTAAGCTTTTTCAGATTCTTCTCAACTGCCGTTGTGCTGATACCGAGTTTTTTTGCCATCACCGGTATGGATATAAACTTGTCGCCGGCGATCAACGCAAGAATCTTCTTTTCGGTTTCACCCAACCTTTCACCCAACCTTTCACCCAACCTTTCACCGTCCTTTTCTCCCCACTTTCTTCCCACTTTCTTCCCACTTTCTCCGACCTTATCTCCGACCTTTTCACCCTGAGGGGCTTTACGGAAATAAACGGAAAAACCGCCGAACTCTTCGCGAAATTCCGGCTCCGGCAATCCGGCCTTTTTACATTCATCAACAATCTTGATCGTGCCGCGCCCCCAGGCTTCAATCATTCCGGCTTTAAAAAACACATCGGCTAAAAATTCATTTCTAGGCTTAGATTTATGCCATTTTTTAAGATCATCCGGCGTAATGCTCGGCGGAAGACCGCCCTCGTTCCAGAGGTTCAAGCCTTCGGGAGATATTTGTAGCTGGGTATGCGCGCCCATATAACTACGGTGAATTACGACGTTAATCAGAGCCTCGCGTAAAGCTTCTTCCGGAAATTCCAGATTATCTTTTCGGTATATGCCTTCATAAGTGATATTCGACACGAGATACTTTACTCGAAGAATTTCTATTGCCTTTTCCACCTGCTCAAAAAGATTGCCTTCAATATCATCCGTACTGATGATATCGATATCGTTGGCAAACTTTCCAATTTTGATATAAGCGGTAATGTAAAATTTTTTTGGGTTTTTGCCAAAAAGCAATACTGCGGCGCGGCGCAGTTTATCTTTTTCCATAAGGTTTAACTTCTGAAGAACGGCTTTAACGCTCTTTTCACCGGCAATCATCGGGATTCGGTGGATTGCGAGTTTTTTGAATTTCTTCACAGTTGCGGTGTCAATATCTTTTAATGCCGCGTTTGGTTCGATAAATCCGTCCCAGGATCTGCCTGATTTTTCCATCAATACTTCAGCCAATTCGCGCCCCTTTATTTCCACGGAAGAACTTCCGCTTCGTGTGTAAAAACGGCCGTGATAAGAAATCGGCGCGGAAGACGAAGCAACCAATATTTCGATAATATCCTTGCCGGCTTTCTTTTTTCGCGCAACATCCGGAGTTATCCCTAAAATATCCCGAGTCATATTCGGAATATCTAATAGATGTTTCGCCGCGTCTTTAACCCCCAATGGATTCCCTAGATCATCAATGCCAATATAAAGCTTCCCGCCCGAAACATTGGCAAAGGCGCAAATCGTTTTTAAACACTTCTCATTCCAAACACGCTTAAATTCTATATTTTGATTTTCGCTTATTTTCATTATGACCTTAATAGTGGTGTGTTTTGAATTTTTTCATGACAACCGCAACATTCCTATTTTTTCTTCCAGCAAAGCGTTCAAAACATCGGCCTCAGTTTCACCTTGAGTCCTCGGCCGCAGATTAAACTTGTTTATACGCAAAAAAGGATACCCATAACTTTCAAGTTCCAACTGTCGCGCTGTATCATAATCCAGATAACTTTGCGAAAAATTCAAGCTATTGACTTCACGCGGATCCTTAAAATGAAACTCCAGCCCATCGTACTCTAAAATAAGCGTCGCTTCTTTGCCGCCTTGAGCATAAGTCAGGAGAAAGTCCGCGCGGTATTTTGGAATATAAACCTTATACTCCGCTGAAATATATTTGCCGATATCAAACTGCGGAATTATTTTTACATAATCCCTGCGCTCCTTTACGAATTTGGTATCCAAGAGAAGCGCATATAATTTCTTTTCCATTGGCGAGCCGAACACGGATTCATCTTCCACAAAAAAGTCGTTTTTCTTATTGGATTCCAGGACCGCGTAATAATGTTTAAGCGCCGCTCCGAGGCGGGTATTGCTGAATTGTTCTATAGGCTGACTGCAAACAAATACCATGGTATCTTTAGCGCGGCTAAACCCGACATTCAGCCGTTGCATCTTCAGGCTTCGGATATTATCCGCCGTCCCATCAATAACCGGATAAATACTGGCCAGATTCGCGTTCTTCAAATTCTTGTCTTCCACAAAAGAATAATACACGATATCGCGCTCTTCACCTTGCACATCCCCTACAAACCAAATAACAAGCTTATGATCGCGTCGGAGAGCCGCCATATTGAATTTTTCATTGATCAACTGTTCCATCCGCGCCTGCTGTTCCTTGAATGATGTAATGATGCCAATAGTTCCCTTAAACCCGGCATCTAAGCGGCTTCTTATATCATTACAAATAGCCTCAATCTCATCAAGATTGGTATTAGGCCCGGCGAGCCCCTGCGTGGAAACAGTGACAAACTGCAATACCTCTCCAATGGGCTTGGTGCGGATCCGATTGACAACCAACTCCATCTGCGCTTCTTTATAAAAGAAATCGTTTGAGTATCCGATGATTTCCGGAAAGCTGCGAAAATGCTCTTTAAGCGAGGTAGTATAATTTGCAATCGCCTTTGCAAATGTCAGAGTGGATGTGCGAATATTAAAAGTCTTGAGCCAAAGAACTGTCCCATCCTGGGGTTTAAGTAAACAATCGCTTTCCTGCTCTTCGGCAGAAACTTCCTTGGAAACCTCATCAACAAGTTCTTTCTTGGCCGCCTCAGATACGGTCGTATTATAATCGTCCGCGTAAGCGGTAATAATTTCGCTGAAATAGCCGGCAGAATACCGCGAGCTGACATTGGTTGCGCTTACCGCGCCGTATTGGTATTCGTCGCCGAATATTACGACTTGCTTGGCGCGTAAAATAAGCGATATCGAATCGGCGATAGAAACCTGCGAGGCCTCATCAATAATCAACACATCAATTAACCCTTCTTCCATAGGAAAATGCTTTGATATGGCGCTCGGTTCAGCGATGATACAGGAAATGCTGTTTAAAAGGACTTTTGCTTCATCTATCGTGAATCTTTTTCCGCCTTCATATGAAACTTTGATTCTGGCCATTTCGCCAAGATGGTTAAAAAAAT
>JAKLQJ010000145.1 GCA_022013385.1 Elusimicrobiota bacterium
CCATATGTACCTAGCACAACGGACTTTGCAATATATTATTATATATGTAACTTACAAAGCCAATGTTAAAGAAATATTGCAACAAATACCCCTATTTTAGCAACACGCGAAAGCGGCATAAACGAGTGGGTATGAAGACAATGTAAATAAACATGGGCGTATACAGTTATCTTATTTTTGTAATTCGTACTGTCTCCTACCTCTTGCTACCCAATCCTTTCTTCCGCCCTATTCGTTCCCCGCCGCGCGCTATATCACTGTCGCGCTATTTTAGCTATTTGCTATAATTTTACTAATTTCCTATGAAAAGCAATCCCAAAATACTTATCATACGGTTATCCTCTCTTGGGGATATAATACTAATATCTCCCGTTATAAAAAATATCAAGGCCAAATGGCCGAATGCAGAAATATTCCTGCTTACAAAACCCCAATATGCGAAGACAATCGCTAATAATCCTCTAATATCTCGGGTATTGCCTTTTCTCGGTATTATTAAAACGGTCAAGAAAATAAACAATGAAAAATTTGACTATCTGATAGATCTGCACGCAAACTTAAGAACGCGTCTCATAACTTTTTTATGTACAACAAAAAAAATATTCCGCTACAGCAAAGATTCTCTATCCAGAAGACTATTTGTAAATTTCAGAACGCCCAACTGCGCTCTTCAAAAACATACCGTAAACCGCTACCTTGAAACGCTTAAAAACCTTGATATACCGATAGTTTTCAAAACTCCCGAAATTAATGATTGGGCTTTGCTTTATAAAAAGGACAAGCCTTCCCTTAAACTTAAAAATATATGCATTGTGCAAACCGCTTTTCTCGGCGATTGCGCTCTTACCCTTCCATTAATTGAAAAGATAAAAAATTCTGCCGCGAATTCAAAAATTACTGTAATAAGCCGTCCTGAAACCAGCCAAGTTTTTAAATCTTCAAATTCCGTAGATGATGTGATAATAGACAATAAAAGAAATTCCAAATTCTTTTTTCCGGAATTTATTAATCTTGTGAAACAAATAAGAACAAGAAATTTTGACATAGCTATTATTCCTCACCGGTCAATCAGGAGCGCTTTGCTTGCTTTTCTGGCAAAAGTGCCGGTAAGAATAGGTTTTTCCGAAAGCGCCGGAAAAATATTTCTAAATAAAATAGTGCCGTTTTCATGGCTATTGCATGATGCGGAAAGAAACCTTACGCTTCTTTTGCCTTTAATTGAAAACATAGCTCCTTCGACGACAAAGCTTAATGTTTCCACGGGTATATTGGAAAAATTTAAATTTATTGATGATATGGCGATAGGCATAAATCCAGGCTCCGCTTGGCCGACAAAACGCTGGCCTAAAGAACATTATGGAAAACTCATAAAATTGCTTTATGAAAAATACAAAAAGAAAATTCTGATAATCGGCAGTAAAAAAGAAATTTCATGGAATAAAGAAATTGAAACCCTTGCCGGAAAGGATACCTGCGTAAACCTTACAGGCAAAACCACCGTTGAAGAGCTTATGTGGCTGATTAAAAATTTAAAACTGTTCATTACAAATGATTCCGGCCCTATGCATATCGCGGCCGCGTTCGGCATAGAGGTAATCGCTATATTCGGGCCGACAACAAAAGAACTCGGCTTTTTTCCATACAGCAAAAAAAGTTTTGTTATAGAAGAAAATCTTGAATGTCGGCCATGCGCTCTTCACGGTTCAAAAAAATGTCCGAGAGGACATTTTCTATGCATGAATCTCATCAGTGTTGAACGGGTTTATAATCGAGTTAAAAAAGTTTCAGCGCTTTTTTAAGCGCTATCCTGCCAAAAGCGGGACCGACAAGCTGCTCTGCCGCCGCTGATTTGATATAATATCTTTAATGGAACTGTTTTTAGCCTTGATAATTCTGGCATTTATTATCCTATTGAACCTGCGTTGGACATGGTGGCGTTTCTCAAAAAAAGGACTTCCGGTTCTTATCTATCACAAAATAGGTTATCCTCCAAAAAATTCAAAATTGAAAAGTTTATGGGTAAAACCCGAAACATTTGAGAAACAGGTTAAATATTTAAACAAACACGGCTATACGACGGTGCTTTTTTCCGATATTTTAGCGGATTTCAAAGGTGAAAAAGCGCTTCCCGAAAAACCGGCGCTGATAACATTTGACGACGGCTATGAAAACAATTATACCTACGCTTATAAAATCTTAAAAAAATTAAACGCGAAAGGAAATATTTTTGTGGTTTACAATACCATAGGCAAAGCGAATGTTTGGCATAATACAAATAGCGAACCATGGATTAATATGGCATCAATAGCCATGCTTAAAGAAATGCAAGACAGCGGCATAATAGAGTTCGGCGCGCATACGATGAATCATCCCGATTTGCTTAAATTGCCGGCCGATATGATCAGCTGGGAAATAAAAGAATCAAAAAAACAGCTTGAAACTGCTTTGCAAACTGAAATATGCGCCTTCGCTTACCCTTATGGAGCGGGGGCTTACAATAATAAAGTCAGAGATAAGGCGCTGGAAGCGGGATTTACTTTTGATTTTAGTTTTAAGCAGGGCAAAACCTTTTGGCCATGGGATCGGAATTCCTTTCCAATAGACAGGCTTTTTATTAAAGGCGATGAAAATAATTTTGATTTATATCTGCATCTCACAAGAGGAAGCTCGAGATTAATATAAAACAGCACGGCAGCGCTACAGAGCAACAGTGTGGCAGTAAGCAGAAAACAACAACAAATTAAGAGAATTGTTATTTTATATTTGAGAATTTAAAACAAAAAGCAGCGCTATAGCACAAAAGTAAAAAAATTAAAGTTTGGAGAATGATTTAACTTATAACCCTCTGCAGATTTCAAGGCTATGCCGGGTGCCGGTCGTTCGTATAACTTACGACACCTGATGAACCAAAAGGTTCGTGTTCCGTAACAAGGTGCTATGCACATCAGACGACCATAGTGTACTTATCACCCCCCGTAGATTTCATTTCCCGCTAATTCCAGAGGAATTTAAACGCGGGAAATAACGAAATCTAAGCACGGGGGGTAAAAAAACACATAGTGTTTTTTTAGGAGCTAAAATGGAAAAACAGGACATAGGCAAACTTATAAGCGAGCTTGCAAGAACCAATACGGTTTTATGGCATCAAGAAGATAAAGCTCGGCTAAAAGACGATATTGTGGTGGCCGCCGCCAAAAGAGAAATAGACAAATTGAATCAGAAAAGGAATGATTTGATAGAAAAAATTGATGAAGCGGTTTTGAGCGCGCTTGGAGATAACTAATGGCTGAAACTATCGGAAGCTTGGCGGACAAAATAAGCATAATGGAACTCAAAATATACCATATGAAAGAGCAAATTGATAGAAAAGACGCGGACGCTGCGCATAGGAAAGAATCCGCTTATAAAATGAAAATACTACAAATGCAAAAAAACGATTTGGAAATTGAGGTAAAAGAACTGCTTGAAAAATACGCGTGTGGAAAAGCGCGGCCTAAAATATACCGCCAATTTAAAATGTACAATGACCCGAAGTATAGAATTCAAAAGGCGTCTAGCGCCTTTTGAGTCGCAAGTTACAAGTCTCAAGTCACCGGTCCCGTGGCGCCATAAGCGCCATGGAATTCGGAAGCTTTGCGCTTTAAACTTATTTGCGCGGGAATTTTGATTATATGCGACCATTAAGAATATTGATAATAGTTTTCAAAGGAATAGGCGATGTGCTTCTAACAACACCGCTTATTCGCGCTTTAAAAAAACATTATCCATCATGTGAAATATATTTTTTAACGAGAAGAGCTTCGGAAAAAATCTTAAAATTTAATCCTAATGTGTCTGA
>JAKLQJ010000146.1 GCA_022013385.1 Elusimicrobiota bacterium
ATGCTCCTGTCATGGGTTTATCCTATGAGTATAGCGTGGACACAATTAATTTGGCCGTCTGACACGCATAGCGCCTGATACGGCACTGACAGAGTCTTGTATCAACGGCTTGCTCTGCCTAATTTAATCCTAATTTTTTTTGAATCTTTTTTAGTGTTTTATACATTTCGGGAAGTTTGGATATTATAACTTCAATTTTCATCGCTTCATTGCGGGGTCTGCCTATAGGTCCAAATACTATTTTATTTTCATCCAAATCGGACATTATACCCGTTCTTCCCATCACTACGGCATTATCGCCTATTTTTATATGGTCAGATATGCCTGATTGTCCGGCTATTATCACATTATTGCCTATCACACTTGATCCCGCTATGGCCGCCTGCGCCAGTATAAGACAATTTTTACCTATGCTGACATTATGCGCGATATGAATCAAATTATCCAGTTTTGTTCCCGCGCCTATTATTGTTTCTCCTATAGTCGCTCTATCTATCGCGCAATTAGCGCCTATTTCAACATTCTCTTGAATGCGAACAATCCCTATTTGAGGTATTTTTTCATGTCTGTCTTTAATCTTTATATAACCGTAGCCGTCCGAACCTATTACCGAGCCGCTGTGAATTATTACTTTTCCCGCTATAACGCAATGTTCCCTGACAGTTACATTTGGATGGATGAATGAATATTCGCCTATTTGAACATTTTCTCCTATAAAACAATGAGCGCCGATATGGGCGCCTTTAAAAACTTTTGCATTTTTGCCGATAATGGCATAGGGGCCGATAAAAACATTATCATCTAAAATCGCGGTTTCATCTAAAATCGCGGTTTCATGGATAGAGGGCTTTTTTGCAGGGCGAATTTCTTTTTCTAAAATCCTCAAAAATTTTGCAAACGAGTATTTTGGATTTTCAGAATATATGAGGGCGCGCTTAAAATCAAATGTTTTGTTTTTGGCTTCTTTAGGAACTATGACGCAGCCGGCTTTGGATGAGGATAGCAGATTCAATTTGTCCGCATGGTCTATGTATGTCAGATCATTTTTTTTAGCTGTTAATATGGAGCCTGCGCCGGTAATTATGATGCCTGCCGAGCTTTTAGCTTCTTCCCCTAATAATTCGGCTATTCTTTCGGGGGTTATATTCATAGGGGTTCTTCTTCCAATTTCATTAGCAACTTATCGGTAAGGTCTACAGCGAAATTTCCAAACAGGATGCTTCTTTTGTCTATTACCACACTTACGCCTTCTTTTATCGCGAGTTCTTTTAAAATCATATAAATTTTTCCAAGTATTATTTCAGTTTGACGATTTTCATAATCCAAAAGCTCAAGTTCCGTTTGACTCCGATATATCTCAATTTCTTTTCTTGCCTTTTTCAGTTCGGCTGATTTTTTGACTATAATATTCTCAATTACCGCTGCTGATGTGGAAACCGAAAATTTAAAATAATCCAAGGGCACATTGTTCATGCCGGGCATATCAAATACGGATGTTTTTGGTTCAGTAGGGGTGGTAGAAGTAGCGTTTTGCGGTATTTCGCCATTCTCGCTTTGAAGAGCGGTAATTAGCGTGGAAGTGGACGATTCAAGGTCATTGGAGTTTGTAGTTGAGACATTTAGTTCTCCGCTCTCGACTTGAAAAGCGGTAGTTAGCGCGAAAGTGGACGATTCAAGGTTATTGGAGTTTGTAGTTGAGACATTTAGCTCTCCGCTCTCGCCTTGAAAAGCGGTAGTTAGCGCGGAAGTGGACGATTCAAGGTTATTGGAACCTGTTAAAGTTGAAACATTCATTTCAGTAGCCGCGGCAAGAGAAGATGAAAGTTGATTCAGCATCTTTTGATTTTCAATTAAAAGAGGCAGTCTTAGAGCGAATTCTTTTTCTTGTTTAAGCTGACTTATTTCCGCTTTAAGCGCAAATAAGCCCTTTTTCTTATCATTTATAAAATCCTCTTTTTCTTTGACCTTGTCCCTAAAGGAATCTCTTTGCTGATTTGTTAAGGAGCATTTTTTGAAAACCAAATCTATGTCAACATAACCCACTGTGCCGCTTTCGGCTTTATTGCTTTCAAGAGAAAGTTCCAAGGAATAAACCGCTTGCTTCGGAAGTAGTAGGAACACAAAAATGATTAAAAAGTTTTGTAAAGAAAATTTATTCATAGATTATTGGTTGTATGTATAACTCCCCTCTGCAAAAGCCGACACTTGGCCTGTCCCGTGGCGCCATAGGCGCCACGGGAATGAAGCATAGCTTCGTTTATTGGTCGTACGCATAGCTACCGACACTTTATGAGCCATAGGCTCGTTTATTGGTCGTACGCATAGCTACCGACACTTTATGAGCCATAGGCTCGTTTATTGGTCGTACGCATAGCTACCGACACTTTATGAGCCATAGGCTCGTTTATTGGTCGTAC
>JAKLQJ010000147.1 GCA_022013385.1 Elusimicrobiota bacterium
CAAATTAGTTTTGCAACCACTTCAGTGTCTTACCCCGCCACGCTATACTCATGGGATAAACCATGGGATAAACCCATGACCATGCCCATGACAGGAGCATGACAGACGGGTTTCTTTAGATGTTGCCGCACTGGCGCCTATGGCGCCACAACCCACGGGGGTCGTTCGCAAAGCTACCGACACTTGCCTGTCCCGCCTTAATGGCGGGAATGAGGCATAGCCTCGTTTATAGTAAAAGCGCTCCTTGTTGTCCCGCCATATTCAGTGGTGAAAACCCGCTGATGCAGTAGTGGCGGGGGCGGGATTGCCGAATTAACTTGTTGCCTAACTAGCTATTTGTTTATATTTTATTTTTCAGCTCAAGCAGTTTAGCTGATAATTCGGATAATTTCCACCTTTCAGCTTTGTCCGAAGAACGCATTTTGAATTCGCATTCCGAATCTTTCAAAGTTTTCGCGCTTATCACTATTCTATATGGAAGACCGATTAAATCCGAGTCTTTAAACTTAATGCCGGCTCTTTCATTTCTTTCATCCCAAAGAACGGTCATGCCGATTTTATGAATTTCATTATAAATTCTCTCGGATGTCTTATAAACTTCCTCATCTTCCGTCTCTATGGTAATGAGGCTTATTTCAAAAGGCGCTATTGAAGGCGGCCAAATTATGCCGTCTTTATCATTAGACTGTTCAATCGCGGCGGCCACGATTCTTGAAATTCCGATGCCATAACAACCCATGACCATGGGAATCGATTTTTGATGTTCATCCACAAATTCGCATTTAAGAGATTTTGAATATTTGACGCCTAATTTAAATGTTTGACCGACTTCTATGCCGCGCGAAAATTTAAGGGGGTTTCCGCATTTAAGGCAAAGGTCGCCTTCACTTGCCACATGGAGATCCGCGAACGCATCTGGATTATAATCTCTGCCGATATTTATATTGACCGTGTGATAATCATCTTTATTGGCGCCCGATACTCCGTTTAAAACTCCTTTCAGAGCATAATCGGCTATAATCGTTTTAAGCGGCTTAGACGAGTCTTTGGAAGATTTAAATCTGGATTTTATATCCACAGGCCCGGCAAATCCGACTTTGCAATCTGAAATGGATTGATAAACAGTCTCGGAAGCCTTCTCAAGATTCACGGCATTAAGAGCTTTTCTAAGCTTATTTTCGTTTAATTCATTATCACCTCTGATTAAAGCCAAAACCGGCTCTTCATCCGCGATAAAGAAAAGGGTTTTGATAAACCTTTTTTTGCTGATTTTCATAAAATTGGCGACATCTTCAACAGTATACATATCAGGCGTGGCTATATCCGCCATCGGCTTAAACTTGCTTTCGTCTATGGAATATTCAGACTCGGCCGCTTCCGCTTTTTCAACATTGGCCGCGTAGCCGCAATCGCAAAGCGCTATTTGAGCCTCGCCGGTTTCAGATATGACCATAAACTCATGTGATAAATTTCCGCCAATCGGCCCGCTGTCCGCTTCAACCGACATAAATTTGAATCCGCATCTTTTAAATATTCTTTCATAAGCCTTGAACATAACCTTATAATAATTCTCGCAGTCTTCCTCTGTAGCGTGGAAAGAATAGGCGTCTTTCATATAAAATTCTCTCGCCCGCATTACGCCGAATCTCGGCCTTATCTCATCTCTGAATTTTGCTCCGAACTGATAAAGGGTCATCGGCAATTGCCTATGTGAAGTTACATCCCTTCTGACCATATTGGTTATAACCTCTTCCGCCGTCGGAGCAAAACAAAATTCGGAATCTTTTCTGTCTTTTATCCTTAACAATTCCTTGCCGTAAACAGCCCAGCGCCCCGTTTCAACCCATAAATCTTTTGGCTGAATCACCGGCAGCCATACCTCTTGCGCGCCTATTTTATCCAATTCCTCGCGCACAATATTTTCAACTTTTTTCAGAACCTTAAAACCCAAAGGCAGCCATTCATAAATACCGCTGGCGAGCTTTCTTATAAGCGCGGCTCTAAACATCAATTTGGTTGAAATATTGTCGGCATCGCCGGGCGCTTGCCTTAATGTGGGTAAAAAATAAGAACTTAGTTTCATAGAATTTTTCCTCCGGAAAATTAGTTTAGAGTTTAAAGCTTTTTACCCCAAATATTGCGCCAAAAGCAAACTCTGATGGCATTTTTTTCATACTTGCCTTGCTATACCTCCACGCTTCTATACATCTATACTTCTAATAAAAAGGCGTCATGCACTTTTTTAGTTCTTCTTCAATATTTAAAAACCGCGCCCATTTTTTTATATACGCCGTATCTAAATTGTCATTAACCAGTATTATACTTTTGCAATCGCTCATTTGTCTTTCCGAACCGCCTGCGATTTTCATCCACTTTAATTTTGAGATAATAAGATCTTCCGGACTTATCACAGAAAGTTTTAAATTGCCAAAATTAATCTCAACCTTTCTTGAAAAACATTCCTTCTCATAATCATCATTTTCCCTATGAGGAATAAAATCAATTTTAAACGAAGTGTCATTGAAAATGACATTAAACATTTTCTTTCGAGAAACAGCCGACAAAATATCGTCTTTACTCACATAGGCATCTTTCTCAAATTCAGAAAATAATTCATCAACTTGCGAAGCTTTCAGCGCAACAACCATATCAATATCCATAGTGGTTCTCGCGTGTCCCCAAAAACCGACCGCCGAACCTCCCGTTATCATATAGGAAATATTTATAGCGTCAAGTTTTTTAACAACCCAATTCAGCGTTTCAAGGAATAAATTCGGCGGATTCTCTGTTTCAGACATTTTTCTATTTCCTCATCATTAAATTCAGGATTTTTAAATCTTATACCTGCTCTCATAACTTCAATTTGTCCCGCTATCAAATCAATCATTATAAAAAATCTTTCGGCGGGTTTTTTCGCTTTAAATATTTCCAATTGTTTAATATCAGCTTCTGAAAATTCCATATTTTTTTCTATTCTCTAAACTTGTTCGATCCTCGACGCAATGAACGCTACAAACTGTATAACGTTCACTTTTTATTTTCTTTCCTTGTCGTTGCCAATTCTCTATTCTTCCAATCTTCCGGTCCTCTATCTAACTTCCTATTGCTTATTTATTTTCTTAATTATTTCATTAAGCCACTGCGATTCTTTGACGGTCTTTACGCTGCGGCCTTTTTCTATCCAAACTCCCGCGCCTTTTCCGCCCGCTATGCCGAAATCAGCGTCTCTAGCCTCGCCGGGGCCGTTTACGACACAGCCCATAATCGCTATTTTTTTGCCTTCAGAAAGTTTTAAAAGCTTTGGGTCTGAATAAATTTTTTCTTCAAGTTTTTTCACAACCTTACGGATATCCGCTTGGCAGCGGCCGCAGGTCGGACATGAAATAATATCGGGGCCGAATTGCCGCAACCTTAAAGCCTTTAAAATCTCATACGCCGCTCTGACTTGAATAATAGGAGCTTCGGTAAGAGAAACCCTTATAGTGTCGCCTATGCCTTCACATAAAAGCATTCCAAGCCCCATGGCTGATTTAACGGTTCCGCTAAGAAAACCGCCTGCCTCAGTTATGCCGAGGTGGAGGGGGATATCGCTTTTGGATGAAAATATTTTATTGGCAAGAATTGTTCTCTCTATATCATCCGCTTTAAGAGAAACAAATATATCTTTAAACTTCATGCGCTCAAGAACACTTATTTCATCAAACGCTTCTTTAACCATTATTTCTGCCCAGCGCTGAGCCGACCATGTCGGCTTGCCTTTAATTTTTTTTAGAGCTTTAAGAGAGCCGGAGTTTACGCCTATTCTTATCGGGATATTTCGCTTTTGGCAGGCTTTAACAACTTTAGCCACATTTTCTTTTGCGCCTATATTGCCGGGATTTATGCGTATTTTATCCGCATGCTCGGCCGCTTCAACAGCAAGCCGCCAATCAAAATGAATATCCGCGACCAAGGGTATATTTATTTTTTTTTTAATTTCGGCAAGTTTGCGGGCGCTTTGAATATCCTTAACCGCCACTCTTATAATTTCACAACCCGCATTTTCAAGGGAATGAATTTGTTTTACCGTAGCCTTAATATCGGCAGTATCGGTATTACACATTGACTGCACTCTGATAAGATTGGCGCCGCCAATAATCAAACCGCCGATTTTAATCGGTCTTGTCCGTTTATCTGTTCGGCCATTCATGTCGCCATAGGCGCCACGGAGTAAGACATAGCTTCGTTTCTTTAAAATTTTGCTCATTTTCATTTTTCAATCGAAACCGCGGCTTCTTTT
The DNA here is from genome assembly GCA_022013385.1 of Elusimicrobiota bacterium. Taxonomy (GTDB): domain Bacteria; phylum Elusimicrobiota; class Elusimicrobia; order Elusimicrobiales; family UBA9959; genus JAKLQJ01. The sequence goes on from JAKLQJ010000147.1 coordinate 4,280, forward strand.
TTCTGAGCGGAGGCTGTTCTTAATCTTTTTACATCGCTATAGGTGGCAAATAAAAGTATAAAAATAAGAAAGGCTATGCCTAGTGAATTTACAACTTTCATCACCTTAATCGTAACTTTTTTCTTCGTAATGCCTTCAAATATATACAAAACAGCGTGACCGCCGTCTAAAAGAGGTATGGGCAATAAATTAAAAAATCCTATGGCCACGGAGATAAGCCCTACAAGAAACACAAAATTTGGCAATCCGCTATGCGCGGCTTTTCCGATAATATCAACTATTCCTATGGGCCCTGCGATATCCGGCTTTTGGCGATAGTATAAATTTGAGGCAAGAGTGTTAACGGTAAAAGCAGTCCAATAATAGCATTGATGCGCGCCGATTTTGACCGATTTGATAAAGCTTATGGACGCGTACGAAATGCCGGGAGAAACGCCTATGAGTCCCATTTTGCCCGTGGGGTCCTTTTTGGTTGTAAGCTTGACATTGGCAATAGCCCCTTTTCTCTCATATGAAATTGAAATTTCTTTTTCAACATTTTTGTGTATTAGGCCGGCCATTTCTTCCCATGTATTCGTTTTTATGCCGTTCACAGATATAATTTTATCTCCCTCTTTTATTCCTGCCGCCTCGGCCGGATAAGAGGCGATAACTTCGCCTATTACCGCTTTTTCAGACGCTATAGGCTGGCCTGTCATAAGAACAACCGATGTAAAAAGAACAAAAGCCAAGATATAATTCATAAGGGGCCCTGCCAAAACAACGGACAATCTTATATACCATGGTTTTGAAAAATATTCGTCGGGAGCGCCTGAAAGCTCTTCAATATTTTCTCCCGCCGGTTTAACATAGCCGCCAAGAGGTATAGCTCTCAAGGAATATCTGGTATCGCCCTTTGTATAACCCTTAAGTTCCGGGCCAAAACCGAAAGAAAAGGCTTCCACTTTAATTTTTGATAGTTTGCATACGATAAAATGTCCCAATTCATGAAGAAAAATAACGGCTCCGAAGGTAAGCAATACTCCTATAATGGAAATAATCATATAAGCCTCTCAATATTAGTTTATAGAGTTTAGAGTTTTTCGCCATTACTGCTTAGGCGCTCTAAGACTATGTCATACCGCATCAAGGCCTATGGCCATTAAGGGCGGTATCCATTGCTACATAGGCGCTCCCCATTACTTACATGGCGCCTATGGCGCCAAGATTTAGTGGCGGAAACCCATCCCGTTTTAAGCGGGACGGGAAAGTTTAGAGTCCATAAATTAGTCCCGCCATAGGCGGGAGGCTATATTCTATTCTTTTGTTTCTACCGCTGTAGCTGCGCGCCCTTGGCGCGCCTCTACACTTTGAAATTCGGCGCACCTATACATAAATTTAGAAACAAAACAAAAAACTTCGCTCTTAAGCGCTCTACCCTCTAATCACAGATTATGTAAACTTCGCACTTTTACTTCAGTTTTAAAATTTAATTCTCTTCTTTATTTCCGCGCTGCCGCGCTGTATCCCAGTCACAGGTTGCAAGTCACAAGTCGCAAGTAACAAATAATAAGTAATGGAACCTTCTTAGTTTACTCCTTACACATTACCTGTTACTAATTACTCTTTTTCCATGCTTCTTGCCTGTCGCGCTGTTGTCCTGTCGCTCTGCCACTCTGTCGCACTGTCGCGCTGTTGTACTGCCGCGCTGTCGCGCTGATTACTTCTTGTGCTTTTACCCTCGCCCATTCGTCTATTTCTGAAATATCGCCGAAAGAAGGTATTACCGACGATATCGGCCTGTGAAGCGAAAGAACTTTGGCAATAATCCGCGGTATATCGCAAAACCCTATTCCGCCTTTCAAAAAAGATTCTACGGCAACTTCATTGGCGGCATTAAGCGCGCAAGGATAAGAACCGCCTTTGCGGGCGCTGTCAAAAGCAAGCTCAAGGCACGGAAATTTTTTAAAATCGGGTTTTACAAAATCAAGTTTTGCCAATTTTAAAAAATCCATAGGCTTTACCGCGCAAGCGCGGCGCTCGGGATATGTTATGGCATACTGTATAGGCAATTTCATATCCGGCGATGACATTTGCGCCAGAACGGATTTATCCTTTAGTTCAACCGCAGAATGAACTATGGATTGGGGATGAACCACTATATTTATTTTTTTGATATCTATGGCAAAAAAATTCTTGATTTCAATGGCTTCCAAACCTTTATTCATCAGCGTGGAACTATCAATCGTTATTTTGGCGCCCATCTTCCAATTGGGATGCTTTAAAGCCATTCTCGGAGTAACCCTTTCAAGAGAATGCTTATATTTGTAAAACGCGCCGCCGGAAGCGGTCAAGAAAATTCTTGAAATCACATCATCATATTTTTTGCCTTGGCCCGTCCCGCCATATGCGGGAGCATAGCCCCGAAAATCCTGAAGGCATTGAAATATAGCGGAAGGCTCGGAATCCACCGGAATTATATTCGCCTTCCATCTAAATGCCTCTTTCATAATATTTTCGCCGGCCATAACCATAGGCTCTTTATTGGCAAGGGCAATGTGCTTGGACGCTCTGATTGAAGCTATAAGGGGGGCAAAACCGACGGAACCCGAAACAGCGTTTAAAATTATATCCGCCTCTTTTAAAGAAGCCATTTCACATAAGCCTTCTATGCCGGGCGCAAGCAGTTTAATATTTTTAGGCAGAATTTTTTTTAAGGAATTATGAGCGTCAAAATCAAAGATTGCAGCATATTTCGGTTTAAACTTATGAATCTGTTTAAGAAAGGATTTTATATTTGAATGAGCGCTTATAGCCAAAAGCTTATAATCGGGGCCAAGCTTATCCACAACTTCAAGCGCGTTTACGCCTATTGATCCGGTTGAGCCTAGAATAACAATTTTTTTCACATAACATCCTTGCGCCAAAGGCGAGAAAGCCGACGCGATGTCCTCTATCCCATAGCGGGATAAGGGGGATACGCGCCTTATAATCAACGAATAAAAATCACAAAATAATAAATGGCAGGGGCCAAGAAAATATAAGAATCAAATCTATCCAAGATACCGCCGTGTCCGGGAAGAAGATTGGAGGAGTCTTTTACTCCGACCGACCTTTTTATCATGGATTCGGCAAGGTCGGATATTTGAGCTATAATGCCTATCAATAGTCCGATACCCCATGCCATAGAAACCGAAACGGTATCTTTAAGGAACAGACGCAATAGAAAAACGCTGACTATGGCGGCGATAAAACCGGCTGCCGCGCCTTCCCATGTTTTTTTCGGACTTATGGAAGAAAGCCGCTTTCTGCCGAACATTTTGCCGCCGGCATAAGCCGCCGTATCCATAATCCATACTGAAATGATAATGATGAATGTTAAACCTTCGCCGTCCGGCCTAATATTTCTTATACCGATTAAATGGGATAAATTCCATGATATAAGGACAATTCCAAAAAGCGTAAAAGCTATTCTTTCCAAATATTTTTTTGAAGAAAATATTTCCGCTATAACGGAAAAAATAAAAGCGGCGGTAAAAACACAGATAGCGAAATTATTTCCTCCGAACATATTTTTGGAATAAGAATCAAAAATAAAAGCTAAAGGAAAAAGCGTCCCGAAAATAAAAAGAACCGAATTTTGAACCGGTTTTCCGCCGAGTTTCATCAGAACCGAATATTCATAAAGCGAAAAAGCTATTATAATAAAAACAAAAAACATATAGGGCAAATTGCCTATATGAATAACGGCAAGCACAAGGGGCACGCCGACAATAGCGGTTAAAATTCTGGGAAGCAACATCATTACCTCTCTACAAATCAAATTCAAAATTAAGCAAACAGCGTTGATATGAAAATACGAAAATATGGGAAATAAATAAGAAAACTCCTTATCACCGCATCATCATATTTACATACAATCTTTTTCTGCGCCTTATTTTTTACCAAATCGTCTATCGCGTTTCTGATATTCGGCTATGGCATCGGCAAATTCCTTTTCGCCAAAATCGGGCCAAAAAACATCCGTTACATAGAACTCTGAATAAGCGGTTTGCCATAAAAGAAAATTAGAAATTCTCAATTCCCCGGATGTCCTTATAAGCAAATCCGGATCGGGAAGGGGGAAAGTGTAAAGAAATTTATTGAAAGAGGAAAGATTAATCCTCTTTATTCCTGATTTTATAATTCTATTAACGGCATCCACTATTTCCTGCCGTCCGCCGTAATTAAGAGCGATATTTAAAATCAATTTTTTCCCGTCTTTCAGCTTTTCAACAGACTCGGCGATTTCTTTGCCTATGCCCGACGGCATATCATTTATTCTGCCGCTGACCATAAGCCTTATCCCTTTCTCTTTAAGTTCGGCCGTATATTTCCTCAAAACTTTCTTGAGCAAAAACATCAAGGCATTAACTTCAAATTTAGATCTATTCCAATTTTCAGTGGAAAAAGCGTATATGGTTAAAACCTTTATTCCGATATTATTGGCAACGCGCACAATATTTTTAACCGATTCCACTCCCTTGCGATGTCCCATAATGGCGGGAATACCGTTCTTTTTCGCCCATCGTCTATTGCCATCCATAATGATGGCAACATGTTCGGGCAAATTGGAATAATCAATGTTTTTTAATAAATTCTGCTTTTGCATTCTTTATACAATGTTTCTAAATAGTAAGCAACTCATTTTCTTTGAAAGCTACAACATCTGCCACGCCTTTAATATGTGTGTCGGTAAGAGCTTGAACCTTTTGTTCATATCTTGTCAAGTCATCTTCGCTTATCGCGCTTTTCTTTTCCGCTTTTTTTAGTATATTCAGAGCGTCGCGTCTTTCATTTCTGATAGCGATTTTAGACTCTTCGCCCATTTCACGAACCACTTTAACCATCTTTTTTCTCTGATCTTCAGTCATAGCGGGAAGATTAATTCTAATTATTTTTCCATCTGTCGCGGGAGATGTGCCCAAATCCATTTTCTTAAGCTCAGCCTCAATATTATCAATTGCCGCCATATCAAAAGGTCTTACCTCAAGAGTTCTCGCCTCCGGTATGGAAATTGACGCTATTTGTTTTAATGGAACTTTAGCGCCATAGTATAGGACAAAAACATTATCCAATAGCTGGGGATTTGCTCTGCCCGTTCTAAGAGAAGTAAGTTCTTTCTTAAATTTTTCCACCTTGCCTTTCATTTCATTTTCAAGATCAACAAGAATGTCCGAAACTTCAATTTCGTTATTCATAACAATACCCCTTATAGTAAGATTAGAAATCACCCTTAGAAATCTGCCCGGTCTTTAGACTGAAAGATTTCAAGGATGTTAGTCCCGCGAACAAAGTTACGCGGGAGAGATTCAGAAGTCAGAGAAAATAGTGAATGGCGCAAGTTATTGAGAGAATAGTGATTTTCGCCATTACTGCTTAGGCGAACCCGCCAATGCTTTAGTGGCGGGAAGTTAAATTAGGAATTTCCTACATAATTCAATTTCTCAATCTCTTTTTCTTGCTTCTTGCCTCCTGCTCCTTGTATGGTTAATTATAGTAAAAACAAAGCAAGTAAAACAGGGATAAAAGCAGATGAAGATGAATAGTGGCGCGCGGCGGAAAACTGCATTAATTTGAGGGGAAAAGTTTATTTTCTATAATCGAACATAAAATGTGGATAATAAGAATATGCATTTCTTGAACACGGGGAATGTCACCGGAAGCGCAAATTATAGAAAAATCGCTTTCGCTCGCTATTTTTCCGCCTCCGCACCCCAAAAGAGCCATTGTCAACGCTCCCTTTTTTTTGGCTGTTTTTATAGCATTGATGATATTTAAGCTATTGCCGGAAGTTGAAATCCCA
>JAKLQJ010000148.1 GCA_022013385.1 Elusimicrobiota bacterium
CAATTAGACGCTTTAATGAGCGCCATGAAAAAACGCAAAGGTGTTAAAGACGATACGGGTCTCGATGCCGATGATCTTAAAGAACTTTCAAATCAGTTTAAAGCGAGAGTTAAAAAAGTGCTGGGCAAGAATTTCCCCGATAATCCTATGGAGCAGTTATGGGGTTCTATCGGAGCGGTATTCGCTTCTTGGCAGGGCAAGAGAGCCATAGCTTACAGAAATATTGAAGGCATTCCCCATGAATGGGGAACAGCCGTGAATGTTCAGGCGATGGTTTTTGGCAATATGGGCGAAAATTGCGCGACTGGAGTGGCTTTTACCAGAAATCCGGGTAACGGAGATAATAAGTTTTACGGAGAGTTTCTTGTAAATGCGCAGGGCGAAGATGTGGTGGCGGGAACAAGAACTCCTTCCCCCATTAATGAAGATAGCAGAACACAACAGTCTAAGAACTTAAAAAGTCTTCAGCAAATTATGCCCCCTATGTATAAACAGCTTGCGGATATCAGACGCAGACTTGAAAAACATTATAGGGATATGCTTGATATTGAATTTACGATAGAGGACGGAATTTTATATATGCTTCAATGCCGCGTGGGCAAGAGAAACGGCCCTGCCGCTGTTAAAATGGCGACGGATATGGTTCAAGAGAAGCTTATAAAAAAAGAAGAAGCCATTATGAGAGTTACGCCTGATCAATTGGATGAATTATTGCATCCGATTGTTAGCCCGAAAGCCGAAGCAGTAACGAAAAAACTTGCGAAAGGTTTGCCGGCGGGACCGGGCGGAGCGTTCGGACAGATTGTTTTTACCGCTGATGATGCGGTTAAATGGGCTAAAGCCGGAAAACAAGTAATCCTTGTCAGAGAAGAAACCAATCCCGAAGATGTTGAAGGAATGAGAGCCGCTCAAGCTGTTTTAACCGCAAGGGGCGGTATGACATCTCATGCGGCTTTGGTTGCCAGAGGCTGGGGCAAGTGCTGCGTAGTGGGCTGTTCGGATATTGAGATAGACTTAAAAACCAAAAAAATGACTGTTTTGGGCGAGAAACTTTCCGAAGGAGATTGGATTACTTTAAACGGCTCCAAAGGAAACATTTACAAAGGCAAGTTGGAGATGATTGACGCCGGCGAAAATAATGAGTCATTTAACGCTTTTTTGAAAATGTGCGATTCAGTTAGAGCGTTGAAAGTTAGAAGCAATTCGGATACTCCGGCCGATGCGGGTAAAGCGAGAAGTTTTGGCGCCGAGGGAATAGGTCTTTTTAGAATGGAGCATATGTTCTATGGCGAAAATTCCGAAGTTCCTCTTTTTAAACTGCGAAAGATGATAATATCAAAAACTCCCATGGAAAGGCGGAAAGCGCTTAATGAGCTTTTTCCGCATGTTAAGAGCGACATTAAAAAGACGCTTAAGGTTATGAAAGGTTATTCCGTTACGATAAGGCTTATTGATCCGCCGCTTCATGAGTTTGTTCCTCATCAGAAAAAAAGTCTTGAAGAGCTTGCCAAAAGTCTTAAGATAACTTTCAATGAATTGCGTTCAAGGGTTGAAGCTTTGAGGGAATCCAATCCCATGATGGGACATAGAGGCGTGAGGCTTGGCGTAACATATCCCGAAATAACCGAGATGCAGGCAAGAGCCATATTTGAAGCCGCCGCCGAGCTTTCAAAGGAAGGAATTAAAGTTCATCCTGAAATAATGATTCCTGTCGTTTCCGTTGAAACCGAGGTTGAAACTCAAGCTGAAATCATTAAACGGGTTTATTGCGAAGTACTAAAGAAAAAGGGTGTTAAAAAAATAGACCATATGGTGGGAACGATGATAGAAATTCCCCGCGCTTGCTTGATCGCGGATAAATTGGCGCAAAGCATGGAATTTTTTTCTTTCGGAACCAATGACCTTACTCAAATGGGATTCGGCTATTCAAGAGACGATTCGGGAGCTTTTTTAAAAGACTATGTCGGTCAAGGACTTTTAAAAGCCGATCCTTTCCAAACCTTGGATCAGGAAGGCATAGGAGAGCTTGTTAAAATAGCCGTGGCAAGAGGTCGGAAAATGCGGGCTAATTTGAAAATAGGTATTTGCGGCGAACATGGCGGAGATCCCGATAGTGTTCATTTCTGCCACGAAGCGGGTCTCAATTATGTTTCCTGCTCGCCGTTTAGAGTTCCTATCGCCGTTTTGGCTTCGGCGCAGGCGCAAGTCCGGAATCCGAGAAAAAATAAATAAGTGGAAAGAACGAATAATAAATTCACTTTTTTTCCGATGGTCATTTCCGCTCCTTCCGGGGGCGGAAAGTCCGCTATTCGGGCGGAAATTTTCAAGAAAGATAAAAGATTTAAATTCAGCGTAACTTGCACGACGAGAAAGAAAAGAAAAGGCGAAGCGGAAGGCAGGGATTATTGTTTTGTAAGCGAGAAGAAGTTTAAAAAATTGATTTCTGATAAAAAATTGCTTGAATGGGCAAAAGTTCACGGCAATCTCTACGGCACGCCGATAAAATCTGTTCTGGATATTTTAAAAGAAGATAAAATTCCGCTTATGACGATTGATGTTAAAGGAGCGAGAGCCGTAAAGAAATATTTTCCCGATGCGGTAACCGTTTTTATTTTGCCGGCATCTCTTAAAATCTTAATTAAAAGGCTTAAACTGAGAAAAGAGGACAAAGAAAATATAGCGATAAGGCTTGAGACGGCCAAAAAAGAAATTAAGGAAGCTTCGTTTTATGATTATTTTGTTGTAAACGGAAGTCTTAAAAAGGCGGTTGAAAACATTATTAAGATTGCCGACGGAGAATCTTTGAAAATGCATCGCAATAAAGATGCCGTATCAAAGTTCCGAGAAGAGCTTTTAGCTTTTAACCAAATGCGGCGTTATGGAGGATACTAATGAGTTCCACAGTTGATAAAGATAATGAAAGTATAGAAAAGTTGATATGCGATTATGATGGTTCCAAGTACGAAGTTACCATGCTTGCGATGAAGTGGGCAAGGCACATTAAAAAGCTTGAAGAATATAAATCTCTGCCGATGGCGGATATAATAGAAGTTGCCATAAGGGACATATTGGGCGGTAAGATTAGCTCTGATGAAGTTTTTAAAGCTGTCAGTAAAGATGCGGCGATTGAAGAAGCTCTTTTAAATAAAAGAGAAGAAGGCAAGACTAGGAATAAAAAAGAACAAAAGGATTAAGGAGCAGATTTTTCTTGATTCACTTTTTGATTTAAAATGTTTTATCCCCCCATATCTCCGCGCATACGCAGTTTTGTTAATATTTCTTAAAGAAAACTAAAGACCCTATGTATGTGTGTTGGGCAGGTGGGTGAAAAAATATATAGTATAACCCCCCGTAGATTTCATTCCCCGCGTCACGCCATAGGCGGGATGCTTATCGGACGGCCAAGTGTTTTTTAGGATGCTTCGTGAAAGAAGAACTTTTAAAAATAACCAGTGAGCTTAAAGCATATTTGCAAAGCACAGATAAAACGCTTTACATGGGTCAACCCTCAACTAAAAATGAAGGTAAAATACATGATGAAATCCCCGTAGATTTGCAGTCTAAAAAAAAATACAGGCAAAATAAAGCAAATCTAAGCGCGAGGGCAGGTAGTGAACCTATGGCGGAACAAGCGCATGGATCTATCCCTGTCTGTCCGCTTAAGGCGGATGCAGGCGGGCGAGTGGCCGAGCCTGAAGCGAGTTATACTATGATAAAAAAAGAGAAGATCAATACTGTCGATGCCATGAAAGGCATATTCAATAAAGTTAAGAAGTGCAAGAAATGCATGCTCGGTTTGTCAAGATTAAATCCTGTTTTTGGCGTGGGAAGCATTAATGCCGATGTTGTATTTGTAGGCGAAGGGCCTGGGTTTAAAGAAGATCATACGGGAGAGCCTTTTGTAGGGCGTTCCGGCCAGCTTTTGGATAAAATATTCGCTTCAATAGATCTTTCAAGGGAAAGCGTTTATATAACCAATATTGTTAAATGTCATCCAATGATAAATCCTGAGACCCCCGAAGCTCATGGAAATGACCGTCCCCCCACTCCCGAAGAAATATCAACTTGCAGACATTATCTTGATCGGCAGATTGAGATTATAGCTCCCAAATGCATAGTAACTCTCGGTTCCGTTGCGGCTAAAGTATTGCTCGGAGAGAAAAGAGGAATATCTCTCTTAAGAGGCAAATGGTATGAACCTCCTTGCGAACTTTTTACTTTTTCTAAAAACATTAAAATTTTGCCCACATATCATCCAGCCGCTCTTCTCAGAAATCCTAATCTTAAAAAAGATACATGGCACGATATGAAAATGCTTAGAGACTTTTTAAAGAAAACCATTTCAACCTCGTAGGTTGAAATGGTTTTTTATTAAACTTATTCCACTTTTATCATTCCCCTTCTTTTTGCTTCAGCATCGTCAAAGGGCAGGATTGTCTTATCGTTGTATTTGGCTCCATTCAGTTTAGCCCATACCAACAAGTGAGTCTTACTCAGATCAGCCCCTCTAAGGTCAGCCCCTTGCAAGTTTGTCCCTATCAGGTTAGCCTCGTTTAGATTAGCCAATATCAGATATGCTTCACTCAAGTCAGCTCCTTTCAGGTTTGCCCCTCTCATATTTGCCCCGCTCAAGTAAGCCCCGCTCAGGTAAGCTTCTCTCAGATCAGCCCCTCTCAAGTCAGCCTTACTCAGGTTGATACCATCATCCTCAAAATAAGCGCCCATTAGGTTAGCGCATTCACCTTTTTGAGGATTTCCCGTAAACTCATCAACAGTAATTTCATTGTATCCTTTTGCTCCAGATTCATCTGCACAGACTAAATAACCTGCGTCATTAACTTGCTGGAAGTATTTCGGTTGTCCGCTTGCGAATACCGCGCTACTCAAAGTTACTGCCACTATGAACATTATTACTTTTTTCATTTTACTTTCCTCCGTTAATATTTGTTCTTCACTTAGTCTGTCTTTACCATTCCCCTTCTTTTTGCTTCAGCATCGTCAAAGGGAAGAGTTGTATTACTATTGTATTTGGTCCCGTTTAATTTTGTTTCCTTAAGACTGGCACCGCTTAAATCACTATTTCTCAGATCAGCCCCAGTCAAGTAAGCGCCATTCAAATTAGCTTGTCTTAGATCTGTTCCTA
>JAKLQJ010000149.1 GCA_022013385.1 Elusimicrobiota bacterium
AGTAAACAGAAATACCCCTGAGGTTGGTTAGATGTGGTTTCACTGTTTGACGCGCATAGCGCTTGATACAGCAGAACATAGTTTTCCCGAAGAAACCTCAGGGGTTGGTAACAAGGCAACTAGGCAACAAGGGAATAAGTGAACAGTTGGGAAAAGATAGTGGCGCCAAAGCCATAGCAAGACCTGTCCCGTGGCGCCTATGGCGCCATGCGACAATAGGAGGATTTTATGGAAGAAAATTCAGGTTATAAAAATGAAAATGAAAGTGAAGCTCCCGAAATTAAAGTTGAACCTAAAACCGAAGTTAAGCCTGAAGCGATGAAAGAGAAAATATTGACAAATTTTTCATCAACAAAATTATGGCTCAAAATAGTGGCCTGTTTGTATTTTGCGGCCATTGTCATGGCTTTTGTTATTATTACTAAAACTCCTCAAAGTAAGAGCGTTTATAAAAATGATTTTTCAAAAGTCGTATCTCTTGCCGCAAGGGACGGCATAGGAATCATAAGCATCAGCGGACCGATATATCAAACCGATTCCAGAAATATATGGGAGCGGGACAATTCGCGGATAGCCGGAAGAATAAAGAAAATGAGCGAGAATAAAAATGTCAAAGCCATTCTAGTGGATATTAATTCTCCGGGCGGAACCGTTGGCGCGGTGCAAGATATTTATTCAGCCATTATTCGCGCCAAGAAAAAAACAAAAAAGCCGTTTATTGCCAGAATAGGAGATGTTGCGGCCAGTGGCGGCTATTATGTAGCGGCCGCCTGCGACAAGATAGTCGCGAATCCCGGTTCCATTACAGGTTCCATCGGCGTAATATTAAGCGCGGGCAATTATGAAGGGCTTATGAAAAAAATAGGGTTCAAGAGTGAAACAATAAAATCCGGCAAGTTCAAAGATATCGGCTCTCCTTCAAGGCAAATGACTAAGGAAGAAAGGGAACTGTTACAGTCTATGATAGATGACTCTTACGAACAGTTTATTGAAGCTATTTCAAAGGGAAGAAATATGCCTTTGGAAATTATTAAGCCTCTTGCCGACGGAAGAATCTATACCGGACGGCAGGCGCATAAAATTAAGCTTGTTGATGTATTGGGAGATTTTCAAGACGCGGTGGATTTAACGGGCGAGATGGCAAAGCTCGGCAAGGATCCCAGAATTGTGCGGGATCTGGATTCTATAGACCAGTTTTTTTCATTCTTAAGCGTTAAAACCGATATTTTTAGCAGAATAAAAGCGGAAAGATTTTTCTCTGGGCCAAAACTTGAATATAGATGGGAGGGATTTTGATGTCTGTAAGCGATATCATTAGCGGGCTTATTGATTCTCCCGAGAGTTTTATTGAAGCCAATGAAAACAGCAAGTTTTCTTTTGCAGGGGTTCTCGGTTATTTTGTCGGAGCATTAAGTTTCTTTGTTTTTCTTAGAATGTTTAACTTATTTCCGTCGGGAATTTTTTCCTTTATTATGCTTTTTTCAGCGATGTTATGCGGCAATTTCATATTCGCCGGCATAATCCATTTATTTCTTGAAGTAACGGGAAAAAAAGGCGATGCGCTGAAACTCTTTTTTCTTTCCGGCATAGCGGAATTTTTTTGGAGCATACTAATCCCTTTCGGATTTGCCGTTAAATTGGATTATCTTAATGCTGTTTTGGTTCTTTTCACGGTTTTCTGTCTTGTTATCGCGGCTAGAATCGCATTTGCCAAATATATTTATCGCTTGGGCGGTTTTAAAGCTTTTGTAGCCGTTTCTTTTCCGTACTTTATATTGTCGCTTGGCGGTTTTGTTTTTTTAATCTGCGTGTTTGCTTGGCTTATTGGGATTGTGATTTAGATAGTATGACAGCGATACAGCGCGGCGCGCGCAAAAGGAGCAGGCAAGAATACTTAAGCTTATTATGTCAAAAATTCCTGAAATTAGAGAATATGAAGGCTGGCCGGTTGTAACGGCCGAAAAAATGAAGTATCTAGATAAAAAAGCTTCAATGGAATACGGCGCGGCCGAAATAGATTTAATGGAAAATGCCGGCAAAGGCATAGCCGAAGGAATTCTCCGCGTAGCGAAAGAAGAACTCTCAAAACAGCCGCCGGAGCTTAAAATTATAATTTGCTCGGGCAGGGGCAATAATGGCGGAGACGGCATAGTCGCGGCGCGGTATTTGAAAGCTGCGGGAGCTAAAGCGGATATTTATCTCATGCCGCCGAGAGACTCCGGTTACAGCGAGATTGTGGTTAAAAATATTGAAAGGGCCAAAGAGAAAAAAATTGATATAACACTGCTTGAGCGCGATAATATTGATAAATTTCCGGATATTTTTTCAAAAGCCGATATTATACTTGACGCTCTTCTCGGCGTGGGAGCGATAGGCAAGCCTACCGGATTAATCAGAAAGATTATTCAGTTTATGAATAAAAGTCAAAAACTCATCATAGCGGCGGATATTCCCTCGGGCTTGAGTCCAAATACCGGTCATCATAGCGGTGTTTTTATTATGGCAAAGCATACCTTTACATTGGGGTTTCCAAAAACAGGTCTTATGGCGGCTCATGCGCAAAAAAATATAGGAAAGCTTAGTGTGATAGATATAGGCTATCCGGAAGGTTTATTGGAAGAAGCTAAACAATCCTAAAACATAAGGAGTTTTTTTCTTAATGAACATTATAATTGCGGATGATGATGAAAATTTGCTTTCAATGATAGTTCCTCATTTGGAATTTCTTGGTCATAAAGTGTCTTGCGTTTCAAATGGAGAAGAACTTCTAAAAAAAGCCAAAGAGATTAAAGCCGCTCTTGCAATAATCGATATCAATATGCCGAATATGGACGGCAAAGAGACTTTTAAAAAATTGCGCGCTATGGTTGAGTACGCCGATGTTCCGGTTATAATTTGGAGCGGGCTTGAAATAAAAGAAGGCGAAGCTTTAGCGTTTTCAAGCCAAAAAGTGAAATTTATAAAAAAACCCTTTAGTCTTGCCGCTATTGAATCCGTGATAAAAGAGATTACCGCTCCCAAAATAATAGACGATTTTGACAATCCTTGCGATATCCATCAAATTAAAGAATAAATCAAAAACATCCGCGATTTTAAAATAAAAATTCCAAAGACAGATGAAGATTCTATTGCGGTTGCCTGCGGCACTTTTTCTGGATATATTTGGAATGAGGATTGAGGTTAGGGGTTTATAATTACGATAAGTATAAACTATAGCTTAAGGTATAGTTAGTTTGTTTGCCTTGTCGAGTACAAACTAATACAATATTGGTTATATTACCAAGGGGTTATTGATGTCAAACGAAGCTGATACTTGTAGAAAATTTGTTTTGCCCAAGCTTTATTCTGCCGGATGGACAGATAGTTATAGTTACCACCAGTAAGCTTTTAACAACCGGTGTTGATGTTCAAATGTGCCGTAATATTGTTATATATAAAATTGTTAATTCAATGACAGAGTTTAAGCAAATGATAGGCCGCGGCACTCGGATGAGAAGAGATTATAAAAAATTTTATTTTAATATTTTAGATTATACCGGTAGCGCTGTGCAGCGTTTTTCTGATGTGGATTTTGACGGTGAGCCGGCTTTGCTTACGCAGGAAGAGATTGATGCGACTGGAAAAATTAAACCCGGAACAGAAAAAATATTAACCTCAACAAGCAAGACTGATTATGTTCAAGTTTGGAACGAATTTGAACCGCCTATTGAAGATTTAAGTTGCGACCTCAGAAAATCCCGAAAATACTATGTTGACGAAGGTGATAAAATTTGTATAGTGGCGGATTATGAGCAACATCTAAGTGAAACCGGCAATAAACTCAAAACAGTGCGCTACACTGATTATACTTCAGAAAAAGTTAGGTCTATGTTTACCTCTTCCGCTGAACTTCTGTCAAAATGGAAAGTTCCGGAAGAAAGGGATGCTGTGATATCTGCTCTTGCCGAAAAAGGGATAAGTTTTGAAGATTTGGTTAAAGTTACTGGTCAAGAAGATGCAGATCGTTTTGATCTTTTATGTCATATAGCCTACAATGCTCCTTTGCGATCACGGCGCGAACGAGCCGAGAGGTTAAGGCTTGGTAAAAGCGACTTTTTTGAAAAGTTCTCTCTAGATGCTAGTGTAGTGCGTCGTAAATAACTTGACATTTACTATTTACGCATCTTGCGTCGTGGTTTTAACCCCGCGGGTTTTTTCTACAACCAAGTTTACCCAACCCACGGGGTAAAAACAAGCATTTAAATGTAAAGAAG
>JAKLQJ010000017.1 GCA_022013385.1 Elusimicrobiota bacterium
TAATGCTCTTGAACTTTCCGGAGGCGAGTGCCAGAGAGTGGCGATGGCGCGCGCCATCGCCAATAAGCCGGAATTAATTATTGCCGACGAACCGACGGGTAATTTAGATTCAAAAACCGGAAAAAACATAGTGGATTTATTAAAAAAATTGAATGATGGCGGACTTACGATAATAATGGTTACTCATGATAAAGAATTGGCAAAAACAGCTTCAAAAATAATAACTATGAAAGACGGAAGAATAGAAAGAGGCAACAGGTGACAGGCGACAGGCGACAGGCGACAGGCGACAGGTGCGTTTGTCTTTTTATAAAATTATGAAAATATCAGAATTGCTGAAAACCGGCTCTCTTGAAATATGGCATCATAAAATGAGGTCTTTTCTCAGCTTTTTTGCCATATCAATCGGGGTAATTTCAATCTTATACAGCCTTATCTTGATTTATTCAATGTCATACAGGACGAAAAAGGCGCTTGAAATAGCGGGTCCCGGTAAAATGACTGTGCAAATGCAAGGAGATGGAGGAAGTGTTACCATAAATGAAAATGAGCCGGTAGATATGATAACTCTTGAAGACTCTTTAGCCATAAGAAAAGAATTTACAAGGCTTTATATGGTGTCTCCTTCTCTCAAAAAATATGTAAGAATAAGTCATGGGAAATTTAATATAAGACAAGCGGTGGAAGGAATAAACACCCAATGGAGGCGCAGGGGTTGGATTTATAATCTGAAGGGGCGGTTTATAAATCAATATGATGTGGATAATTTTGAACGGGTATGCGTTATAATCAAGGACGGCGGATGGATAAAAAAGCCTAAATGGATGAAAATATATTCATGGAGAGATAAGTTCCAGGAGTATATTAAACATAATGAAGTCCTTGGCTCCACAATTCAGCTTGGCGATAATTTATACACTGTTGTTGGAATACTTGAAGAGCCTGTTCTTGAAAAAAATCCAAAAACTTTTCTTAGTGTATCCGGAGGCTGGAGCGCGAAAATATTTGTTCCCATAACCACAGCTCAACGATTTTTAAGCGGCTGGTCTTATAGCGGAGACGGAATTGAATCAATAGACATTGATACGGGAGGTGAAAAGACAATTACCTCTTATAAAAAGAAGATTGAAAAATTTATACAGAGCAGGCATAGCGGTAAATTGCGTTTTGAAATTAAAGATTATAGGGAATTGATAAAAGAGCAATTGGCCGATAAGGCTCGCGATATGTATACGGTTCTGATAATAGGCATTATTGCCATAATGGCCGGAGGCATTGGCATTATGAATGTTACTCTGGCTACCGTTTATTCAAGAATAAAAGAAATAGGAATAAGAAGGGCAATCGGAGCCACGCGCACGAATATTATGGCGCAGTTTATGGTTGAAGCCACATTTTTGGGTTTTATCGGGGGAATAGTCGGAGTATTTGTCGGCATTGTCGGTATTCAGTATTTGGCATCCAAGGGCAATACGGATATGATGATGGTGCAGTGGTGGATGCCTTTTTTATCGGTCTTAGCGGCAATGTTAACCGGCTTTTTTGCCTCGATATATCCGGCTTGGAACGCTTCAAAACTTGATCCTGTTGAAGCTTTAAAGTATGAATAAAAAATAGCGCAATAGCGCTATACAGCGCGGCAGAGCGGCAGGCAACAGTGCTACAGATAAAACTGTAACAGCGCGGCAGTGCGGCAGAAACAGTGCTACAGATAAAACTGTAACAGCGCGGCAGAGCGGCAGGCAACAGTGCTACAGATAAAACTGTAACAGCGCGGCAGAGCGGCAGAAAAAGCAAGAAAGCAAAAGATAGTAAAGAGAACGGCAGATTATTTTATCGCAGAGTCATTTTTTATAGGCAGGGTTTTCCCTTTTCCGTTAAGCAGGTTTCTCATGTTTTTTAAGAGCTGGTCATAGGGAATAAAAAACATGGAATAAGTAAATCTTTCCTTTGCTTTTACGGGCAAAAATATCATCTCATCTTTCTTAAATTCTATCTGTTTGAGGCTTTTTAAGAGTTTTATTTCATAATCAAATTCATCTTTTAATTCGGTATTAAAAACTTTTTTAAAAGATTTAAGGGAGAGGGATTTGTTATTAGAGAGATTATTAAGCAAAAAATAGGTCATTTCGTTCCTTCTATCCGTTTTAATTCCAACATAGGTGTTTTCATTGGGATTTTTACTAAGCGGCTCGCTGCGGTATCTTATTTGATTGTGAATATATGAATTGCCGGCATGCCCTAGGCAGAATAAAGACGCTTCTTTGTCTTCTATATAGTACGGCAAGTAAACCGCGGTTAAAGGGGAAATATCTTTATTTCTAAAATCTATGGCGCTGGATGACCTTTTATTGAATTTTAACCCCTTTTTTTCATATGAAAAATTCATTTCAGCCGCTATGGCGCATAATTTATCCATTACTTTTTTTTGCTTTTCAAAATGTTTTTCAAAATTGCTCAGTTTGCCCTGAAAATATTTATCAAGATAAGATTTTATCGGCTGGACGGAGTATACCCTTAAGGCATAGGGTTTTAGGGAGATTATCTTTTTAAATGCATCTATAAATGACAGAGGCGTGTCATTGTAAAGACCAAGCATCAAGTCCACATTTATGTATTTTATGCCCGCTTTTTTTGCTCCGAGTATTGATTCTTTGACCATGGAAAAATTTTGATAGTCGCGATTAATGTCTTTCAGCACTTTTTTATTTAACGATTGCACTCCAAAGCTTACTCTATTAAAACCGGCTTTTTTCAGTGTTTTTAATTTTTCCAAGGTGGCGCTGGACGGATTGCATTCGCAAGTTCTTTCTCCCGTCGTTTTGAAATGTATTTTATTTTTCAGGACATGACAAATTTCTTGGAGCTGTTTTTCGCTAAATAGACTGGGCGTGCCGCCTCCGAAGTATATATTGTCAAAAGTTATATTTTTCAAAACATCCGAAAAATAATTTATGGAAGCTATAAGATTATTTTTATATTCCTCAATACGCTTTGGCGCGCCTATTTCCTTGAAATACATACAGTAAGAACATTTTGAAGCGCAATAAGGCGTTCCAATGTATAACTGCGCGAAATGTTTGTCATTGTTTTTGTTTTCTAAGTGTTTTTGCCAGGATCTTTTAATTTCAGGCGCTTTAAAATACAGTTCTTTAGTCGCTATTCCCACACTGTAAAAATCGGTAAGGAAAAAATTATGGCGATAGCCGTACTTAAATACCAATATATCAACAAATTTTTCAAATATCTTAAGCCTTTTGTCGGCCTCCTCTTTAATTTGCTGACTTTTTTTCATTCCGATTAATATATTAACATTTTAAAAATTGGAGAAGGTGGTTAGATTATTCTTAAATTCTTATAATGGATAAATGGACATAAGTAAAAGAAAGAAAATAATATCTTTTATTGTTTTGGCCGCTTTGGCCGCTCATCTTTATGCGGGATTATCCTTTATAAAAATATCCGCTCCCACTTATGATGAAACGGTGCATTTATGCAAATTTGATAAAGTCCTTTTCGCTATTTCCGTTACAAATCTGCAAAGTGTTTATTATACAAACAAAGACACTTTCAATTGGCTTAAAAATATCAAACCTGTTTTTCGCGCCGGTTACTCCATTTTTCTATATGATTTGACAAATGATAAGGATGGGATAAGCAGAATAGCGGAATTTTTTGGCAAGGGCGAAAATAGTAAGGCAGAATGCCTTCTCAAAAGGCATAAAATATAATAACAGCATCAAAAATTTAAGTCACAGAGCCTTATGCCTCAGTTATCGTCAAAGAATTTAGTTTTCAGCTTCAAATTCTTCTTTTTCGGCTCCGCATACGGGACAAACCCAGTCATCCGGTATTTTTTCAAAAGGCGTTCCGGCCGGAACATTATTATCCGGATCTCCGAGCGCCGGATCATATACCCATCCGCATAGTTTGCATACATATTTTTTCATTTGTTGGCCTCCGTAAAATCCTCCGTAAAATCCTCTGTAAAATCCTCTTGCCTTACTTCCTAAATATATGTATAGGAATTTCAAAGTGTAGCTACTCCCGCCTTTATGGCGGGACTAATTTGATGTATAGGAATTTCAAAGTGTTGTAGCTTCCCGCCATAGGCGGGCCTAATTTATGTTTTTTTATTTTTCCGTTATTTTATTAAAAGTTGTGGTTAAGAAGTCCGCACTTCCACTTATATATTTTACTTCTTGCGCGGTTGTTCGTATAACTCTCTATATTTGATGAGGTATAGCCTCGCTGTTTCGGAAGTCGGACTTCCTAAATATTGTTTTTTATTTTTCCGTTATTTTATTAAAAGTTGTGGCGTTTTTATGTGTTTTACCTTTTTTATTCTTTTGATAAAAATCATAAGTTAAAGCCGTTCCGTTTTTAAGTATTTGTCCGCTGATAATTTCTCCCATAAAAAGAGTGTGAGAGCCCGCGTCCATTTTAGCTACTACTTTTGCTTTTAAGCAAGATAGCGCATTTTCAATTACAATCGGACAATCTCCGTCCATCTGATGAGAAACTTTTTCAAATTTATCAATATCCCTTCCGCTTTTAAAACCGAATAGACCGATAAAAGTTAAAGGAGTTTCTTCTTCCAAAACCGAAACCGAGAAAAGACCGCTTTTATCCACCATTTCATGTGTTAGATTTCCTTTGTTAAGGGCTATGGCTATTTTGGGCGGATTAGGCGTAATCTGAAAAACGGTATTTGCCAATTGTCCGTTTTTCTTTCCGTCAAAGGCGGAAGACACGATATAAAGCCCATAAGACAGCTTATTTAAAGCGGAAAAAATTTTATCCAAGTTTTCCATATTCAAGTTTAAGCGGCGGAATTTTTCCAAAGTCCGTGAAGATTGCAATATGCTCTGGCCGTAACCTCATCGGCATCAATGCAAAATTCAGCCTCCGGCGCATCGCCCGGATTTAAGAATTTCTTATAGCTTTTTTTGCCGGCCATAAGCTCTATCCATTCAATATAATGCTTTTCTTCCATAGGATGAGCGACGCTTCCAAGCTTTACTTTAAATCCCTCGCCGGTTTTTTCAATTATGGGCACATGCTTTTCTTTTGCCGCGTCAACAGAATTTTCAATAAAGAGCTTCATCGGCTTTTCACAGCAAACCAATTCTCCCATGCCCGAATGCAGCATTTCAACTATATTGCCGCATATCATGCATTTGTAAACTTGGCCGTCTGATAGGCATTGCCCTTTGTTACGGCACCCTGTATAACCTTGTTTTAGTTCTGTCATTTTAAGTCTCCTTGATAGATAATTTGTAAACGGCGTAATAAGAAAATAAGGCAATAGTTTGATATGTAAAAATAATATCCCCGTTGTGTTTGTTTTTGATGTTTGATTTACATATCACCGTATTTACATATTTGCGTATTTCCGTTATTACCATTTCCGGTGTTTTTTTCGTTGTTCTTAATTCAGTTTTTTAATTTCACTTAATGCTTCATCATAATTCGGTTCATTTGTAACTTCTTTTACAAGCTGAGCATATTTAACCTCGCCTTCTCTATTCATAATAAATATTGCTCTTGCCAAAAGCCGCAAATCTTTAATCAGAACGCCGTATGCCCTGCCGAAAACGCCCCTTTGATAATCCGAATAAGTTTTAACATTGGTAACTCCTGCTGTTCCGCACCATCTTTTTTGAGCGAAAGGCAAATCCATGCTTATAGCCAAAATATTTATATCGGGGGATAGGCTTTGAGCTTCTTTATTGAATCTTCTAGTTTCAAGGTCGCAAATCGGCGTGTCTAATGAAGGAACGCTTAGAATAACCGATACCTTGCCCAAGTGGCTTCGTAAGAATTTCATTGGCATCATATCATTATCCAAAACCTTAAAATCGGGAGCTTTATCTCCCGCTTTTATTTCATTGCCGGCAAGAACCATTGGTCTGCCTTGCATGGTTACGGTTCTTTTGGTTAACTCTTTTGTTTCTTCTTGTTCCTGAATTTCTTCTTCCATTTCCATATTCCCTCTCCGATTATAGATGAGATGATAGGCTGATTTGGATTTATAAGCTAATATATAAAAATAAAATCTCCTTATTTTAGTGTCAGCTTTTCTCCTGTGATGCTTGATTTACATATCACCGTATTCAAGTATCCTTGTATTTGCATTGTTCTTTTTTTTACCAATTTTCGCTTAAAAGTTCAAAATAAGCTTTGGGATGAGCGCAGGCCGGACAAAGGTCAATGGCTTCTATCCCTTCATGGGTATAGCCGCAGTTTAAACAGCGCCATTTTACAGGTTGATCTTTTTTAAAGACTTTTCCGTATTCAATATTTTGTGCCAAATCAAGATATCTTTTCTCATGTTGTTTTTCGGCTATGCTTATTGCCTCAAAAACTTTTGCTATCGCTTCAAAACCTTCTTCTGTAGCTATTTTTGCGAAAGAAGGATACATTTCAGTCCATTCTTCATTTTCACCCGCGGCGGACGCTTTCAGATTTGTTTTTGTGTTATCTATTTTTCCGGCAGGGAAAGAAGCTTCTATTTTAAGTTCTCCGCCTTCAAGAAATTTAAAAAGCCTTTTAGCATGCTCTTTTTCCTGATTGGCGGTTTCTTCAAATATTCTGGATATTTGCTCATAGCCTTCTTTTTTAGCCGCGCCGGCAAAATAGGTATAGCGATTTCTCGCCTGCGATTCTCCCGCGAATGCGGTTAACAGATTTTTTTCTGTTTTTGAACCCTTAAATTCCATAATATTCTCCTTATCTGTCTTATTCTACTAAAAAATCTTCATTAAGTTACCCCGGTTGGTTTTCCGTGAACCTTAAAATGTTACTTCGTAAAAATTGGTCGTTCGTACAAGACTGTGTCAGTGCCGTATCAGAGGCTATGCCTATCAGACGGCGAAACTACCGACAAGACTATGTCGGGTGCCGTCTCACGGACTATGTCCATCAAAACGGCCACTTTATGGTCATTCGCATAGCTCACGACATCTGATGCCTGTCCACAACGAAGTATGGGGGAACCAAAAGGTTCGTTGTTCCAAAGCATAGCTTCCAAGATTGTTAATGGACTATCGGAATCTTAATGGAGTAGAAAAACAAAACCAGTGAATTTATTTCACCGGCATCAGAATATCTAAATTGCTTTACATCAACCAACGCGCTTGATGAATAAATTCTATCTTTATCGGTTTAGTCTTAAGAATTCAAGTTCTTTAAGACGAGTTATCATAAGCCAATCTTTATCTCTAAGGAATATGATATCAATATTTCCTATCGTCCTTAATTCTTATAATTTTTTTCTTTTCCATAATTGGGAGAAATCGTCGCAATTACGGAGTTTTGACATTATATCTATTCTAAAATCCTCCTCAATCTTGGCTTTATGTCTAAAATGGCAGGCGCGCCAAGGGCGCGCAGCTACAGCGGTAGAAACAAAAGAATAGA